>JBMSOD010000182.1:0-6596 GCA_049422085.1 Burkholderiaceae bacterium
ACGTATTGAATGGACGGGCCATCTCCAGACACGGCAACCCCCTGTTTGCCCAGCTCGCCCAGGGCTCCCAAGGCCTTTCGCACCGCATCCACCTTGGGCGTGTACACCGTGACCGAAGAGCGGCCTGAGTAGCGCAGCTTGACGTTCTGATCGCCATAATCACGGGCCTGTCGGTCCGTGACCGCCGGGGGCGAGACCGTGATCTCGGCTTCATCAAAGCCTTGCGCCTTCAGAAAGCTCTGAATCGCCGCGTTTCGCGATTCGAAGCGTGCATAAAGCGCAGCGAGTTCATTGTCCGCATCAACATGCTGAATGCCCCAGATCGCCAGATTGGCTGGCACTTCGCGTTCGGCCAGGCCCTTGACCTCCACCGTGCGCTCGGTCGCCTTGAAGCGCTGAAGCCCACCGGACAGCAAGGCGCCGAGCCCAATCAGACCGGCAGCCAGCAAGAGCCCTGCAAGGCCGGCCGCGAGCACAACATGGGCGCGAGAGTTCATGGGCTGGAGGTTCAGTCAATGTGATAGTTGGGGGCTTCTTTGGTGATCTGCACATCGTGGACGTGAGATTCGCGCATGCCAGCCGAGGTGATCTCCACAAACTGCGGGCGGGTTCTCATCTCATCGATGCTGGCGCAGCCGCAATACCCCATGCTCGCCCGCACCCCACCGCACAGCTGATACAGGATCGACAGTACCGAGCCCTTGTAAGGCACCCGCCCCTCAATGCCTTCGGGTACGAGCTTGTCGACATTGGCGGAGGAGTCCTGGAAGTAGCGGTCGGCCGCGCCATCGGCCATGGCTCCGAGCGAGCCCATGCCACGGTAGCTCTTGTACGAACGACCCTGATACAGGATGACCTCGCCAGGCGCCTCTTCGGTGCCGGCAAACATCGAGCCCATCATGACGCTGTAGGCCCCCGCGGCCAAAGCCTTGGCCACGTCGCCCGAATAACGGATGCCGCCGTCGGCAATCAGTGGGATGCCGCTGCCGTCAAGGGCACTGGCCACTTCGCTGATCGCCGTAATCTGGGGCACGCCCACCCCGGCCACGATCCGGGTGGTGCAGATGGAACCTGGCCCAATCCCGACCTTGACGCCATCGGCACCCGCATCGGCCAGCGCACGCGCGGCCTCGGCCGTGGCGATGTTGCCGCCAATGACCTGTACTTGCGGATGATGCTGCTTGATCCAGCGGACACGATCAATCACGCCGCGCGTGTGGCCGTGGGCGGTGTCCACCACCAGCACATCGACCCCGGCACGGACCAGCGCCTCGATGCGCTCATCGGCATCTGGACCTACGCCGACGGCCGCGCCGACCCTCAACTTGCCGAACTCATCCTTGCTGGCAAATGGATGCTCGGTGGACTTGAGGATGTCCTTGACCGTGATCAGCCCGCGCAGTGTGAAGGCCTCATCGACCACCAGGACCCGCTCCAGCCGATGCTGGTGCATGAGGGCCTTGGCCTCGTCGAGTGGCGCACCTTCGCGAACCGTGACCAGGCGCGACTGAGGCGTCATGATCGATGACACAGGCAGATCGAGTCGGGTTTCAAACCGCAGGTCGCGATTGGTGACGATACCCACCACCTCCTTGCCGCGCACCACAGGCAGCCCGGAAATCCGGTGCTGTCGCGTGATCTCGAGCACCTCCCGGACAGGCATGTCGGGGGTCACCGTGATGGGATCACGCACGATGCCGGATTCAAAGCGCTTGACCCGGGCCACCTCGCGCGCCTGTTCGGCGGGCTGCAGGTTCTTGTGGATGATCCCGATCCCGCCCTCGGCCGCCATGGCAATCGCAAGGCGCGATTCCGTGACCGTATCCATGGCTGCAGAAACCAGAGGGATATTGAGCGCGATGCCGCGGGTCAGCCTTGTGGCAAGCGAGGTATCGCGGGGGAGGATATCGGAGTACGCGGGAACGAGCAGGACGTCATCAAACGTCAGTGCTTTCTTGGCCAGTCGCATGGGCCCCTCTCGGCGCAAAAGCGGATTATACCGATTGAGGCCGGCGATCCGGTGCCCAGCGCCTTTCACCCTTTTCGCGTCGCCGGTGTTCGGCACGCCGCTGTCGGGCAAGCTTGGGATCGACCTGCAAGCCGGGCAGCAGCTCGATCCGGTCGTGAGCCCTCAGGAGATCGCCGGTGCGGGCACGCTGGCCAAAAATCGCAGCGGTCAGTTCGGCCTGCGCCCAGTCGGCTGCCGCGAGTTCGTCAATCGCTTGAAGCCTGTTCAATTCGGCCGGCGACAGCAGGCCGACGAGGGCGTCGGCCACCCGGCAGCCCGGGGCTAAACGGAGCGCAACATGCTCGAGCTTGCCATCACGCAGGCACACCACTTCGACCTGAATCGCCACCGAGGTATCAGGGGCATGGGAGGCGGCGGTCTCGTCGAGCCCGCTCGCCCTCTCAGCCATGAAGCTGGTCCGCGCGCTTGACGAACGCGTCCACCATGCTGCCCGCGATCTGATCAAAGACGGGGGCGAGCAGGCGCGAAATCAGCCCTCCCGCGAACGCATAGTCGAGCTCGAAGGACACCTTGCAGGCGTCCTCGCGCAGCGGGATAAAGCGCCAGGTGCCCTGAAGCCGCGAAAACGGGCCCTCCTTCAGGCGCATGTCGATCTGTCGGCCCGGCTCGTGAACATTCGTGGTCGTAAAGCTCTGTCGTAAGCCCTTGAAGTCGATCTGCACCGTGGCCGTCATGCCGGTTCCGCTGCGCTCGGACACACTCGAGCCCGCGCACCAGGGGAGAAACCCGGGATAGTCTTCGACTCGTTCGACCAGATCGAACATGCGCTGGGCGCTGTAGGGCACCAGAACTGATTTGCTGACGGTAGACATGAAGGAGGGGCTGTTAGACTTCGCCAATTCTACCGGCCCGCCCATGAGCATCGTCGACAACCGCAAGGCTTTTCACGACTACTTCATTGAAGAGCGCTTTGAAGCGGGGCTGGTTCTTGAGGGCTGGGAGGTCAAGGCCATCCGTGCCGGCAGGGTTCACCTCAAGGAAGCCTATGTGCTGGTCCGCGGGCCCGAGATTTTTTTGTTCGGCTCGCATATCACCCCGCTCACCGCGGCTTCGACCCATGTGCGTCCCGACCCGATCCGAACCCGCAAGTGCCTTCTCAATGCCCCTGAAATCGCCCGGCTGATCGGAAAGGTCGAGCGTGCCGGCTACACCCTCGTGCCGCTCGATCTGCACTACAAGGCCGGCCGCATCAAGCTCGAGATCGGCCTGGCCAAGGGCAAGAAGCAGCATGACAAGCGCGAGGCTGAAAAAGAACGCGAGTGGCAGCGCGAGAAGCAGCGAATCCTCAAGACCACACCCCGTTCGGGACGTTGATCAGCCGCCCAGATAACGCCGATGTCGCGCCCTGTGCCGCAATGCACTGAAGTGACGTTCGGCAGGCGGAAGCGCGGCCAGCCATCGCTGGAGAAGCATGGCCGTCGCGAGCGCGTCGGCACTGGCATGGTGACGCGGACTGACGCGGATGTCATAGCGAAGGAGCCAGTCATCCAGGGCGGTCGCGCCCGCTTTCGGGTCGATTGCCGGTCCGAGTTCCGCGAGATCCAGCCACTGTCTGGGCAGTGATCGCCCCAGCGTCATTCCGATGGCCCGCTCGAGCACCCTGCGGTCGAATCGGGCGTGATAGGCCATGCAGGGAGAATCCCCGACCCATGATTCCCAGTCGGACAGAACGATGTCTGGCGGATCGGCGTGCACTTGAGCCAGGTGCCCCAGCCCATGGACCAGGACATTGGAGACACTTGACGGGGCGGCCGGCCTGACGAGGCGTTCGAAGCGGTCACCCAGACGGATCGCGCCCCCAACCATGGCAACCGCACCAATTGAAAGCAGGCGATCGCGGTTCGGGTCGAGCCCGCTGGTTTCGCAATCGAGCACAATCCATCGCTCCATGCGCTGCGACGGCCGGCGCGTCCGGTGAAGTACGTGATCTGACCATTGAGCGAGACGCTGTCCCCAGCGTGACACCCCGAAGGCGCCTGGACTCATCCCGGAAAATCCAGCGCCAGGCGCTGCTGCAATCGCCGCAACTGCCGCCAGCTTTCGCGCAATGCGCGCTGATCGATCGCAGAGAGTTCGCCCATGCGCAGACAATTCGCTGGTCGATCCGACTGCTTCTGCTGCTGACTGCGCAGCCTGAGGGTCTGAAAAAACTCAAAGGCATCTGCCCAGGCGGCCTGCTCGGAAGCTTCGATCCGACCTGCAGCCGCAAGAGCGCTCAGACGTGCCTCTGTTCCGGTCGCTTCAATGCCCTGCGCAAGCGCCAACACCCGCACGCCTTCAACAAGAGGCATGGTGCCGTGCAGCTTCAGATCGACCACCTCGCCGTCTGATCCGGCAAGCCAGTGGGCCAGGGCACTGCCGACCACCCCCGACGGGGGGCCATTGCGAAGCGCGTTGTCACTCATCTGCTTGAGAAAGCGCGGCGTCTTGCGGGCACGCTCCTGAACCTCGGTCCGCAGTCGCTGAGCAAGCGACGCATCACCATCCAGTGGCCTGAAATCAAAAAAGATGGAGGCATTGAGTAACGAGGATGGACTGCCCTGATCGATCCATTCGGAAAACCGTTCCATCCATTGCGCCAGATCAAGGCACCACCGCGGATTGCCTGCCATCACGCCGCCCTTGCACAAGGGATAACCGCAGCGCGCAAGGTCTTCATTCGCTGCCTGGGCAAATGCGAGCCAATCGGCGACAGGGCGGCCCGCGCCACCTTCAGGCAGGATGAGCGCATTGTCCTGATCGGTGGCGATGGTCTGCTCTTCGCGCCCCTCACTGCCCAAGGCTAGCCAGCAGGCCTGCTCAAGAGGCAGTTGCGAGGCCTGCGCTCGAAGCGTCAGGATGCGCCGTGTGAGCTGGTCGTTGAGCCGGCTGATCAGCGCGGTCATGAAAGCAGGACGGACGCCCTGCGCCACCAGCAAGCCAGCCCATTCGCGAATATCCCGGGCCGCAATGATGAGGTCCTGCAGGTCTTGCGCCTTGCGGATGCCCACGGAAAGACTGGTCAGCCCCTGGCGCTGCAGGGCCAGAAGATCGCGCTCGGTGACAACACCGACGAGCTCGCCATCGCCGCCCTTTTGCAGCGCCAGATGGCGGATGCCATGGGTCGCCATGGCGAGCATGGCTTCGGCCACCGAAGCCGAGGCATCGAGCGTAATCAAGGGTGCGGACATCACCTGCTCAACTGGGGTCTGCAGGTTCAGCCCGGCAAGCGCAACCCGTGCAATCACATCCTGTCGGGTAAAGATGCCCGCAGCTTCGCCCACGATGACCGAACCGACCCGCTCGCGCTCCATCAGTCTGAACACGGTTTCAAGCGGGGTGGCGATGGGGACCTGCACCGGCGCCCGCCTGACCAGGTCGCTCACTGGCTGCTCCATCAGCCTTTCCTGTGCCACCCGGCGCGCGAGCTCGGTTCGCAGGGCTTCGCGGGAGGCCGCGTTCAATTGGGCGAGGCGTCCCTGACAGTACTGTCTGAACGGGTCGCTTCGGGCAATCAGCCCGTGGAAGACCTCTCCAGGAAACCGCCAGCAGAAGACATCTCCTTGCGCCCGGACGACGGCGCTGACCGGGCGCCCCGCAAGCAGAGCCCCAACCGGCAGCGCATCGCCCGTAGTCCAGACCGAGCTCAGTCGGCCCTGCAGGTCTGTCTGCGTCAGGACGCCGTCGCGAACGATCCAGCAGACGGTCGGCGGACCGTCCTGGGGCTCGATCAGAACCTGCCCGGGCGACAGATACACCAGCTCGCTCGCCTGAACCAGAGCCACCAGATCCTGGTCGCTCATTGCATCGAAAGGCGGATGCGGCCTCAGACGCGCAATCGATTCATGGGTCAGCAGACTGGCGCTCATGACCCGGGTCCGGTGTCAGTCCCGCACCTTGCCGGCAAGCCGCTGCCAGGTGTCGATGACGGTATCGGGGTTGAGCGAGATCGAAGAAATCCCCTGCGCCGTGAGCCACTCGGCCAGATCCGGATGGTCAGAAGGCCCCTGCCCGCAGATGCCGACGTATTTTCCGGCCTTGCGGCAGGCCTGAATTGCCCTCTCCAGCAGGGCCTTCACTGCCGGGTCGCGCTCGTCGAAGCCCTCGGCCACCAGACCGGAATCGCGGTCCAGCCCAAGGGTGAGCTGGGTCAGGTCGTTGGAGCCAATCGAAAAGCCGTCGAAATGCTCGAGGAACTGTTCGGCCAGGATGGCATTGGACGGGATCTCGCACATCATGATCAGCTTGAGTCCGCCCTCACCGCTTTCATTGGCCCCCGAACCCCGAGTGAGACCGAATTTCGCCAGCAGATCGACCACTCGCTTGCCTTCGCTCACGGTCCGTACGAAGGGCACCATCACCTCCACATTGGTCAGCCCCATGGTCTCGCGCACCTTGCGCAAGGCCCTGCACTCCATTTCGAAGCACTCGGCGAAGCCTTCCGACACATAGCGCGACGCGCCACGGAACCCCAGCATCGGGTTCTCTTCTTCAGGTTCGTAACGCGTCCCGCCAATCAGCTTGCGATATTCATTGGACTTGAAGTCGGACAGTCGCACGATCACCGGACGCGGCCAGAAGGCTGCAG
>JBMSOD010000183.1:0-6566 GCA_049422085.1 Burkholderiaceae bacterium
ACAACGCCGACTGCGACGGCGACGGCCTGCTCGACGGCACTGAAGTCGACATGGGCCGTGATGTCCTGAAGCCCGGGCCGCGCAAGCAGATCCGTGTGTGCCCGGTGACGATAGTGCGCCATCAGCGTGCCCCCCACCCGCTGTGGATGAAAGAGCTCGTGGGCCGGAAACCCGTAGTCGAACATCAGCACCGCCCCCCGGTGCAGAACCTTGCCCAGGCCGGCCACCCAGTCGCGGGCCTGCTCCGCCATCTCCAGGCGATAGCCCTCCGCAAACAAGGCAGGATCGGGCAGGGCGCCCGGCATGCGGCGTTCATGGCCCGCGGGCATGGGGGCCAGCACCGGCTCACCCCGTGGATCGCTCGCCACGCCAAGCTCCTGCCATCGTGGGCCTGCGCGTTCAAAGAGCCTGACCGGCATCGCATCGAGCACTTCATTGGCGATGATCACCCCCGAAAAACAATCCGGCAGTGCATCCAGCCAGCGCACAACCTGTCGCGCATCCGGGGCGCTTTCCTGGATCGTCGCAGCCTGTTGTGACCGCAGCAGGCCCGACACCTCCATCACGGCATAGTCGTCGAGCGGCGTTCCGGCCTCGGCCAGGGCCGGCAGCAGGCTGGCCGCGAGCGCACCCGAACCGGCACCGAATTCCAGGACCCGCCAGGGCCCCTCGGGTGCCACCGCCCTCAGCCATTCGGCCACCTGCTGCGCGACCGCGCGCCCAAAGAGCGGTGACAACTCGGGAGCGGTGACAAAATCCCCCCGCGCGCCCAGGGGCGACCGAGGTCCGCTGTAATAGCCCAGCCCCGGCGTGTACAGGACCATGTCCATCCAGCAATCGAAGGCGATCCAACCGCCCGAGTCGGCGATCCGCGTTGCGACGCGCCTGGCCAGGGCATCGCTGCGGGCCTGATCTGCGATATCAGGTACAGGCAGGGCCGCTGCGGTCGCGGCATTGGGCTGAGGCAAGACCATGGACGACATTGTGGCAGGTACACTCGCGCACCATGTCGAGCGTTTCCGAAGACCCCTCAAGCGCGATCGCGTCCACCTCACCGCAGGTCGGTGCCGGTGCGAGCTCGGCCGGTCAGGGCCGATCACCGCACGGCGCTGCGCGGGTCGCGCTGGTCACAGGCGCCGGCAAGCGGCTCGGGCGCGGCATTGCGCTCGCGCTCGCTCGACAGGGTTGGGATCTCGGGGTGCATTACGCCACTTCGGAGCAGGAGGCGCAGAGCACGGTGGCCGAGATCCAGTCTCTGGGGCGACGTGCCGTCGCCCTGAAGGCGGACCTCGCCCAGGAGTCTCAAGTGCTGGCCCTGCTGCCCGAGCTGACCCGGATGCTCGGCCCGGTGCAGGCCCTGGTCAACAACGCATCACGCTTTGTCTTCGACGATGCGGCCGACTTCAGCCAGACTTCGTTCCTCGAGCACATGGTGCCCAATCTGGCCGCACCCGTGCTGCTCGCGCGTGAACTGCACCGCTTGCTGCTCGAGAACGCCGGGCCTGCGCCCCTGGACGGCATGCCCCTGGACGGCGTGGTCGTGAATCTGCTTGACCAGAAGCTGTACGGCTATAACCCGGATTTCCTCTCGTACAGCATGACCAAAGCCGGTCTTGCAGCAGCGAACACCATGCTTGCTCAGGCCCTGGCGCCTCGGGTTCGGGTGGTGGGCGTCGCCCCTGGCCTGACCCTGCCCAGTTACCTTCAGGAAGGCGATGAATTCGCGCGCGCCCACGCCCAGCACTCACCGCTCGGACGCTGCAGTGATCCCGAGGATGTGATCGCAGCGGTCTGCTTTGCGATCGCAAACCGGTCAATGACCGGGTCGGTGCTGGTGGTCGATGGTGGTCAGCACATCCGCCCGCTGCCGCGGGATGTCAGCCTCATGCCGCTGGCCCCCGCGCCAGATGCATCGAATGCAGCACAAGGTCAGGCGCGCGTGCGGGCTGCCTCCGATGTTCCCGGTACTCCTGAAGCCACAAGCACCCTCACCGACACCAACGCAGGTGCCCCGGCAGCCGCGCCTGTCACCGCCTTTCAGACGGTGTTCCTTCAGGGCCAGCGCCTGGATGCCCGCATTGGCGTGTTCGAACACGAGAAAGGCCGGACCCAGCCGCTGCAGGTGGATCTCGAAGTTCGAGTGAACGCGGCGCGGTTTACGCCGAGGAATGACCGCCTGGACGAGGTCTTCGATTATCAGGCCGTGCGCGCAGCAGTCCTCGCAGTGGCTGCCTCGGGCCACATCCAGTTACTCGAGACATTCGCCGATCGGGTGCTCGCCCGGATTCTGGAGCTGCCCGATGTTCAGGGGGCTCGCATCCGAATCTCCAAGTTCACCGCGTTCGAGGATTGCAGTGCGGTGGGCCTGGTCGTTGAACGGGGTATGCACTGATGGACGCGCGCGCCGCCCAGAAGCTCGCCTTCGAGCGCAACAAGCTGCACAAGCGCCTGTGCCGCCAGATGGGTGAGGCGATCGCCGACTTCAACATGATCGGCGCTGGCGACAGGGTGATGGTCTGCCTGTCGGGCGGCAAGGACAGCTATGCCCTGCTTGATCTGCTGCTCACCCTGCGCTCAAGGGCACCAGTGCCGTTCGACATCGTCGCGGTCAATCTCGATCAGAAGCAGCCCGGGTTCCCGGAGCATGTCCTGCCCGATTACCTGCGCGCCATCGATGTGCCCTTCCACATCGAAAACCAGGATACCTACAGCATCGTCAAACGGGTGATCCCAGAGGGCAGAACGATGTGCTCGCTGTGCTCCCGCCTTCGAAGGGGCATCCTGTATCGGGTGGCTGACGAGCTGGGGGCCACCCGCATCGCCCTGGGTCATCATCGCGACGACATTCTCGAGACCTTTTTTCTCAACCTCTTTCACGGCGGCAAGCTCAAATCCATGCCGCCCAAACTGGTGTCCGATGACGGCCGGCACATGGTGATCCGGCCGCTGGCTTATGTGCGCGAGTCCGATCTCGAGGCCTATGCCGAGTGGAAAGCCTTTCCGATCATTCCATGCACGCTGTGTGGCTCGCAGGAGAACCTCAAGCGCAAGGAAGCCAAGGCCATGCTGCGCGAATGGGAGCGCCGTCATCCGGGTCGGGTCGACAACATCTTCGCCTCACTGTCGCGCGTGGTGCCTTCACATCTGATGGACCGCGGCCTGTTTGACTTTCAGGGACTGCAGGCCACCGGTGAACCCATGGCCGAAGGCGATATCGCCTTCGATGTCGATCCGGTGATGGACCGGCCGCCTCGCGAAGAAGTGCCTGGATCCCTTGGGGGCATTGACATCCAGGTTGTCGCGAGGCCGCTCGAGCCCTCAAACAGCGGCGGATCCTGAGATGCGGCTGCTGCGCCTGATCCGCATCCTGAATGTCTCCTGGCGCTTTGGTCTGGACGACATCGCCCTGGAGGGCGCACAGGCCACCCTGGGCTCGCGCTGGCTGCTCGGTCTGGGGCGGGTGCTGCGCTTCGGGCGCCGACTCGACGAACCCCGCGGAGCGCGTCTGCGTCAGGCCCTCGAGGCGCTGGGTCCGATCTTCGTGAAGTTCGGTCAGGTGCTTTCTACCCGACGCGATCTGCTTCCCACCGATGTGGCCGACGAACTGGCCCGACTGCAGGACGATGTGCCTCCCTTCGATTCTGCCCTGGCGGTGGCCGAAATCGAGCGGGGCCTGGGTCGCAAACTTGATCAGGTCTTTGCGCACTTCGAGCACACACCGGTGGCCTCGGCCTCGATCGCCCAGGTGCACTTTGCGGTGCTGCATGACGGCACTGAAGTGGCGGTCAAGGTGCTGCGTCCGGGCATGGCCTCGGTCATCGACAAGGACCTGGGTCTGCTGCGTACGGCAGGCCAGCTTGCCGTACGCCTGTCTGCGGATGCACGGCGCCTGCGGCCCCTGGAGGTGATTGAGGAGTTCAATCACTACCTGCATGACGAGCTCGACCTGATCCGCGAAGCGGCCAACGCCAACCAGCTGCGACGCAATTTCAGCGACTCCCGGCTGCTCAAGATCCCCGAGATGTACTGGGATTTCTGCGCCACCAATGTCATCGTGATGGAGCGGGTGCGCGGCATTCCGATCGGCCGCATGGATCGCATGCGCGAGGCGGGCATCGATCTGGGCCGGCTCTCGCGCGAAGGTGTGGAGATCTTTTTCACCCAGGTCTTCCGGCATGGTTTTTTTCATGCCGACATGCATCCGGGCAACATTCTGGTGGGCGATTCGGGCGAGGACTTCAACCGCTATATCGCGCTGGATTTCGGCATCGTGGGCACGCTGTCCGATTTCGACAAGAACTATCTCGCCCAGAATTTCCTGGCCTTTTTCAGGCGGGACTATCGCCGCGTGGCCGAGCTGCATGTGGAGTCGGGCTGGGTGCCCGCCAGTACGCGGGTGGAGTCTCTTGAAGGCGCGATCCGCGCGGTCTGCGAGCCCTTCTTCGACAGACCGCTCAAGGAGATCTCGCTGGGCCTGGTGCTGATGCGCCTGTTCCAGGCCTCACGACGCTTCAATGTCGAGATCCAGCCACAGCTCGTGCTGCTTCAGAAAACCCTGCTGAACATCGAAGGCCTGGGCCGTCAACTGGACCCCGACCTGGATCTTTGGGTCACCGCCAAACCGATCCTCGAGCGATGGATGAACGAGCAGGTGGGTTGGCGGGGCCTGGTCGATCGCCTGGGTCAGGAAGCGGGGCAGTGGGCACAGCTTTTACCGTCAGTGCCCCGACTGGCCCACAAGGCCTTGCAGCGGGCAGCCGAGCCCTCTGCCACGCCCGAATGGATGCCCCTGATGCAACAACTGGTTGCCGAACAGCGCCGCACCCGACGAGTGCTTTGGGCAGGCGCAGTCCTGGCAGGGCTTGCTCTGGTGCTGCATTACACCCTGGGCTGAAGACAGGCGTTCAGCCGGGACGCTGACCTGCCAGTCGGTCCAGCGTACTGATCCAGTCGTCGAAACGCTCCAGCAGATGGCGCTTCTGCTTTGACGTGCTGCCGGCCAGCAATTCGATCAGTAGCGCATCCCCTGCGGCCATGGATGCCGCGGCGCCCTCGCGCTCGGCACCCTCTCGCCATTGCAGGTAGCGATTCAGGTGCTCTCGCATCAGCCGAGACGCCACCGGCAAGGCAGGGCGCTCGGTGCGCAGCCGCTCGAGCAAGGTCAGCAGTTCCTGCTGACGGGCCAGCCTCTGCTCGTACCATTGCTGCTCCACCGGGGGCCACCGGCTGCTGCGATCTCGGATCAACTGACGCTGCGCGGCGCTCAGGTCGCCCAGAAAGAACTCGGCTCGATCAATGTAACGCTTGCTTCGCGCCTCGGCCCGCTCGGCCGCACTGCCCTGCAGCCGCTCGCGCCTGAGCTTCTCGTTGTCCTTCTCGAACTCTCGACGCATGCGGGTCAGTTGCGAGCTTTCGAGCAGCAGGACCACTTCCGCAATCCGCGGCGCCGCCTGATCGAGCAGCGGGGCCAGTCCGTCGGCCAGGGTCTCGCGGGTCTCCCGGATCATCGCGGCATCAATCCGGCCCGCTTCCACCTGTTTTCGGGTCGTCCTGAGCATCGAGGCCAGGGGAGCGAGCTGCGTGGACTGATGCCACTGATGCAGTGCATCGAGATGACGGCTTGCCAGCGCCCGCGGCTCACCCTGCAGATCGAGGTAGGTCTGGATGCGCCACATCATCCATGTGGGCAGGGTTTCATAGCCCCAGCGGCCGAATGTGGCGCAGCCCGACAACACACCGAGCAGGAGCGCCAAGGACAGCACAGTCTTCAGAGACGAGGCCATGTACACTTTTCGAATGAATATCGTGATACTCGCCGCAGGCATGGGCAAGCGCATGAGGTCGGACCAGCCCAAGGTGCTGCACCGGATTGCAGGCCGCCCCATGCTGGGCTGGGTTCTTGATCTGTCCGCCAGTCTAGTCCCCTCCCGGACCGTGGTGGTTCATGGCCACGGGGCTGAAACGGTCCGCGCGGCTTTTCCTGACCCCGCGCTTGGCTGGGCGCTCCAATCCCCGCAGCTCGGCACGGGTCATGCCGTCATGCAGGCGCTGCCGCTGCTCGACGATTCCGTCCCCACGCTGGTGCTCTATGGAGATGTTCCGCTGACCCGCAGCAGCACCCTGGAGCGCCTGAAGCAGGCCTGCGCAGGCGGTGCTCTGGGCCTGCTCACGGTGGATCTGCCCGATCCCTCCGGCTACGGGCGCATCGTACGCAACCCGGCCGGCCAGGTGCAGGCCATCGTCGAACACAAAGACGCCAGTCCGGACCAGCGACTGATTCGCGAATGCAACACCGGCATTCTGCTCACGCCCACGCCGGCCCTTCGGCGCTGGCTGGCCGCGCTGTCCAACAACAATGCCCAGGGTGAGTACTACCTCACCGACATCGTGGCCATGGCGGTGGCAGAAGGCCTGCCCGTAGCCACAGCCCAGCCCGATGCGGCCTGGGAAACGCTGGGCGTGAACAGCAAGTCCCAACTTGCCGAGCTTGAGCGTATCCACCAACGCACCCTGGCCGAGTCCCTCATGGACGCGGGCGTGGGTCTGGCAGACCCTGCGCGTATCGA
>JBMSOD010000184.1:0-6523 GCA_049422085.1 Burkholderiaceae bacterium
TCAAGCTCCCCCTGGGGCGAGCGGACGGAACGGATCAATGGCATTGTCGAAAAGCCGCGTCCCGAAGAAGCGCCTTCGACCCTCGCCGTGGTCGGGCGTTACGTGCTTTCACCGCTGGTGTTCAGACACCTGACCGAGATTCAACCTGGCGCAGGCGGTGAGCTTCAGCTCACCGATGCACTTGCTCGGCTGATCCGGGATGAGCCTGTGCTGGCCTACCGTTTCGATGGGGTCCGCTACGACTGCGGCTCCAAGATCGGATATCTGCAGGCAACCGTCGAACTCGGCTTGCGCCATCACGAGGTTGGCTCTGAATTCGAGGGATTCCTGAAGCGACTCTCGCGCGATCGAGGCGCTACTGCATGAAAGCCATCATTGGCGGGAGCGGTCTTGGGCAGATTCCCCAACTCAGGCTGACTCGACGCGAGGTGGTTCGCACCCCCTTCGGTGACCCCTCCTGTGCCCTTTCTTTCGGAGTCCTGGGAGAGAGCGAGGTGGTCTTTCTGGCGCGTCACGGCTATGGACATACCCTCGCACCTCATCAGATCAACTACCGCGCCAACCTCTGGGCGCTTCATGAGGTCGGTGCCGACGCGATCCTGAGCGTCGCTGCCGTCGGCGGAATTCGCAACGATCTTGGCCCGGGAACCCTCGTGGTGCCCGATCAGTTGATCGACTACACCTTCGGACGGGCCTCCACGTTTTTTGAAGGTCCCGATAACCCGGTGACCCATGTCGACTTCACCCGCCCCTATGACGAGGCGCTTAGACAGCAGATTGTTGCGGGGTCAGCTGCCGTGGGCGAGAAACTGATTTTGGGGGGGACCTATGGCTGCACGCAGGGCCCTCGCCTCGAAACTGCGGCCGAGATCCGAAGAATGCGGCAGGATGGCTGTGATCTGGTCGGCATGACCGGCATGCCTGAGGCGGTGCTGGCGCGCGAGCTCGGGGTCCCTTATGCCACGCTGGCGGTGGTCGCCAATGCGGCCGCAGGAGTGGGGCAGAGCCAGGAGGCGATCTCAATGTCCGAAATCCGGGCCACGCTCGATCTGGCCATGGCTCGGGTGTGCGTCATCCTGAGGGCCTGGCTGGCAGGACGTGATTGAGCTGCGGGCTTGAAGGACGTCCTTGAGGGACGTACTTGAGGGACGTACTTGAGGGACGTGCGTGGACGTGCCTGAGGCCTGAACCTCAGAGGACCTGAAGGAGATCGTTTTCGAGTTGCAGCTGCGCCCGCGTTTGAGACAAGGCGGGGCCGTCAATCAGAAAGACATCTTCAACCCGGTCGCCCAGCGTCATGACACGGGCGGCCTGGAGGTTGAGTCCATGCTGGGCAAGAACGCGCGCGATCGCGTACAGAAGTCCGGTCCGGTCGTTTGCAACAATCGAAAGAAGATGATGCCGGCCTCGCTCGTCCGGTCTCAGCTCGACCCTGGGGCTGATCGGGAAGGTGCGCGAACGCCTTGAGCTTCGCCCGCGGACCGGGGCATCCAGGGCAGGGCGGTCAGACAGCCGCTGCGCAAGCTCGGTTTCGACAAGCTGGAGAATGTCCCGATAGCTGCCATCGCCCCGGGTCTCGTCATGATTCGGGTCAATGACAAGAAAGCTGTCCAGCGCCCTGCCATCGCGGGTGGTGTGCACCCTGGCATCGAGCACCGACAGGTTCTTGCGATCGAAGTAGCCGCAGATTCTTGCAAACAGGTCAGGCTGATCAGGCAGATAGGCCACCACCTGAAATCCGCCGCCGAACGGGGACATTCGCGTTCGAACCAGTGGTTCCAGAGCGTCGGCCCGTCGGTAGATCACACGGGTCTGCCAGGCAATGTCCTGGGGGTCGGTACGCAAAAAGTAGGCGATATCCAGTCGATCCCAGAACGACTGATAGGCCTGCGCATCGATCCCGATGAAGTTGAGCAGGCGAACCGCCTCCTGCTTTCGGCGGTCCAGAAGACTGAGGGCCGAGCCATCGTCGGATACCGCGCGAAGTTCGCGCCGCGTGGCGCGGTAGAGGTCTTCCAGGAGCTTGCCCTTCCAGGCGTTCCACACCTTGGGCGAGGTGCCGCGAATATCGGCCACGGTGAGCAGATAAAGACCCGTCAGGCGACGCTCGTTCTGGACGATGTTCGCAAACGCGCGAATCACCTCAGGGTCGGAGAGGTCCTGTTTCTGGGCCACTTGCGACATGGTCAGGTGCTGGGCGACAAGGAATCCCACCAGATCGGCATCTGCCGCGTCGATGCCATGATCGCGACAGAAGCGCAGGGCATCGACCCGTCCTAGGGTGGAGTGATCGCCCCCGCGCCCTTTCGCAATGTCATGGAACAGCGCGGCAATGACGAGCAGCCAGGGCTTGTCAAAGGCGGAGATCAGTTCGCTGCAGAACGGATATTCATGAGCATGTTCGGCCATCGTGAAACGGCGCAGATTCCGAACCACTGTCAGGATGTGCTGGTCGACCGTGTAGATATGAAAAAGGTCGTGCTGCATGCGCCCGACGATCCGTCGGAATGCGGGCAGATAACGCCCGAGAATCGACCACTGGTTCATCCGGCGCAACTGCCGGGTGATGCCTCGAGGCTGCTGCAGCAGGCTCAGAAAGGTGGCGCGATGTGCCGGATCCTTGCGGAATGCGGCATTCATGTGCCTGCGCGCATGCCAGATCGCCCGCAGGCTGCGGTTGGTGATCCCTTTGAGTTCGGGGTGTTCGCACACCCGCAGAAATGCACGCAGGATCGCGCCCGGGTCACGCTCGAAGAGCGATTCATCGCGGGCTTCGAGCAGGTCGCCACGAATGATGAACTCGCTATCCAGGGGGACACCCGGACCAATCGTCTCCGGAAAGAGCGCTGCTTCGACAGCCTGAAGAATCAGGGTGGTGAGCTGGGTGACCGACTTGGCTGTTCGGTAATAGCCCTGCATGAACAGCTCCGAGGCCTGCCTTGCGTCCGCGGCGTCGATGCCACTCGCCTGGGCCAGAGGCGCCTGCAGATCGAAGACCAGACGGTCCTCCCGGCGCCTTGACACCAGGTGCAGTCGTGCACGGATGGTTTGCAGTCGTCTGAGGTTGGCCCCCAGCAGCCTCGCTTCGGCCGCACTGATCAGCCCGGCACGCGAGAGTTGTTGCCAGCTGTCGCCCAGCCCTGCAGCACGGCACACCCAGAGGATGGACTGCAGATCGCGCAGTCCACCAGGGCTCTCCTTGACATTGGGCTCAAGGCTGTAGGGTGAGTCTTCGTAACGCGCATGTCTTTGGCGCATCTCGAAAACCTTGGCATGAAAAAAGGCCCGTGCGTCGAAGTGACCCGACAGCGCGTTCACGAGGTCGTGATGCAGGCCTTGCTGTCCGCACAGGAAGCGTCGCTCGAGCAGACTGGTCTGGACGGTGACATCGGCGGTGGATTCCTGCAGGCACTGCTCGACCGAACGGACGCTTTGCCCGATTTCGAGCCCGAGGTCCCAGCAACTCCCGATGAATGATTCGACCCGGGCATTGAGGGTGTCGCTGACCTCGTCAGGAACAAGAATCAGCAGGTCGATATCGGATCCTGGAAGCAATTCGCCTCGCCCATATCCGCCAACCGCGACCAGGCAGGCGTCTTCCGAGAGTGAGGCCTTCTCCCAGAGCCTGCGGATTGCCTGGTCGCTCAGTCGGGTGAGCGTCTCGTGCAGCCGCCCCACGGTTCCTGCGGACCTGAACTGTTCATAGGCCGCCTCGCGCGCGGCACGCAGATTCTTGCGCGCATCTGCATCGGAAAGGCCCGCCGCGGACATGATGGTGGTCAGGCAGGATGCCGGGGAGACGGGCGAGGAGGGGTTCCTGCGGAGACCGTGAGCACCTCATACCCCTGGGGGGTCACCAGGATGGTGTGCTCCCACTGTGCCGACAGGCTGTGGTCCTTGGTGACAATGGTCCATCCATCGGCGAGCTCCTTGACCTCGCGTCGCCCTGCATTGACCATCGGCTCGATGGTGAAAATCATGCCGGCTTGCAGGCTCAGGCCTGTCCCCGGACGACCGTAGTGCAGCACCTGCGGATCCTCGTGAAAGCGCTGACCGATGCCATGTCCACAGAATTCCCGGACGATCGAAAAGCCGGCGGCCTCTGCATGGGTCTGGATCGCGTGGCCGATATCGCCCAGGGTGGCGCCCGGTCGGACCTGGTCAATTCCAAGCCACATGCATTCGTAGGCGACCTCACTCAGCCTTCGCGCTGCAACCGACGGCTCGCCAACATGGAACATGCGACTGGTATCACCATGAAACCCGTCCTTGATCACCGTGATGTCGATATTGACCACATCGCCCGATTTGAGCACGCGATCGCCGGGGATGCCGTGGCATACCTGATGGTTGACTGAAGTACAGATCGACTTCGGAAAGGGGCGGTAGCCGGGAGGCGCGTAGTTCAGGGGGGCCGGAATGCAGCCCTGCACCTCGGTCATGTACTGATGGCACAGCGTGTCGAGCTGGCCCGTGGTGACACCGGGGCGGACATGGGGGGTAATGAAATCGAGCACCTCGGCAGCCAGACGGCCTGCCAGGCGCATGGCCTCGATTTCTGCATCGGTCTTGATCACGGGGGACATCAGACTTGCCGGTAACTTGTTGTTCAAGCTATGATTATAGGCTTGCCTGGAAGTTCTTCAGGCATATCCCGCGCACGCACTCATGGCCCGCCACCAGGAGCTAGTAGTGAGTCACTAGCAACCAGTGGGAGTGGGCCGACCCATCGCTTCCGGAGGGTGCGCACGATCCAAGCCAGATCAGACGATCCGGCCAGGGTCGTGCGTTCGGAGGCGACCGCGATGCGCATAACCTTAACCCTGAAGGAGTTCAGCAATGGCAACCATGCGTCAGATGCTCGAAGCGGGCGTTCATTTCGGTCACCAGACCCGGTTCTGGAACCCCAAGATGGCTCCGTTCATCTTCGGACACCGCAACAAGATCCACATCATCAACCTTGAAAAGACCCTGGTCATGTACCAGGAGGCCATGAAATACATGCGCCAGCTGACCGCCAACCGCGGCACGGTGCTTTTCGTTGGAACCAAGCGTCAGGCTCGCGAAATCGTGGCTGCGCAGGCACAACGTGCCGGCATGCCCTATGTCGACGAGCGCTGGCTCGGTGGCATGCTCACCAATTTCAAGACCGTCAAGACCTCCATCAAGCGCCTGCGCGACATGGAAGCCACGCTCGCCGAAGGCGGCCTGGAGCGGATGTCCAAGAAAGAGGCGCTGCTCTTCTCCCGCGAAATGGAGAAGCTCAGCAAATCGATCGGTGGCATCAAGGACATGAACGGCTTGCCTGATGCCTTGTTCGTGATCGACGTGGGCTATCACAAGATTGCGATCACCGAAGCGACCAAGCTCGGCATTCCGGTGATCGGCGTGGTGGATACCAACCATTCGCCCGATGGCATCAACTATGTCATCCCTGGCAACGACGACTCCGGCAAGGCGATCCAACTGTATGCCGAAGGTGCCGCTGACGCGGTCCTCGCCGGCAAGTCGGCCGCGCTCGATGAGGTTGTCAAGGGCGTCGAGGGCGAAGAGTTCGTCGAAGTCGAATCCGAAGCTTCCTGAAGGAGAGGCCGCGATGGCTGAAATCACAGCAGCAATGGTCAAGGAGCTGCGCGAGAAGACCGATGCTCCCATGATGGAGTGCAAGAAGGCGCTGACCGAGGCTCAGGGTGACCTGGCCAAGGCCGAAGAGATCCTTCGCGTCAAGCTCGGCAACAAGGCCAACAAGGCCGCGGCACGGGTCACCGCCGAGGGTGTGGTGGGTGTTCATCTGGCCACCGACGGCAAGGTGGGCGCCATGATCGAACTGAACTGCGAGACCGACTTCGTCGCCAAGAACGACGACTTTCTCGCCTTTGCCCGTGAGCTTGCAGGCCTGGTTGCCAGTGCCGCACCGGCCGATGTCGAGGCCCTGTCCGCCCTGACCATCGCAGGTCAGACGGTCGAGGAGCGTCGCAAGGCGCTGATCGGAAAAATCGGCGAGAACATGACCATCCGGCGTTTCGTGCGGATCGGCGCTGGCGGCAAGGTAGCCAGCTATGTTCACGGAGGCTCGAAAATCGGTGTGCTGGTCGATGTCGAGGGTGGCGATGACACCCTTGCCCGCGACCTCGCCATGCAGATCGCGGCCTCCAAGCCCAAGGCACTCGACGCCAAGGGCGTACCCGCCGACTACATCGAGAAGGAGCGCTCGATTGCAGCGCAAAAGGCTGCGGAATCGGGCAAACCGGCCGATATCGTCGCCAAGATGGTCGAAGGTGCCGTCCAGAAGGCACTCAAGGAGGTCACTCTCCTCGGGCAGCCCTTCGTCAAGGATGACAAGCAGACCATCGAGCAGCTGCTCAAGGCCCGGGGCGCCCGGGTCCACAGCTTTACACTGTATGTCGTAGGTGAGGGCATCGAAAAGAAGCAGAGTGACTTTGCTGCCGAAGTCGCAGAGGCGGCCGCTGCTGCGGCGCGTGCCTGAGCCTGCTCCTGCCTGAGGCCTTCCAGGCCTCAGGCG
>JBMSOD010000185.1:0-6436 GCA_049422085.1 Burkholderiaceae bacterium
GAAAGGCCATGATGGAGTGGGTCCCTGATGTCGCTCGTGCCCGCTTCCCCGCAGGCCCGAACCTTACGGTGCACCGCTTGCGCGACGCACCACCTGTTGGCCGGTATCCGGGCTGGCGGAGGCAACCTGTGCGGCCTTCCCAGAGCAGAACTCCAGTGGCAGCTTGCACAAGCGGGACACAGCATCGTGTCCGTCCGCTGACCGTTGCGGGGGCAGCGCAGGCCGGGCGCGCTCCGGAGGAGTCTGCCTTCCTGCTTCCCGTTTACCCCGACGCCCATTGAGGCGGACGTCAGGCACCAACGCATGAACAATACCACCGCTGTTGGCGGTGATAACCTGCCGCGCATGCCAGAACCTTTCATCCTGCTGCAGCACCTGCTGCCCAAGCGCGCTCTGACCGAAAGCATTGGACGACTCGCAGCGATGCGGGGCGGTGCCTTGACCACGGCGGCCATTCGCGGATTCATCCGCCGATATCGGGTCGACATGAGCGAGGCGGCCGATCCGCGCCCCCAGGCGTACGAGAGCTTCAACGACTTCTTCACGCGTGCGTTGCGCGACGATGCCCGACCGATGGCCAGTGCCGATTGGGTCTGCCCGGTCGACGGTGCGGTGAGTCAGCTGGGCCCGATCGAAGCGGGCCGGATCTTTCAGGCCAAGGGGCATGCCTTCGACTGCGCTGAGCTGCTCGGGCAGAGCGGCTCCGTGGATCTGGCACAGGCCCATGCCGCGCGGGTATTCGAGGACGGGCAGTTCGCAACGATCTACCTCAGTCCGCGCGACTACCACCGCATCCACATGCCGTGCGCGGGCGAGCTGCGGCACATGTGTCATGTGCCTGGCGCGCTCTACTCGGTCAATCCGCTGACCGTACAGAACATTCCTGCGCTTTTTGCCCGCAATGAGCGGGTGGTCTGCCATTTCGATACCGAGCACGGACCGCTGGTGCTTGTTCTGGTGGGGGCGACCATTGTGGGCAGCATGGCCACCACCTGGCATGGGCAGGTCAATCCGCCCCGCCCGGGTCAGGTTCGGCGATGGAATTACGCCCCGGGTCAGGTGAGTCTGAAGAGGGGTGAAGAAATGGGCCGTTTCCTGCTGGGTTCGACCGTCATTCTTCTGTGGCCAGCCGGTGCCGCCCGCTTTGAGCCGGGCTGGTTTGCGGGTCGGCCGGTGCGTCTGGGCGAGTCCATGGCGCAACGCCTTGTGGACAATCGCGCAACGGTCCTTGAAACCCGCACCAATCCTCGCACTTCCTGAGTAGAATCCCTTCGTCGCGCAGGCGGGTGCAGGCCGGCGGGGGCAATCAGGCCCCTCACAGGGTTCACCAATCGCGCACTCGCAGGCGACATTTCATCCACAGGAGTTCACAGACCCATGGCCACCACCAAGAAGCCCGCTGCCAAGAAACCCGCTGCCAAGAAAGCTGCTCCCGCCAAGAAAGCGGCGCCCGCAGCCAAGAAGGCCGCTCCCAAAGCTGCCGCGGCAAAGCCGGCAGCACCCAACGTCAAACCGGCTGCAATGAAGCCGATCGCAAAGCCCCTGACCAAGCAGGGCCTGCTGCAGCATGTGGCTGAGCATGCTGCCGTGGAGCTCAAGGCGGTCAAGGCTGTGGTGGCCAATCTCGAAGCCACCATCCTCGCTTCGCTGCACAAGAAAGGCGCCAAGGGTTTCGTGTGGCCGGGTCTGTTCAAGGCAACGCTGGTTTCAACGCCGGCCCGTCCCGCACGCAAGGGCATCAACCCCTTCACCAAGCAGGAGCAGATGTTCGCCGCCAAGCCGGCCAGCTCCAAGATCCGCATCCGCGCGCTGAAAAAAGCCAACGAAGCGATCAAGTAAGCGGTTGATCCCTCAGGCCGGTCATCAATCTCCCTTGATGCCGGCCTGTTTCACGACCGAGGCCCATTTCTCGGTCTCGGCGCGCACGTAGTCGGCAAACTGGGCTTGCGTCCATGCCTCGGGCGCACCGCCCATCTCAAGCAGACGCTGGCGCACGGCGGGCAGTGCAAGTACTGCGCTGACCTCCTTGTGCAGGGCCTGAAGCACTGGTGTCGGCGTCCGCCCCGGCGCGACCAGACCGACCCAGACCTGGACTTCAAAGCCGGGGAAGCCCTGTTCTGCAATCGTTGGCACCTCGGGAAGTTCGGCCAGCCGCCTGCTGCTGGTGACACCCAGCGCACGTAGTCGGCCGGCCCGAATCTGGGGCAGGGCGGTGACCAGGTTGTCGACCATGACATGCACCTGTCCTCCGATCAGGTCGGTCAGGGCCGGCGTGGCGCCTTTGTAAGGAACATGAGTGAGGTCGATGCCTGCGCGCATCTTCAAAAGCTCTCCTGCAAGATGTCCCGATGTCGCCGTACCCGAGGAGGCCAGCACCAGCGCCCCGGGCCTTGCCTTGGCCAGCGCCACCAGTTCGGGCACGGTGCGGGCCTGAACGCCCGGATGTACCAGCAGGACATTGGGGGTGGAGACCACATGCACCACCGGCGCGATGTCGGCGGGCGTGTAGGGCAACTTGGCATAGACGCTGTAGTGCGCAGCATTGGGACCGATGCTGCCCATGGCCAGGGTGTGACCATCGGGCTCTGCGCGTGCAAGGGCATTCATGCCGATGATCTGGCTTGCTCCGGCCTTGTTGTCGACAATCACGGGTTGCCCGATTGACTTGGTGAGCTCACCGGCAATCAGCCGACTGCATTGATCCAGGATGCCGCCTGGAGCGGCCGGCACGATGATGGTGACGGGCTTGCCCGGAAAGGCAGCACTCTGCGCTGAAGCGAGCTTGGGCAAGGTTGTCAGAGCGGGGCTTGCTGCCAGTGCCGTTGCACGCAGCAGCTCGCGCCGGGATGTCTTGAAAGGCATGGGTGTCTCCTCGTCGGGGATCGGAATGTCCACCGGTAGTGAAGTGGCATCATGGCATACGAGGAGACCGAACATGAGCGAGCCTGCACCGCACCGTGCACGACGTCCTTTCGATGGCCTGAAGGTGATCGATTGTGCGAGCTTCATTGCTGCACCGGTCGCCGCCACCATGCTGGCTGACCTGGGCGCCGATGTGATCAAGATCGAAGCGCCGGAGGGTGATCCCTATCGCAGAACCTATCTGACGGTCGGACTGCCCGCTTCGGAACGCAACTATCCCTGGGAAGTCGACAACCGCAACAAGCGCGCAATCTGCCTGGACCTCAAGCGACCCGAGGCCAGCGAGGTCATGCGTCGTCTGGTGGCGGGCGCCGATGTGTTCATCACCAACCTTCCGCTGCCTGTGCGCGAGCGGTTGGGGCTGTCTGCACAGGCCATGCGGGCCTGCAACCCGCGCCTGATCTATGCCTCGTTTACGGCCTATGGCGAGACCGGACCCGAGGCCGGCAAACCCGGCTTCGATGCAACCGCTTACTGGGCACGCTCGGGTCTCATGGATCTGGTGAAGGCCGACCACAGTGCGCCGCCCAGCCGACCGACCATGGGCATGGGCGACCATCCAAGCGCGAGCGCGTTTTTTGGTGCGATCGTGACCGCGCTCTACGACCGCGAGCGGACCGGTCAGGGGGCCGAGGTGCGCTCATCGCTGCTGGTCAATGGCCTGTGGTCCAACGCCATCATGGTGCAGG
This sequence comes from Burkholderiaceae bacterium, assembly GCA_049422085.1. GTDB lineage: Bacteria > Pseudomonadota > Gammaproteobacteria > Burkholderiales > Burkholderiaceae_E > UBA4615. Next base: position 3,612 of record JBMSOD010000185.1, read on the forward strand.
GACAGCTCAATGGCCTGCAGTTTGCACCCCGTCAGCCACGCGAACTTGCGCCCAATCCCTTTGGTAATTTGTATTGCTGCGGCGACGGACGCTGGCTGAACCTCACGCTCTCAAGCGAAGAAAAACAGTTTCCGCTGCTGATGCAGGCGCTCGGTCTGCAGGACTATGCCGAGCGGCCGAAGCTCGCAAGCCTCGCCGCCTGCCGGCAACATCATCGCGACACGATTGCAGAGTTCGACCAGCGCTTTGCGCAGCATCCTCTGGCCCACTGGCGACGCGAACTCGATGCCCGCGGCATCACCTTCGGGGTGATCGGCTCCTTGGCTGATATCGATGATGACGAGCAGATGCGGGTCTCGGGTGCCCTGGTGCCTTTTGCCGACGGCGAAGGGCTGACCATCAACAGTCCTTTCGATGTGGTGGGCATCGACAAGGTCGCACCCGAGCGGGCTCCTGATCAGGGGGCTCACAATGCGCAGGTCCTGGCTGAACTCGGCTATGGCGAGGCCGAGATCAGAGCCCTGCTGGCCTCAGGGGTCTTGCGCGCGGGGCCTGCCTGACTCAGTCCTTGGGGCGCTCGCGGTAGTCCTGATACACCGCATCGCGCTCTGAAAGCAGGCTCGAGACGCTCTGGCCATCGCGACGAAAGCGGGTCATATAGGCCTTGCTCGATTCGGTCTGAAAGGCCAGTGCCTGCATCTCGGTCCCCGAGCGAATGGCCGCGCGCGTACCCATCACTTCCATGGCCCGGTGCACGGTGCGCTTGTTGATGGCGGCCAGGTCCGAGGGCAGCAGCGCCACCCGGCGTGCGATGGCCAGCACTTCTTCATCAAGCCGATCGGCTGCAAAGGAACGGTTGGCCCAGCCCCGCTCGGCCGCTTCGCGACCGCTCAGCGAGTCTCCGGTGAGCATCGACTCCATGGCCTGACGCATGCCCATCAGCCAGGGATGGAACTGCATGTCGGGCGGGCTCATCAGACGCACCGGCGGATAGCCGATCTGCGCATCGTCGGCCACATAGACCAGGTCGCAGGCGGTGGCCAGTTCGGTGCCGCCCGCAAGGCAATAGCCATGCACCTGGGCGATCACTGGTTTACCCATGTCCCAGATCCGAAACCAGCCATCAACCACATGACGTGACCATTGGCCCAGACCGCCTGCGGTGTGATAAGGCTGACCCTCGGCATTGTTGGCCGAGAGGTCGTAGCCCGAGCAGAAGGCCGGCCCCGCGCCCCGGATGATCGTGACCTTCACCTCCGGGTCGCGGTCATGCGCCTCAAGCGCCGCGAAGATCTCGCTGCGCAGGGCGTTGTTCAGCGCATTGCGTTTTTCCGGACGGTTGAGGGTGAGCCTGCGAATGCCAGGCTCAGGGGTATCGATCAGCAGATGCACCGGGGAGTTCATGCGGCCTCGCTCTTCGGAAGGGGCAGTGCTCAGTCCAGGGTCACGCCCAGGGCCTTGACCTCGGCGATCCACACCGGCGCATCTTCTCGCCACTGCTTGAGCGCTTCGGGGCGGCCGCCCGTCATGCTCGGAATGGAGAAGTTCTCGCGCAGGGCTTTGGCGCGCGGCGTGTCATTGCCATCCACCGCCACCTGGCCCAGCAGATCGAGAATCTCGGTGGGCACCTGAGAGTTGGCGCTCAGGGCCAGACCTCCCTTCAGGCGCGCGATCGGAGCGTCGAATTTCTGCTCGAGCAGCGTGGGCACGTCGGGCAGCTTGGGCACCCGGTTGTTCTCGGTGGCGGCAATCGGACGCACGCCCTTGGCCATGACTGTGGAGAAGGCCTGATACGAGCCCACGCAGATCTGCAGCTGGCCCGCGCCCATGTCGACCCACATCGGGCCCTCGCCCTTGTACTGGATGGTCTGGATCTTGGTGCCGTGAATGCGGTTGATGCTCTCGGCCAGCACGTGGGGATAGGAGCCCACCGCGTACGAGCCCATCGAGCAGGGATTCTTCTTGGCGTATTCAATGAATTCGGCCATGTTGCGCACGCCCATCTTCTCCTGCACGGCCACAACCAGCGAACCCGAGGGAAAGACCGTGATCGGCGCAATGTCCTTGGCCAGATCGAAGGGCAGCTTCTTGTAGAGCACCCGGGTCTGCCAGAGCATGCCGGTGGTGGTCGAGGCCAGGGTGTAGCCGTCAGGCGGGGCCTTGAGCGTGGCTTCGACCGCGATGATGCCGCTGGCACCGGCACGGTTCTCGACCACGGCCGGCAAGTTGAAGCGGGCGGTGAACTGCTCTGCGAAGAGGCGCGCATAGGCATCGCTCAGCCCGCCAGGTGCGGCACCCACAATGATCCTGAGGGGCTTGTTGGGATAGCCCGAAGCGGTCTGTGCAAAGGCGCCAGGGGCAGCTGCGGTGGCTGCCATTGCACCTGCCGCACCCAGAATGTGTCGACGTCTTTTTTCAAAGTTCATAGTTGCCTCCAAGACGGGAGCGATCGGGGCGTCCGGCCGTATGACCGGGCAGGTCGATCTCGATGACGGGCGCTCAGTCGAGTTTCACACCCAGCGCCTCGACTTCCTTGATCCAGAGCGGCGCGTTGTCCCTCCACATCTTGAGAGCCTCAGGACGACCGCCTGTGGCGGTGGGGATGGCGAAGTTCTCGCGCAGGGCCTTTGCCCGGGGGGTGTCGTTCCCTTCCATCGCGATTTTGGAAAGGGTCTCGATGATTTCGATGGGCGTTCCCGAGCGAACCGTGAAGGCAAGCCCGCCTTCCAGCATCGCAATGGGAGCCTTCAATCCCTGCTCGGCCAGGGTAGGCAGATCAGGCAGCTTCGGGCTGCGTGCAGCACCGGTTGCAGAAATTGCCCGGA
>JBMSOD010000186.1:0-6411 GCA_049422085.1 Burkholderiaceae bacterium
GTCCATGATGGCGACCTCTGGGCCCGCTGCCACGCCGACCGTACCGGGCTTGCGAACCGCAGGCGGCAAGGGGTTGGAGGCCATCCGGTGGGTCGCCTCGGTCATGCCGTAGGACTCGATCAGGGGTGCACCAAACACCTCTTCGAGTTCGCGAATCACCTGAGGAGGAATCGAAGACGAGGACGAGCGCAGGAAGCGCAGCGGATGGCGCGCAATGACGTCCTTGTTCTTGGGCGCCCGCGCCAGGATGGTCTGATGCATGGTAGGCACGGCCGTGTACCAGGTCGGCCGGGCCTCATCCATCCAGGCGAAAAACTTCAAGGCATTGAAGCCCGGAGTACAGAACACCTGGGACCCTGCGGAAAGAGGCGCAAGAATGCCGGCGATCAGCCCGTGAATATGAAAGAGCGGCATGATGTTCAGGCCGCGATCAGCACCAGTGAGTTGAAGCGTTGCGCGAATGTGGCGGGCCGAAGCACACAGGTTGGCCTGAGACAGAGGCACAATCTTGGGCCGGGACGTTGTGCCCGAGGTATGCAGCAGCATGGACACATCATCAGGCTGCGCAGCACCCGGCAGCCGGGCCGCAGCGGCTGCAACCGCTCCGTCTTGCGCCTTCAGTGAGAAAGCGCCTGCAGCCGCGCCTTCGGCCACATGCAGCTCCAGAATCCGCACGCCAAGCGCCCGGGCCACATCGACCGCAGGCGAGGTGCTCCCGGCAGACACGATCAGCGCCGCAGCCTTGAGGTCATCGAGATAGAACCGGAACTCATCGGCACGATAGGCCGGGTTGAGGGGCGCACTGGTCACTGCACAGGCACAGGCCACAAAGCAGGCAGCCATTTCCGGGCCGTTATCCAGGACGATCGCAACCCGGTCATTACGTCCGATGCCCTGCTTGTTGAGGAACTCGCGTGTTTCAGCAATGAGGGCGCGCAATTCGCCGTAGGCCAAGCCGGGCCGGGACGGCGCAGACAGTGCGATAGCGGCATTGTCGCCAGCCGCGAACAGTTCAAGCAGGGTTTGTCCCATCGGGATCCTCGACAAAATCAGGTAAATAGCCGCGTTCCTCGCGGGTTTTCAGTGCCTTTTCAGCGCTGAAAACTGCGTTGCAGGGGGCGCGCAAAACCTGCGATGTTAAATCCGGCAGGAGGGAGACCGGAGCGCGGGTCGTTTCAAAACCTTTGTGTTGGTCCGGTTTATAGCTCAGCTGTCCTGGACAAACAATGAAAACCGTTGAAGTTTTCGTTTTGCGCCCGGCGATCTTGCATCGTGAAATAATCCGGGCATGAAGATCGCCACCTGGAATGTCAACTCCCTCAAGATTCGTCTTCCTCATGTGCTGCAGTGGCTCCAGGGCACCGGGGTCGATGTGCTTTGTCTTCAGGAAACCAAGCTCACTGACGACCGGTTTCCGCAGGCCGCCTTGGCAGAAGCGGGTTACCGGTCGATTTTTTCGGGTCAGCCGACCTACAACGGAGTCGCCTTGCTCTGGCGTGACGATCGGGGCTGGGAGCCCGAGCAGGTTGTCATCGGCAATCCGCTCTTTCCAGATGAGCAGCGACGGCTGATCACCGCATGCCTGGGGGGCGTTCGTATCACGAGCGCCTATGTCCCCAACGGGCAGGCGGTGGACAGCGACAAATACGCCTACAAGCTGCGCTGGCTCGACGCACTGCTCGCCTGGGTCGCGCAGGATCTCGGTCAATGGCCCGACTGGGTTCTGGCAGGCGACTACAACATCGCGCCGGACGACCGGGACGTTCATGATCCGGCGGCCTGGGCAGGACAGGTGCTGTGCTCTGACCCCGAGCGCGAGCGCTTTCGAAAACTGACCGATCTGGGACTGGCCGATGCCTACCGGTTGTTTGAACAGGCACCCAAGAGCTACAGCTGGTGGGATTACAGACAACTGGCCTTTCGCCGCAATCGGGGTCTGCGCATCGACCATCTTCTGGTGTCGGCCTCGCTGCGTGAATCGGTGCAGTCCTGCGTCATCGACAAGGTCGTCAGAGCGCAGGAGCAACCATCAGACCACGCTCCGGTGGTGGTCGAACTGAAGCGCGCCTGAGCCTGCGCAATCCCGGGTCGCAGATGCCGCCTGAGCATCCGTCTCATGGGCCATGCCGGCTCACGGGAGGGTGGCTTCATGATCAGATCCATGACATCGCGGCCTTGGGCCGCACCAGCGTATCGCCAGGGCCTGCTGACCTGCGCCCTTGCCTTCGCCCTTGCAACAGGATGGAGCCAGAGGAGCGCATCAGCGCAGACCTCGGTCTCCTCGGAGTCGCCTGCATCGCCCGATTACGGGAAGGCCGAATATCTCTCCAACTGCGCCGGATGTCATGGCACGGAAGGACGGGGCGATGGACACTTTCGCGAGTTCCTGGTTCGTGCACCCGCCGATCTCACGCGCCTCTCGAAAGACAACCAGGGGGTATTTCCGGTTCAGCGCGTGATCGATGTCATTGATGGCCGAACCCTGGTCGCGGGTCACGGTCAGCGCGAGATGCCGATCTGGGGGGCAGATTACCGCGCACAGGCCCATGCACTCTATGGAGGGCGAGGCCCGGTGCATGCCGAGTCCTATGTCCGATACCGCATTCAGTTGCTTGTCGGATATCTGATGCGGCTTCAGCAGCCCTGAGTTCACGCACAGACACGGATGACTCAGTGATCCTCCTCGAGTCGGAGTTCGGCGATCTTTCGGGTGATGGTGTTGCGCCCGATGCCCAGGCGCAAAGCGGCATCGATGCGCCGACCGCGCGTATGGCGTAGGGCGGTCTTCAGGATCACCGACTCGAACTCGCGGGTCAGGCCATCCATGAGGCTCGACTCCGAGGGAGGCTCGCGCCATTGCGCCGACTGCTCTGCCAGCAGACGCGCCACCTCCTGCTCAAGGGCCTCACTCCAGTTGAGGAAGTTCGACCCCGTGACTGCGCCCGGCATGGAGGAGCTGCCGTTTCGGTGCGGGTCAGGAAGGACTGAGGGAGCCACCGAATGAGCACCTGATGCTGCGACCGCGGGTGCAGCCAGACTCGAGACCAGCCCGTCAAGCGCTGAGGCGACCGGATCCTGGCCCGAACCGTGCTCTTGCAGGTCAGCAGTTTCCTGGTGAATGGATTCAAGAATGTCGGGCGGAAGGTCCTTGGCCTCGACCACCTGCCCCGGCGCCATCACGTTGAGCCACTGACAGACATTTTGCAACTGACGGACATTGCCGGGCCAGCGAAACTGCTCGAGTCGCGCAAGAGCCTCATCGGACAGGCGCTTGGGCTCAACCCCGAGATCAACCGCACTTCGGGCCAGAAAATGACGTGCAAGCAGACCGATGTCCTGGATCCGCTCACGCAAGGGAGGAAGGCGTAGCCGAATGACATTCAGGCGGTGAAACAGGTCCTCGCGAAAGAGTCCCTGCCTGACGCGTTCTTCAAGGTTTTGATGGGTGGCGGTCACGACACGGACATTGGCCTTGAGAGGCTGATGCCCTCCGACCCGATAGAAATGACCATCAGACAGCACCCGCAGCAGACGGGTCTGCAGATCGGCAGGCATATCACCAATCTCATCCAGGAACAGGGTGCCACCTTCCGCCTGTTCGAAGCGGCCACGCCGCATCTGCTGAGCCCCCGTGAATGCACCGCGCTCGTGACCGAAAAGTTCGCTTTCGAGCAGGTCCTTGGGGATCGCCGCCGCATTCAGGGCTACAAACGGTTTTGAGGCCCGAGCACTATGCCGGTGCAGAGCCTGGGCGATCAGTTCCTTGCCGCTGCCCGATTCGCCGGTGATCAGCACGGTCACATTGGACTGGGAGAGTCGCCCAATCGCGCGAAACACCTCCTGCATGGCAGGCGCCTGACCCAGCAACTCCGGAGCCTCGCCGGTCGACTCGACCGCGGCAGCTTCCCGCTCCCCCTCTTCAACCGCACGGCGGATGAGCGCGATCGCCTTGGGCAGATCAAAAGGCTTGGGAAGATAGTCAAAGGCCCCGCCCTGAAAGGACGAGACCGCGCTGTCGAGATCGGAATAGGCGGTCATGATGATGACCGGCAGTCCCGGGTGCTGGGCTTTGGCCTGTTGAAGCAACTGAAGTCCGTTTTCGCCAGGCATGCGGATGTCGGAGACCAGCACCCTTGGTGCGCCTGCAGGCAGTGCGCTCAGGCAGGCTTTCGCCGAGTCGAAGACCCGAACGGACAGACCTTCCTTTCCGAGGGCGCGCTCAAGGACCCATCGGATCGACTGGTCATCATCAACCACCCAAACTGCTTCCATGTGCGATCCGTTGCCGTTGTGACTGACCCAACCCCGAGAAGACCCGCGTCTGACTCAGGGCAAGGGCAGCAGGATTCTGAAATCGGTTCGTCCTGGCCTGCTGTCACAGTCGATCAGTCCGCCGTGCTGCTGCACGAAGGTCTGGGCGAGTGTCAGTCCCAGTCCGCTGCCACCTTCACGGCCACTGACCAGCGGGAGAAAGATCCGGTCGCGAATCGCCTCCGGAATGCCGGGGCCGCTGTCGATCACATGCAAATCCAATGCCAGCCGGCTCATCTGTCCTGCGATGATGACCTTGCGCGCGATCCGCGTGACGAGTCGGATCGTGCCCTGTCCCATCATGGCCTGGGCAGCGTTCTGCACCAGATTGAGCACCACCTGGATGAGCTGCTGCTTGTCGCCGCGGAAAGCGGGCAGGCTTGCGTCGTAGTCGCGCACAAGCGCGAGTCCTTTCGGATATTCGGCCAGGACCACCGAGCGCACCCGCTCAAGGACTTCGTGGATCTCGACATCGCTGATTTCACGGGACTGCCTGTGCGGCGCCAGAAGCCTGTCGAGCAGTCGTTGCAGCCGGTCGGATTCCTTGATGATGACCTGGGTGTACTCCTTCAGGGCGCTATCCCCAAACTCGCCTTCCAGCAACTGGGCGGCGCCACGGATCCCACCAAGCGGGTTCTTGATCTCGTGAGCCAGGTTGCGCACCAGTTCACGATTGACCTTGGCCGACTCCACGATGCGTGCTTCACGGTCGGCACGAATGCGCTGATCAATCTCGCGAAACTCGAGCAGCAGGGCTCCCAGATCCCCGTCAGGCACAACCGCCACACAGTGCAACTCGAGCACATCACGCCCCAGGCGCTCGAGCGACAGATCGAGACGCTTCTCGGTAAATGCGGCGCCCATGGCCTCATCAAGCAGGGCATCAAGGACCACCCCATTGCCGAACTGCCTGGCAAATACGCTGCCTTCCAGCAGTTTCAGCGGAGCGTCAAAGAGCTGCTCGGCAGCCATGTTTGCGAAACGCACCTGTCCGCGGTCATCGAGCAACACCACGGCGCAGGCCAGGACATCGAGACCCGAGAGCCTGGAGGCCATATCCCTGCGACGTTCTCGGTGCACGGGCCAGCGGCTGCTGGACTGTTCGGGGTTGGAATCGGATGACATGGAGCAAGGGCAAGGGCTCGGTCGGAGCCTGATCAGTCTCTGAGTCCGGCGAGTTCTCGTTTAAGTGAAGCCATTGCGCTTTCGGTTCGCGCGATGTCGTCCTTCAGACGTTGAACACGGTCGAGATACTTCTGGTAGTTGCGCTCGTCACCACGACGCTCAGGCTCTCCGTCGCGAAACTCCTCGCGCAGCTCCTTGAGGCGGACCTCTTCCTTGCGCAGTTCCTGCTCGAGAATGCGGCGTCTATCCTGATCACGCGCCCGCTGCTCCCCGGGATCGACACGAGGAAATGCGGACGGCGCCGCGCTTGCCTGGCCAGTCCCGGAACCGGATGTCGCGCCACCCGCAGAAGCGCCGCCACTTGCCCCACCGCTCGCCGCTCCGTTCCGGGAGGACGAACCCGCGGCCCCGGGGACTCTGGCAGGTGCAGCAGGAGCAGGAATGGTGGTGATGACAGGCAGGTCCAGCGGCTTGCATCGCGGACCTGGGGTGTTCTGATACAGCGGAACACCCGAATCGGTTTCACAACGCCAGACCTGGGCCTGCGAGATCAGGGGCGTCAGGCACACCACAAGGGTGGCAAACGACAGGAGGTTCATCGGACCAGTGTAAGACAAAAGGGGCGGTTGCCCGCCCCTTTCAGGTGCAGGCTGTTCCCTGAACGGGCGCAGCCTGCCGATGCACGATCGCCCGATCAGAGCGAGTAGTACATGTCGAACTCCACCGGATGGGTGGTCATGCGGAAGCGGGTGACCTCCTCCATCTTGAGCGAGATGTAGGCATCGATCATCGCATCGCTGAACACGCCGCCCCGGGTCAGGAACTCGCGGTCCTTGTCGAGGTAATCCAGCGCCATGTCGAGCGAGGAGCACACGGTCGGGATCTTTGCATCCTCTTCCGGCGGCAGGTCGTACAGGTTCTTGTCCGCAGCATCGCCAGGATGGATCTTGTTCTGAACACCATCCAGACCAGCCA
>JBMSOD010000187.1:0-6301 GCA_049422085.1 Burkholderiaceae bacterium
CGATGCCTGCATCCAGCAGGTGCTTGATCGGATCACGGCCAAGCCGGTCGAGGCCATTCGCGCAGGCAAGGGCCTGTTCTATCGACAGCTCGAGCTGGGCGTGGATGCTGCCTACCAGCTGGCCGGTCAGACCATGGCCTGCAACATGATGGACGACAGCGCCCTGGAGGGCGTGCAGGCCTTCATCGAGAAGCGACCGCCGCGCTGGTAGGGGCGGTCAGGCCTTGAAACCCAGGCCTCTCGCGATCAGGTTGCGCTGAATGTCGCTGGTACCCTCGCCGATCACATAGAGCAGCGCGTCGCGATGGATGCGCCCGACCGGGTACTCGCGCATGATGCCGGCCCCGCCAAAGATGCGGATGGCTGATTCACTGGCACGTACTGCGCATTCGCTCGCCACCAGCTTGACCTTGGCGGCCAGGTCAGCGGTGAGGGTGCCCTGATCCACGCACCAGGCGCCGTAGTACACCAGCCAGCGCGTGGCCTCGATGTCGGCGGCCATGTCGGCCATCCGATGCGCGATTGCCTGGTAGTCGCCAATCCGCTTGTTGGCCACGACACGTTCGCCGGCATAGGCCACCGAGGCGGCCAGGGCCGCGCGCGCCATGCCCAGCGAGTTGGCAGCCACGCCTACCCGGTTTTCGCTCAGGGACTCCAGGATGAGCGGATAGGTGCCTTCACGTTCGCCCAGCAGATGATCATCGGGCACGAAGACGCCGTCGATGTGAATCAGTCCGGTTTCGGAGCTTCGAATGGATTCCTTGTCGAGCTTGGAGACCGTGAAGCCCGGGCTGGCGGTACTCACGATGAACAGGCTGATGGCTTCGATGGTGAGCTCGGGTTTCGTGCGGGCGGCCACCAGCACAAAGTCGGCGATCGGCGCGTTGGAGATGTAGAGCTTGCTGCCGTCCAGACGCCATCCGCCCGGCACGCGCGTGGCGCGAGTTTTGAGGGCGCGCACATTTGAGCCGCCATCGGGCTCGCTCAGACCAAACGCAGCGATCTTCTCGCCAGCCAGCGCAGGCCGGAAGTACTGATCGACCTGCATGGGCGTGCCCGCCTTCCAGATGGGCCAGATGCCCAGATGGCTGTGCGCGGACCAGCTCGAGGCAAAGCCCTGACACACCACGCTCATTTCTTCGCGCACGATGCAATCGGCAATCTTGTCCATGCCGGTGCCGCCCACATCCACCGGATAGCGCGCGCCGATCAGGCCGAGTGCGCCCCACTTGCGAAAGAGCTCGCGCGGAAAGGTCTCGGTTTCCTCGGCATCGCGCACCAGCGGCGCGACTTCGTCCTGACAGAATCGGCGCACCGTCTCGCGGACGGACTCGTGCTCCGGGCTGAAGCTGAAATCAAGGGCCATGGTGAGAGGTCTGCCTGCTGAAAGCGCTGTGGTGTGTGGTGAGCCCGATGCTTCAGTGCTGCGGGGCGGTCTGCAAGAAGAGGCTGAAGTGGCTCATTGGCATGGAGAGCGAAGGCGCTTGCCGGTCAGTCAACCTTCGCGCCTGACGCCTTGATCGCTTCGCCATAGCGCTTCATCTCGGATTCGATGTGGGCTGCGAATTGCTCGGGCGTGCTGCCCACCGGCTCCACGCCTTGCGCCAGCAGTCGATCGCGCACCTCAGGGGTCTGCAGGGCCTTGTTCGTCTCGCTGCTCAGGCGGGCCAGGATTTCCCGGGGCGTGCCAGCAGGGGCCACCAGACCCAGCCAGGTATTGCCATTGAAGCCCGGCAGGCTGTCGGCCACGGTAGGCACCTCGGGCAGGGCAGGTGAGCGCACCGTGCCCGTGACGCCCAGGGCCTTGAGCCGCCCAGACTTGATATGCGGCAGCGCCGACAGGATGTCCACGAACATCACCGAGGTGTTGCCTGCCACGGTATCGGTCAGGCCCGGGGCGCTGCCCTTGTAGGGCACATGGGTCATCTCGATGCCTGCCATCATGCGAAAGATCTCGCCCGACAGATGGTTGGACTGGCCGTTACCCGCAGAGGCGAAGGTGATGCTCCGAGGCTTGGCTCGGGCCAGCTCAATGAGCTCCTTGACGGTGGACACGCCCACCGAGGGATGGGCCACCAGGATGTTCTTGAGATTGACGGTGTGCGACACCGGCGCGAGATCGCGCACGGTGTCATAAGGCATCTTGGGATACAGCCCCGGATTGATGGCATGGCTGGTGGCCACCTTGGCCAGGGTATAGCCGTCGGCGGGCGCCCGGGCCACGACTTCGGTTCCTAAAATACCGCCCGCACCCGCGCGATTCTCGACCACCACGGTCTGGCCCATGCTCTCGCCGATGCGGGTGGCCACCAGGCGCCCGATGGTGTCGAGGATGCCGCCTGCCGCCGAGGCCACCACCATGCGCAGCGGCTTGTTGGGAAACCCGCCTGCGGCGCCTTGCGCACGAGCCCCGGTGGGCAGGAGCAGGCCTGCACCGGGAGCGCTTGTAGCGAGGGTGCTTGCGATCAGGCCAAGGCTGCGACGACGCGCGTCGGATGGGGTGTTCATGACGGTCTCCTCCTGATGTTTTGAGCCGGGGCTGAGCCGAGCCCGGTCACGTCGGCGTTTATAGTCGGTTCATTCTATCGACAAGGAGACAGGCATCGTGACCGGAATGCCGAATTCGCGCAGGGACGCAGCGCGCCCCGTTCCCAGGCAGCAGGTGGATCGAGAAGCCTTTCGCGACATGTGCCGGGCCTTTGCCCAGCGCGAGGTGGCACCGCGCTGGCAGCAGGCCGATCGGGATCGTGCCTTTCCGCGCGACTTTTATGTGGCGATGGCCCACGCCGGTCTGATCGGCCTGACTGCGGATGCTTCGGTGGGCGGTGCCGAACTCGGTGCCACCGAAGAGGCGATCGCGATGGAAGAACTCTCGCGCATCAACCCCAATCTCGCGGTGGCGCTGCTGGTGCAAAACGTGGCGGGGTCCTTGCTCTATGAATACGGCACGCCCGGGCAGCGCGAGATTGCCCGACGCTGCATTGCGGGCGAGTGCATCGTGGCCATTACCGTGACCGAGCCCGAGGCCGGCAACGATGTACAGAACGTTCGGACCTCCGCCCGTCGTGATGGCGATGACTGGGTGGTCGATGGCCTGAAGTCCTTCATCACGCTCGGCGGCGATGCCGATGTGCTGGTGACGCTCACGCAGACCGATCCTTCTGCCGGCCGCAAGGGAATGCGCTTTTTTGCGATCGACCGCCACAGCCCTGGCATTACCGCCACGCCGATCGAAACCCATGTGAACCGGCCTGCGCCCACCTACCGCATTCAGTTCGATCAGGTGAGGGTGCCCGCAGATCGCCTGTTGCCGGCGGGCTTTGCCGAGATCATGGCGGGCTTCAATCGCGAGCGAATCATGGTGGCCGCGCGCTGGCTTGGGCACATGCAGCATGCCCTGCAATGGGCGCTCGAGTATGCCCAGGTACGACAGCAGTTTGGCCGACCGATTGGAGCAAATCAGTCGATTGCCTTTCAGCTGGCGCAGGCCCATGTCGATGTCGAGGCCGCGCGGCATCTGGTCTACCACGCCGCAGCGCGCTGGGACAGCGGCGCACCCCTGCGCGACGTGATTCTCGACGTGTCCTCGGCCAAGCTCTTTTCGACCCAGGCCGTGGTGCGCGTGACCCAGACCGCCCTGCATGTGGGCGGCGGCTGGGGCCTGACTGAAGAGCTGCCCGCCATGCGCATGGCACTCGACGCCCTGGTGGCGCCCGTGACGGTGGGCAGCTATGAGATCCAGCTGCGCGCGATTGCGCGTGAGCTGGGACTGCCAGTGGATTAAATCCTGAAGAGTTGCGCCCGGGGGCTTGATCCGCAGGTGCCAGTTCAAGCCCTTGGGGCCGCGGCTTAAAGCCCGCGGCTGATGATGTCCTTCAGCACTTCCGAGGTGCCGCCCGCAATGCGGGTGACCCGGGCATCCACCCAGGCCCGGCCGATGCCGTACTCGTTGGAGTAGCCGTAGCCACCGTGCAGCTGGAGGAATTCATCCAGATAACGGCCCATGAGTTCGGTACCCGTGAGCTTGGCCATGGCCGCCTTCTCGCTGCTGATGCGGCCCTGCACATGTTCCTCGATGCAGCTGTCGATGAAGGCACGCAGCATGGTGATGTAGGCCTTGGCTTCGGCCAGCTTGAACTTGCTGTTCTGGAAGTTCAGGATCGGGTTGCCGAACACCTTGCGGTCGCGAACATACTGCAGGGTGCGTTCGAGCTCGGCCTCCAGAATGGCCACCGAGCGCACGCCGATCACCAGCCGCTCCTGGGGCAATTGCTCCATCAGGTAGACAAAGCCCCGGCCCTCTTCGCCCACCAGGTTGCCCACCGGCACGCGCACGTTGTCAAAGAAGAGCTCGGCCGTGTCCTGGGCTTTCAGGCCGATCTTGTCCATCGGGCCCTGCTTGGTAAAGCCCGGCGTGCCTTCTTCCACCGCGATCAGCGAGACCCCCTTGGCGCCTGCAGCCGGGTCGGTCTTGCAGGCCACCAGCACCACGCCGCAGTTCATGCCATTGGTGATCCAGACCTTCTGGCCATTGATCACCCAGTCATCGCCATCGCGCACGGCCGTGGTCCGGATGTTCTTGAGGTCGCTGCCGGTACCCGGCTCGGTCATGCCGATCGAGCCTACGATCTCTCCGCTGCACAGCCTGGGCAGCAGATGCTGCTTGAGCGAGGGACTGGCATAGTGCATGAGGTAGGGCGAGACCATGTCCGAATGCACCGCAATGCCCAGGTTTGCGCCTGCGCGGGCCATTTCTTCGGTGACCACGCAGGCATGCAGAAAGGTGCCGCCGCCACCGCCATACTCCTCGGGCAGGGTGGTGCACAGCAGGCCTGCCTCGCCCGCCTTGCGCCAGAAGCTGCGGGGCGTCAGGCCCGACTTCTCCCAGTCTCGGTAGTAGGGCACCACCTCCTTGTCAAAAAAGCGTCGGACCTGCTCGCGGAACAGTTCGTGTTCCTCACTGAAAATGCTGCGTGTCATGGGGTGTCTCCTGGATCGGTGCAATGGGTCTGGGCATTGAAATCAGCCCTCCGGGCGCAAGGGTACACTCGACGCGATTTTGAATTTCAGCCTGCGTCCGCCGATTTCGGACGCCCTTTGCCCCCGAACTGCATGAGCGAAACCGTCGATCAGACTCTGAGCCGTCTCGAGGCCAGCGCGCGCAAGGTGCCTACGCCTTGCGGCCAGGGCAGCCTGATGTGGCGCACCTGGGGTGAGGGCCGCCCGCTCGTGCTGGTGCATGGCGGCAGTGGCAGCTGGCAGCACTGGGTGCGCAACATCGACGCCTTTGCGGCACACCGTCAGGTCTGGTGCCCGGATACCCCTTACTACGGCGACTCGGCCGACCCGCCCGAGCCGGGAGGCATGCCCGGCATCGCCCAGGCCTTCGCGCAGGGGTATGCCCAGCTTTTTTCCGGCGTTCCGGTGGACGTGATCGCGTTTTCGTTTGGCTCGCTGGTCACCTGCGAGACCGCGGCCTTGCGCCCCGGGCTGATCGACCGGCTCATCCTGGTGGGCGCTGCCTCGCATGGCCTGCCGCGCCATGACATCGGTCTGCAGCCCTGGAAAGCAGTAGAAGATGCGGCTGCCCGCTATGCCCTGCATCGAGACAATCTTCATCGCCTGATGCTCTCGCATCCGGTGGATGACGAAGGCGCGGTGCGCCTGCATGTGCGCGCGGTCGAGGCCGGGCGCTTCAACAGTCGCAGGCTGGCCTTCAGTACCCGCAACCGCGATCTGATCGGCTCATTGCAGGTGCGTCAGCTCGATGCCATTTATGGCGAGCATGATCCCACCGCAGGCACTGATCTCGCGGCCTTGCAGGCATTGTTCGAGGCCCAGCGTCCGGGCTTGCGCTTCAGCGTCGTCCCGGATGCCGGCCACTGGGTTCCCTATGAGCGGCCCCAGGCCTTCATGCAGGCCGTGCAGGCGCACTGGAGCGAGCGCGCAGGCTGAGTCCGAGGGCTGCCAGTCCGATACCGAGCAGGGCCAGGGGTGCGGGGCTGGGCACTTCAGGCGGGCTGCGGTTGGAAACCACGGCCCCGGTTGACAAGCCGTCCAGTGGAATCGAAGACGCCCCCAGGCTCAGTCCGGTGCCGGCGTTGATCAACAGCAATACCGAGGCATTGCCGATCAGGTTGGGCGTGTCCGGAAAATTGCCGTAATGCAGTCCGATGACGGCGGGGCCATAGAGCATGCCCAGATCGGTCGCGAGATCCTGCTGCTGTAAAAAGGTGGAGGTCGATCCGAAAAAGCTGGTGCCATTGAAGGCAGGACTGCTGCTCGACAGGGTTTGAAGTGC
>JBMSOD010000188.1:0-6226 GCA_049422085.1 Burkholderiaceae bacterium
GTGCCGGTCGCCGGGGCCATCGTGCACAAGGTCGCCTTGGCCCGCTTCTGCCGCTGATAGCGAAAGCTCCGAGGCAAAGATGTAGGTCGGCACGTCGATCGCCGCCAGGTCGATCGGCTCACCCACACAGGTCAGCGCCCCGGGCACCCTCAGTTCGTTATTGAGATACATGTGCCTGAGATACCAGCAATACAGCGGGCCGGGCAGGTTGGTGCCGTCGGCGTTCCAGAACAGCAGATCAAAGGCCGGTGGCGCCTCACCCTTGAGGTAGTTGGACACCACATAGTTCCAGACCAGATCATTCGGCCGCAGGAACGAGAAGGTGGTGCCCAGATCCTGGGCCGTCATCAGACCTGATTCACCGATGGTCTGCTCTCTCCATGCAACCTGAACCGGATCGATGAACACACCCAAGGCCCCAGGCTCTTCGAAATCGAGCAGGGTGGTCATCAGGGTGAGCGATGCCACCGGACGCTCGCCGCGAGACGCCAGTGCTGCGAGCGCAGTGGCAAGGATCGTCCCGCCCACACAGAACCCGAGAATATTGATGGTCTCGGCACCGCTGATTCTCTGGACCTCGTGGATGGGCGCAATCACACCCTCCTCGATGTAGTCGTCCCAGGTCAGCCGATCATGCCGCTGTTGCGCATTGATCCAGGACACCAGGAAGACGGTATGTCCGCGGGCGACCGCGTGCGCGACAAATGAGTTGTCTGGTTGCAGGTCAAGGATGTAGAACTTGTTGATGAAGGGCGGCACCAGCAGCAAGGGCCGCGAGCCTACGGTCGGGGTGCTCGGCGAGTACTGGATGAGCTCCATGACCTCGTTTCGAAACACAACCGCGCCCGCAGACGTGCCGACATTTCGGCCGACCTCGAAGGCAGATTCGTCGGTGATCGAAATATGCCCCTTTCCGAGGTCGGCGAGCATGTTGTCGATCCCCTTTCGGAGACTGTCCCCTCTCGAGTCAAGCAGGGTCTTCTGCGCCTCTGGATTGGTAGGCAGGAAATTGGCAGGCGACACCATGTCCAGCCACTGACGGGTAAAGAAGCGGATGCGATCACGCGACTTGGCATCGGCGTCGACCGCATCGGCCATCTTCTGAAGAAAGTCGGCATTGAGCAGGTAGATCGCGGCGTTCCAGGCCAGAGGACCCGACTGTTGCCATGCAGCACCCGAGAATCGCTTGTCGCCGAGCGCGGGGGCCTGACCCGGCGGCGTTGTGATCATGTCGGACCAGAGCTTTTGCAGCTGCGTGGCATATTCGTTCTGGAGCGCCAGCAACCGGTCGGGGTCAATATGGACTGGGGTCTGCATCGCTCCAGCGGCGACTGCAGCCAGATCCTGAAGCGGCGAGGTGGGCGGTGTGCGGGCAGCGCGCTGATTGCCGTCTGGGTCCTTGACGTTTGGGTCCTGATTGGCCTGGGGCGCAGCGGCAGCCCGCGGCGCGCCGGCCTTGCGAGGCTTGGCTGTGCGGCCAGCGGAAGCGCGCTGAGGGGACTTTGCCGCTTTTGTCTTGTCAGATGACCGGGTTGCAGCGGTCGATCGCCGGGATCGGGCGGGCCGTTCGGATGCCATGCATGCCTCAAAGCAGTTGGATGACCCGCTGCCTGTGGGGGAATGCAGCCGATTCATCCGGGACGAATGCGCTATTGTCGCAGTGCATCAATTCCCTGTCCAACCCTCTTTGGGAGCAGTGCTGAGGAGCGGTCGTGCGCCGCTCCCGGTTTCTTGCGTCAGACTGACTCGCCAAGACCACAACGCTGCCCATCGACCATGTACATCGTCGCCATCGCCTGGATCTACGTGGTGCTCATGATGGCCCTGACCGAAAAGTCGGTTGTCGCTGGCATCGCCACCTTCGTGTTCTACGGGCTTGCGCCCCTGGCCCTCTTGCTGTGGCTCCTCGGCACGCCGCAAAGACGCAGGGCGAGACTGGCCAGGGAGCAGTCCAGGACCGAGTCGGAAAGCCGCTCAGGAAGCCAGCCAGATCAATGAGGCCATGCGCCCGCTGGTCCGATCACGCCGGTGCGAATAAAACCGGGCTGGGTCACTCACCGTGCACATACCGCCCCCGTAGACGGCAATCCCGCCGCACTTCGCCAGCCGTTGCCGGGCAAGCATCTCGAGGCTGGCCAGCCACTTGCCCTGGGCTGGTGCAGGGACAAACGCGCCGACAGCCTCCCGATCTGCGCTGACAAAGGCATCGCGCACCTCAGCGCCCACCTCGAAAGCCCTCGGACCGATGGCCGGTCCGAACCAGGCCAACAGGTCAAGCGGCCGACCCAGACGGGCCCGCATGGCGGCGACCGTGGCCTCCAGAACCCCTGCGTGCAATCATCGCCAGCCAGCATGGGCCGCGCCAATGCACCTGCCTCGGTGGTCGGTCAGCAGCACCGGCAGGCAATCGGCGGTCATGATGCAAAGCGCCCTCCCCGACCGACCGCTCACCGCCGCATCAGCAATCGGCCCGGAACTGGCCTGGTCCAGGCCGACCCCACCCTGGTCATCCACATCGAGGACATGGGTTCCGTGCACCTGTTCCAGCCACTGGATGGGCATGCCGACGACTTCTCTCAGACGCTCCCGGTTGGCCCTGACATGCTCAGGGACATCACCCACATGCAGCCCCAGATTGAGTCCGCCGGCGTCTCCGGAGGCCAGTCCCCAGCAACCACGGCTCACCCCGCCCGCGCGCAGACTTGAAAAGGTTCGCACCCGTTCGGGTGCAGGCCAGTCCACCGGAATGCCTTGCAGCGAATTCATGTCATGCCCCTCTTGTCATGTCATGCCCCTCTTGTTCAGATGGCGCTCCAGGGCCGAGCTGACATCCTCCCCGGTCAAGCGAAGCTCCGCGAGGACATTCTGGAAATCCTCTGGCAAGGGGCTTCTGAACTGCAGCGCCCGACCGGTCGTTGGATGCTGCAGCTCGAGCACCGAGGCATGCAAGGCCTGGCGATGGATCGACGGATGAGCGATGCCACCGTACAGGGTATCGGCCAGGAGCGGATGCCCTGCCCAGGACAAATGCACCCTGATCTGATGGGTTCGGCCGGTCTCGAGCTGGCAAAAGAGCAGGCTGAACGAGGGGCCCGCCTTCAGGGCATGGACATGGGTGCGGGCCATCCGTCCGTGATCTGCTGCGACCACGGCCATGCGCAGTCGATGCCTTGGATGTCGTCCAATCGGCGCGTCAATCAGCTCCGGCCCGGACCAGACCCCCTGACTCAAGGCCAGATAGCCGCGATGGATACGTCGCTCTGCCAGCATCCGGGTCAGCACCTCGAAGGCACGTTCGCTTCGCGCCACCAGCATCAGTCCGCTCGTGTCCTTGTCCAGGCGATGCACGATGCCCGCACGCGGCAGGCGGGCGCTGTCGGGTCTTGAATGCAGAAGTCCGTTCATGAGTGTCCCGCGCCAATGCCCCGCTGCAGGATGAACGACCAGGCCGACAGGCTTGTCGACCACCATGAGATGTTCGTCCTCGAACACCACGCCGAAGTCGACCGGATCGGGTGCGAAGGCCGTCTCCGCTTCATGGGGCAGCGGCGTCACCTCAATCTGCTCGAGCCCCGACAGCCTGCGGCTGGGTAATACGACCGCGCCATCCAGGAGGATCGCGCCCAGGCTGAGCCATCTCTGAATGCGTGTGCGGGAAACAGGTGCCAGCGCTTGCGCCAGAAATCTGTCCACGCGCTGTCCTGCGCCTGGCGCCGCGGTGAGCCGCTGCACGTCCTCGCCTGGATCCCGACCCTCGTCGCTATAATCGATCGATTGATTCATTCGTGCCTGTCCTGGCGTCCTGCCACGACCCTGGCCGTATGCCGGAGCCACGCCCCATGCGTTTGAACTGCAGCATCGCTCTTCGCCTCAGCCGAGTGCTGGCGCCATCGGTCATGATTGTCGCACTGACCGGCTGCAGCCTGTTTGACAAGGCCAATGCCGATCCGGCAGAGCGCATGAGTGCGCAGCAACTCTATGCGGAAGCCCGGTCCGAACTGGACAGCAAACGCTTCGACACCGCAGTCAAGGCCCTGGCAAAACTTGAGGCGCGCTTCCCGTTCGGGATCTGGGCGCAACAGGCGCAACTCGATACCGCCTACGCACACTACAAGCTGGGCGATCGGGTTCAGGCCCTGGTCGCGATCGAGCGCTTCATCAGACTCAATCCAAGCAGCGAACTTCTGGACTACGCCTGGTACCTCAAGGGACTGATCAATTTCAACGAGGATCAGGGCATCCTTGCAAACCTGGGCGGACAGGACTTGTCCGAGCGCGATCCCCGCGCCGCGCGGGAGTCCTTTGAAGCCTTCAAGCTTGTGGTCACCCGATTCCCGGAGAGCCGCTATGCCGACGACTCCAGAGCAAGAATGACCTACCTCGTCAACGCGCTTGCGGGTAGCGAGGTGCATATCGCGCGCTACTACTTCACCCGGGGGGCTTATCTCGCGGCAGTCAACCGGGCTCAGGCCGTTGTGGCGCAGTATCAGACCAGCCCGGCCGTTGAGGAGGCCCTCGCGATTCTGGTCAGAAGCTACGACAAGCTCGGTATGGACACCCAGAGACAGGATGCAGAACGGATCCTAAAAGCGAATTTTCCGAAGAGCACCATGCTCTCGCGCCCGCTCGGCGCTCCTCAGAAAGCCTGGTGGTCGTTCTGGAACTGACGCAGAGTCAATCCGGCAAAAACCGGATCGCCTCCTCCATCGAATTGACCTGATGAAAGGGCGGCAGGCTCGCGAGCAGATGCCGTCCGTAACCCCGGGTTCTGACCCGGGCATCGGCGATCACCAGAACGCCGCGATCGGTCTCTGACCGAATCAGTCGACCCGCCCCCTGTTTGAGGGTCAGCGCGGCCTGCGGAAGCTGGTCGTGTCGAAAGGGATCCTGTCCGGCCCGCTTGAGGGCCAGTGCGCGGGCCTGAATCACCGGATCGTCGGGTGGTGCAAACGGCAGCTTGTCGATCACCACCAGCGAGAGCGCATCGCCGGAGACATCAACACCCTCCCAGAATGTTGCGCTTCCGATCAGAACCGAGGGTCTGTCGGCGCCACGGAAGCGATCCAGCAGTTCGGCCCGCGGCGACTCCCCCTGGACCAGCCATTGCATGCCTACCGTATCCATGGCTCTGAGTGCCTGGGCAGCTTCACGCAGACCGCGCAGACTGGTGCAGAGCACGAAGGCTCGGCCTCGGTTGGCTTGAAGAAGCGGCCAGATCGCCCCGGCCATTCTGGCTGCAAAACCCGGAGCACTCGGCTCACCGAGATGGGTTGGAATCCAGAGCGCGGCCTGCTGGCGAAAGTCGAAGGGACTCTCCCATCGCTCGCATCGGGCCTCTTCGAGACCCAGGGCACGGGTGTAGTGGGAAAAGTCATTGGCCATGGTCAGCGTTGCCGACAGGAAGATCCAGGCCTGACTCAACGCATCACGATGCCGACGGAAAGGCTCGGCCACGGACAATGGCGTCAGCCTCAAGACGGCGGTCTGAGCCGAGACTTCTGCCCACACAATCGCCTGTTCTTCGGAGGACGTCTCAAACGCGGCAGCCCAGCGCTGCAAGCGCTCGAGCAGATCGACCGCCCTCAGTCCGCAGCGATCGAGGTCAGGACCGCGACCGGTATTGGATGCCGTGATTGCGCAGACCGACACCAGTTCCGAGGCCAGGTCCTCGATCACCTCGGGCAGGGTATCAAGCTCTCTCAGAAGATCAATCGTCCATCGACGGGTCAGACGCCCCTCGGCAGCACGAGCCTGAGACCTGTCGCCGAAGCGCCCAGGGGTCTGCCTGCCTCCGAAAGGCCAGGCCGAACCGCCGTCCATGACGAGCCGCAGGGCGCGTACCGCCTGCTCGAGTCGATCGCAAAGATGTCGCCAGTCGGCGCCATCGGGTGCCTGAACCAGGCCTGCGCGCAAGAGATCCCTGGCGAAGTCGAGCAACTGTCGGGTGGATACCGAATCGCCAAAGAACTCGGTGGCAACCTCGGGCAGCTGGTGGGCTTCATCGAAGATCACGGCATCGACGCTGGGCAGAAGCTCTGCCAGCGATTCATCGCGCAAGGCCAGGTCGGCAAGGAACAGATGGTGGTTCACCACCACCACATCAGCGGTCTGCGCCTCTCGTCGTGCCTTCATCAGAAAACAGCGCCGTATTTCGGGGCAGTCTTGTCCAAGGCAGTTATCGCGCGTGGATGTGGCCCAGGCCCAGGCAGGATCGTTTTCGGAAACC
>JBMSOD010000189.1:0-6202 GCA_049422085.1 Burkholderiaceae bacterium
GGGCAATCCGACGGTCTTGGCTGCCCGCTCCAACAGCATGACCGACACCTGTACCGTGCCGGGTGTGGCCACGGCCGGGCTGTCGAATATCGACGTGCCTCCGGTCAAACCTTGACGCGACAGAACAATGCAAGGCTAGTGAGGCGGCGGTCTTCCCGGATACCACGCCGCCTCGCGTTTCTCTCTGAACGAGGACAGTCCCTCGGCGGCTTCAGATGATTGCCGCTTGAGGGCGTGCTCGTTGATGAGTCGTTGATCTTCTTCATCGCCGAGGGCTGACCAGCATGAGCGAAGCGTGGTGGCCTTGGTGAGCCGGGTGGCCTGCGGCCCGTTTCTGAGCAGGGCATCGACAATCCGTTCACCTGTGGAGGCGAGTTCGCCGAGTGGCACGACTTCATGCACCAGACCGATACGTCGCGCTTCCTGGGCGTCGAATCGTTCTCCGGTCAGGGCATAGCGGCGGACCTGCCGAACGCTCATGGCGTCATTGAGTTGCGGAATGATGATGCCGGCCACCATGCCCCAACGGGATTCCGCAATCGAGAACTGTGCATTGTCCGCGGCGACCACCACATCACAGGAGGCGATCAGACCCGTCCCGCCACCGAAGCAGCCACCCTGCACCAGCGCGATCACCGGGATCGGTAGCCCGTTGAGCCTGCGCATCAGAGTCGAGGTGAGGCGGGATGCCTCCAGATTGGCCTCGGGCGAGAGGGTGCTCAGCAGACTCAGCCAGTCCAGATCCGCTCCGGCCTGAAAGTGCCTCCCTTCTCCTCGAATCAGAAGCACCCGCGCTTGGAGCTGGAGGGCCAGATGATCCAGCGCCGCATGGGCCTGCGCAAGCAGGGCCTCATCGTAGGCGTTGTTGCGCTCGGGGCGGTTGAGGGTAAGTGTCACCACGCCTCGCGCATCCTGATGGACGCGGATCCGGTCTTCAGAACGGTTCATGATCTCTTGTCTCCTGCCAGCCGCTACCATGCGCACTGGAAATCAAATCATCCCACGCAGGAGACCCCATGGATTTCGATGATGTCGTTCGCGGCCGGCGCAGCATTCGCGGCTATCTCAAAAAGCCGGTGCCCAAGGCGCTGGTGCGTGAAGTGATCGAGCTCGCCATGCGCGCGCCTACTTCGCTCAATACCCAGCCCTGGAACTTCTATGTCGTGGCGGGTGAGGTCCTTGACCGCATCCGCAAGGGCAATGTCGAGCGCAATCTGGCGGGCGTGCCTGATTCTCGGGAGTTCCGCATGGGGCCTGGCTATGAAGGCGCCCATCGCATGCGTCAGATCGAGATCGCCAAGCAGCTCTTCGCTGCCTTGGGCATCGAGCGCGACAACAAGGAAAAACGGCAGGACTGGGTGCTGCGCGGTTTCAGGCAGTTCGATGCGCCGGTCTCCATCGTGGTGACCTACGACCGCTCGATCCAGGGCAGTGATATCGCGCCCTTTGATTGTGGCGGCGTGGTCAATTGTCTGGTCAATGCCGCCTGGGCACGCGGGCTGGGCTGCGTCATCAATAGCCAGGGCATCATGCAGTCGCCCGTGGTGCGAGCCGAGGCGGGCATTCCCGACGATCAGGTCATCCAGACCTGCGTGGCCATGGGCTGGCCCGATGACAGCTTCCCGGCCAACGCCGTGGTCTCGACTCGCAAGTCGGTGGACGAGGCGGCCGTGCGGATCGCCTGGGTGGTCGACGAGGCGTTCGCACCGCTGCTCCGGGGTCACGGTCGGCTGAATCGACGGATCACGTTGTCGAGCAGACGAGAGATGTCGTTGTCGAACCCATTCACCGGCAGTGCGCCGCAGAAGGTGATGGAGCCGACAGAAAACACCTCGCCGCCGCCTGGCAGATCGAAATAGGTCATGTCGGCGCGGATCAGCGCCTGATGGGATTCTCCGGGCAGGGTCGTGATGTGGGTGAGCTGCTCTTCGGGCACCAGCACCCAGGGCGCCTCGGGCGGATGATTCTCGGAGGTGGCAATCACCACAGCGTTCGGGGGTGAGCCCAAACGGACATCCATGCGGTCGAGTTCGAAGCCGGCCGCGCCATGGCCTGAGTAGCCCTCGCCGCCGATGGTCTCCGCGTTCACGCCATCCAGAATCCAGCTCACCTTGGGGTTGGTACGGGCGGCCTCATGAATGCGGTAGTGCGAGCCAACGAAATTGCCCTGAGCACTGAAGCCCACCCCCACCAGTTGCTGAGGAGGGCGGGCATTGCGCCTCCAGAGTCCACCATACTGGCCATCGAACTGCTGGTAATACTCGCCCGGCTCTGCAGCCCAGGCTCGGATCCCCCCCTCCGCGCGACGCACTTCAATGATGCCCTCACGGGTCGGGTCGAGCGCAACCCGCCAATAAAAGCCGTTGCCGCCGAGATAGACCAGTCGCCCCCCCTTATCGCGATATCCCTGCAGGGCATCGAGCATCTGCGCCGTGTGATATTCGGGATGCGATCCGGTGACCACCACCTTGTAAGACGACAGGAGCGCCTCGCCTTCGGCATGCAGCTCGGCGTCAGTGATCAGGTCGAATTCATGACCCTGATGGGCCATCCACATCAGCAGATGGCTGTCGGCCGGATAGTGCCTTAGCCCCGAGCCGCGAATGTCGGGATAGGGATAGGTGAGATAGCCCAGCCGGAGATTGAGCATGGGGCGGCGCCAGCTGACCAGACCGATGCCCGAGCCATCGGTGTGCACGTTGTAGGTCGACAGACCGTAGTCGCGATGCTCACCCGGGTTGTGCGGGTAGGCCTGCCAATCCCGGGTTTGCGCGATGTGGGCCTCTCGCCAGCGTGCATCGTGCATCCACTCCGGTCGGGCGTGGTTGCCGTACACCGTATAGGTAAAGGTCGACACCAGCACCGCAATACGCGAACGGGCCTGCCCGGCCCGTGGCACGACGAAGAAGGGAATGTTCTCGCGCGCATCGCCGGCCTCCAGCATCAGGGCATAGGCGTCCGAGCGCAGGTGGTCCGGAATGACGATCTCGTGGGTTGCTGGCCAGCGGCAGTCATCCAGATCATCCTCATGAAAATGAATGGCGGCGTAATGCGAGGGCGCATGCCGAAAGCAGTGCTCCTCGCCGGTCCAGCGCACGCCCCGGACAGCCCGGGTCGGGGTGTTGACCAGCAGGCCATGTTGCCCTCTCGGGCTGGTGTCGATCACCGCCTGGGTATGAACCTGACGCGAGAAGTCCCAGGAAGCCACCACCCGATCGGGCTTGCTCTCCGGCCAGGGGCTTGCCCAGATCGACAGGCCTTCGAGACGGCCATTGAACACATCGACCGGGGCCTGGTCGCTTGCACTGGCCAGACTCAGCCGCCGTCCCGAGAGGATGGCCGCATCAGCGGGCAGCAACATCGTCTGGGCCGGGCCTTCGGCGATGCTCAGACGCAGTGTTCGCGCGTCGCTGTCAATGCCCACGCGGATGCAGGACCAGACACGCAAGGACAGGGGGTTGGCCGATTCGAGTCGGGTTTCGCCTGCCGCGCTGCCCAGTCGAATGCAAACTCGTGCCTGGGCGGTGAGTTCGATCGTGAGGCCCTGACCCTGATCGTTTTGCCAGGACAGCAGGACCTGGCGGCGTCCTAACAGGAGGGTGGGTTGAGCCCAAAGACGCAGACTTATGCTGCCCGTGGCCCTGAATGGATCCAGAAGTTGCTCATCACCCAGGACGGCATAAGACCCGCTAGGAACGCGCTGCGGCTGGGGTTCGACCAGGGTCTTCACGGGCATATCTACGGGTATGCACTGCACGCCGCCGATCGCCGGATTGGGATCGGCACAGACCACTCGGACCACCCAGGCCCGCACGGGCGCGGGATGGGCATGGCTCACATGAAAGCGCAGTGTTTCTCCAGGGCGAACGGACAGGCGTTCGGCATATCCAGTCAGTGCAAGCATCGATGATCCTGAGGTGTCTTTTCAGCGGAAGGAATGTAATTCACGGTGTGCCGAAGTGTCGAATCGAGGCCATCGGCATGGCCAGGCCTTGGACACCTGGCGTCTGTACCCCTAGACTCACTGCATTCAACTGCCAGGAGAGATTCGATGAATGCACCCGCCCTCATGATCAGCAAACCCGTGCGTGAGCAGGTCAGTGCTGAAGAATGGCAAGCCCGGATCGATCTAGCAGCCTGCTATCGACTGATTGCCCTGGAGGGCTTGACCGAGATGGTGGCCAATCACATCTCGGTACGCGTCCCGGGTTCGCACAATGAGTTCCTGATCAACCCCTATGGCATGCTCTACGAGGAGATGACCGCATCCTCGATGCTTCGCATTGATCTAGAGGGCAATGTGCTGTTCAACGCCACGGACTATGGCGTGAACCGGGCGGGCTTCGTTATCCACAGCGCCATTCATGCGGCGCGACATGATGTGGACTGCATCATTCATACCCATTCGTTGGCCGGCATGGCGGTGTCGGCGATGAAGTGCGGCATCCTGCCGATCGCGCAATCATCGATGCGCTTTGCCGATATCGGTTATCACGACTTTGAAGGCATTGCGGTGCGCATGGACGAGCGACAGCGTCTGGTGCAAAGCCTTGGGCAGCGCGAGGCTTTGGTGCTGCGCAATCATGGTCTGCTGACGGTGGGCGCGAGCGTTCCAGAGTGCTTCAACAACATGTACCGACTCGAGCGCGCCTGTCAGTTGCAGGTCATGACCCTGTCCTGCAATACCGAATTGTCCATGCCCAGCGCCGAGTCAGTTCGTTATACCAACGAACTCTTTACCGGCAAGGGCGGCAGGCGATTGGGTCTGATGGAGTGGCCCTCACTGCTGAGGAAACTCGACAGGATCGCTCCAGGCTATGCACAGTAAGCCCGCAACATCAGACTCAGTGAGGCGACGCGTCAGAACTCAATGAGCCGACGCGTCGAAAGTCAGTGAGGCTGCGCGTCTGAAGGTTTGCGGCGCGACGCCAGCGCGCCCAGACCAAGCACCAGAACGATGGCTACGGCATGCACTGCGTATTTACCCATGCCCAGAGGTTCGACCCAGGGCTTGAGCAGCGCCTCGCCGATGATCATCTGCGCTGCAGTGAAGGCCAGCACGGCCGCGCCGATCTGGATGATGATCGGAAATCGTTCGACCAGTGTGAGCACGACGGTGCTTCCGAACACCACGATGGGCACGCTGAGCAGCAGACCCAGCACCACCAGATCCATGGCCCCGTGTGCTGCGCCCGCCACGCCCAGCACATTGTCGATGCCCATGAGTGCGTCAGCCACGACGATGGTTTTCATGGCGCCCCAGAAGGTGCTGGCGGAGGGCCCGTCATGGCCTTCGCCTTCGTCCGAGACCAGCAACTTGTAGGCGATCCAGAGCAGGCCGAGGCCGCCAGCGAGCATGAGGCCCGGAATCTTGAGGAGCCAGACCACGATCAGGGTCATGAGGCTTCGCACCGCGATAGCACCCACCGTACCCCAGATGATGGCCTTGCGTTGCAGGTTTGGCGGCAGGTTTCGCGCGGCCAACGCGATCACAATCGCGTTATCACCTGCCAGCACCAGATCGATCAGGATGATGGCCAGCAGCGCTGACCACCAGGCGGGGGAGAGGAATTCCATGCAGTACTCCAGACGAATTCAATCGGTGTGGCCGCTAAGCCCGACAGGGCCTGCCACAGGGACCGAAGGTCTTGCTCGGCGCATTGTCTGATGCGCCCGATTCACCGGAGGCCGGCACGTGAGGTACCGGCTTCGTACTGACGACGAACCCGCGTTGCACCTGATGCTCTGGTGCTGTTGGAGCTACTCCCCTTCTGGATGCCGAATATACCTTGGATGCGCTTATGGGATTTCAATAGCCCCAGGGGGTGTCGTCCTCGATCGCGCATGCCCGCATGTCAGATCGCCACCAGCCGCCGAATGTCTCTGGCTTTCATCTCATGGCCCGGGCCCGAGGCAATCACCGCGCCACGCTCCATCACCAGAAAATCATCGGCCAGGGCCTCTGCGAAGTCGTAGTACTGCTCGCACAGCAGGACGGCCATGCGCTGCCCTTGAAGCCCCTCATTGGCCAGCTTACGAATCACCCGCCCGATGTCCTTGATGATGTTGGGCTGGATCCCTTCGGTAGGTTCGTCCAGGATCAGGACCTTGGGTCGTGATGCCAGGGCGCGGGCAATGGCCAGTTGCTGCTGCTGCCCGCCGGAGAGGTCCCCGCCGCGCCGCTGCAGCATCTGCTTGAGCA
>JBMSOD010000190.1:0-6196 GCA_049422085.1 Burkholderiaceae bacterium
TGACTACATCCGTCGCACCAAGGTGGCTTCGGGCGAGGCAGGCGGCATCACGCAGCATATCGGCGCCTACCATGTTGAAACCCCGCGAGGCGTGATCACCTTCCTCGATACCCCGGGTCACGAGGCCTTCACGGCCATGCGGGCGCGCGGTGCCAAGGCCACCGACATTGTGGTGCTGGTGGTGGCCGCCGATGATGGCGTCATGCCGCAGACCATTGAAGCCATCCACCATGCCAAGGCTGCTCAGGTGCCGATCGTGGTGGCCATGAACAAGATCGACAAGTCCGAAGCCAATCCGGACCGGGTCAAGCAGGAATTGGTGGCTCAGGAGGTTGTGCCCGAGGATTATGGTGGCGATTCCCCCTTTGTGCCGGTCTCGGCCAAGACGGGGCAAGGCATCGATGATCTGCTTGAGAACCTTCTGCTTCAGGCAGAGGTGCTCGAACTGACCGCGCCGGTCGAGGCGCCGGCCAAGGGCCTGGTGATCGAAGCCCGTCTCGACAAGGGCAAGGGTCCGGTGGCGACCATCCTGGTGCAGGCCGGTACGCTCAAGCGCGGTGACATGGTGCTGGCCGGATCCTCGTATGGACGCGTTCGCGCCATGCTCGACGAGGCAGGCAAGGCCATCAATGTGGCCGGTCCGTCGATTCCGGTCGAGATTCAGGGTCTGTCCGAAGTGCCGCCGGCCGGTGAAGAGATCGTGGTCATTGCCGATGAGCGCAAGGCCCGCGAAATCGCGCTCTTCCGTCAGGGCAAGTTCCGTGACGTGAAGCTCGCGCGCCAGCAGGCTGCCAAGCTCGAGAACATGCTCGAGCAGATGACCGAGGGCGCCACCCAGACTCTGGCCATGATCATCAAGGCCGATGTACAAGGCTCCCAGGAGGCCCTGGCCCAGGCGATGCTCAAGCTGGCCACCGACGAGATCAAGGTGCAGATCGTGCACGCAGCGGTGGGTGGCATCACCGAGAGCGACGTCAACCTGGCGGTGGCCTCCAAGGCCGTGGTCATCGGCTTCAATGTCCGTGCGGATCAGGCGGCGCGCAAGCTCGCCGAAGCCAACGGCATCGACCTGCGCTACTACAACATCATCTATGACGCGGTTGATGAGGTGAAGGCGGCCATGAGCGGCATGCTCGCACCCGAGAAGCGTGAAGAGACCATCGGCATGGTGCAGATCCGCGAGATCTTTACCGTCAGCCGGATTGGCAACATTGCCGGTTGCATGGTCACCGAGGGCATCGTGCGTCGCAGCTCCCGGGTCCGCCTGTTGCGCGACTCGGTGGTGCTCTGGACGGGCGAGCTCGATTCGCTCAAGCGCTTCAAGGACGATGCCCGTGAAGTGCGCGAGGGCTTCGAGTGCGGTCTGACCCTGAAGAACTTCAACGACATCAAGGTGGGCGACCAGCTCGAGGTCTTTGAGGTCAAGGAAGTGGCCCGCACGCTGTAAGGCGGGCTGAGGGCGTGGACATGGCGATCAACAGGCACAGTCGCAGTGGTGGTGAGCGCTCGGTTCGCGTCGCTGATCAGATCCATCAGGAGCTGGCCCAGATGATTGCCCGCGAGGTCAAGGATCCGCGTATCGGCATGGTCACCCTCACCGGGGTGGACATCACGCCGGACTATGCCCATGCCACCGTGCATTTCACGACCCTGCCCGATGACGAGGAGAGCGTCGCGCGCACGCTGGAAGGCCTGCGGGCAAGCTCTGGCTTCATGCGCTCGCAGCTCGGGCGTCGCGTGCGCATTCACACCACGCCCGAGCTCCGGTTTGCTCACGACCGCTCGGTGAGTCGTGGCATGGACCTATCCCGCCTGATCGATCAGGCCAATGCCCGGCGGGCGGATGACTGAGGCCCCGCAGCGCCAGAAGCGGCACTGGAAGGCTCTCGATGGCGTGCTGCTGCTCGACAAGCCTCAGGGCCTGAGTTCGAACGACGCGCTGCAACGTGCACGCCGCGCTCTGCAGGCGGCCAGCGGGGGCCATGGCGGCACGCTCGACCCCATGGCGACCGGGCTGCTGCCGCTTGCTTTTGGCGAAGCCACCAAGTTTCTGCACGACCTGCTCGAGGCCGACAAGACCTACCAGGCCACGATCCAGCTGGGCGTGCGAACCGATACCGCCGATGCCGAGGGCCTGGTGCTATCGCGTGAGCCGGTCCGAGTGCTGGCTGAGCAGGTGCTTGGCGTCTGCGCCGAATTTACCGGACCTCAATTGCAGGTGCCGCCGATGCATTCGGCCCTCAAGCATCAGGGCCGCCCGCTCTACGAGCTCGCCCGTGCAGGCCAGACCATCGACCGCGCGGCCAGGCCGATCACCATTCACCGCCTCGAGGTTCTGGCGCTTGACCTGTCGGTTGCTCAGCTGCGGATTGAAACCACCGTGAGCAAGGGCACCTACATTCGAACTCTGGCTCAGGATATCGGCGAGCGCCTGGGCTGTGGCGCTCATCTGATTGCCTTGCGGCGTACCCGGGTCGGACGTCTCGATCTTGCACAGTCGGTCACGCTTGAGGCCTTCGAGGCAAGCGATGAGAATGCTCGCGGGGGGCTGTTGCTGCCGGTGGATGCGCTGCTCGAAGGGCTACCCGCTTTGCGTCTGCCTGATCCTCTGGCCCTGCGTTTCACACAGGGGCAACGAATCATCCTGGATCATGGTTTGCGGGCAACGCTCGGGCCGGATGTCAAGGCAGCGAGTCCGGAGTCGCTGGTACGGGTTTACCGGGATGCACAGCTGCTCGGCGTGGCGGCCTTCGAACCTCCAGG
Source organism: Burkholderiaceae bacterium (assembly GCA_049422085.1). Lineage (GTDB taxonomy): Bacteria > Pseudomonadota > Gammaproteobacteria > Burkholderiales > Burkholderiaceae_E > UBA4615. The sequence continues at coordinate 2,764 of JBMSOD010000190.1, forward strand.
GCGCCTTGCCCCGCGCCGACTGATCCGGCAGGCCAGCGCCTGAAACACTGCGGCAGACGGGCGCCGCTCAATGCCCACGAATGATTTCAATCGATCGATAACAGGAACACCTCCTCATGCAGGCCATTCGCAACATCGCCATCATTGCCCACGTTGACCACGGCAAGACCACGCTGGTGGATCAGCTGCTGCGTCAGTCGGGCACCTTTCGCGCACACCAGCAGGTGGCCGAACGCATCATGGATTCGAACGATCTCGAAAAGGAGCGTGGCATCACCATCCTGGCCAAGAACTGCGCGATCGAGGTCGATGGCACCCGGATCAACATTGTCGACACGCCGGGGCATGCCGATTTCGGTGGCGAGGTTGAGCGCGCCCTGTCCATGGTGGATGGCGTGCTGCTGGTGGTCGATGCGGTGGACGGTCCAATGCCGCAGACCCGCTTCGTGACCCGCAAGGCGCTGGCCCTGGGCATCAAGCCCATCGTGGTGGTCAACAAGATTGACCGGCCCGGGGCCCGACCGCACTGGGTGATCGATCAGGTGTTCGAGCTCTTCGACAAGCTGGGCGCCACCAACGAACAGATGGATTTCCCGATTGTGTACTGCTCGGCACTGGCCGGTTTTGCGGTCAACGAGATCGAAGAACTCGACGCCTTGCCCAGAGGCGACAACGGCATGCATGTGGGCACGATGCGCGCGCTGTATGACGCCATCCTGCGCCATGTGCCGGTGCGGGCCGATGACATCGATGGCCCGCTGCAGATGCAGATTCTCTCGCTTGACTGGTCGAGCTATGTCGGCCGGATCGGCGTGGGCCGCATCAACCGGGGCCGCATCACGGCAGGCTCCCAGGTGGCTGTGGTGCATGGTCCGCAGGCCCGCCCGGTGGCCGGCAAGGTCAACCAGGTGCTGCGCTACAAGGGCCTGGAGCGTATCCCGATGGACGAGGCGCTGGCCGGTGACATCATCGCGATCACCGGCGTCGAGGGGATCGATATTGGCACCACCATCTGCGCGGTTGATACCCCGGAGGCGCTGCCGCTGCTCAAGGTGGACGAGCCCACCCTGACCATGGAATTCATGGTCAATACATCGCCGCTTGCGGGGCGCGAAGGCAAGTATGTGACCAGCCGCCAGATCCGCGACCGTCTGGAGCGCGAGCTGCAGCACAACGTGGCCTTGCGGGTCGAATTCCCGGCCGACTCCGATACCTTTGTGGTCTCAGGCCGGGGCGAGCTGCACCTGACCATTCTCCTTGAGAACATGCGTCGCGAAGGCTACGAAATGGCGGTGTCGCGTCCCAAGCCCAAGGTGCGCACCAATGAGCAGACCGGCGAGCGCGAAGAGCCTTATGAGAATCTGGTCATGGATATTGAAGACCAGCATCAGGGGGCGGTCATGGAGTACCTCGGCACGCGTCGTGCCGAGATGTCGAACATGGAACCCGATGGCAAGGGGCGCGTGCGTCTTGATTACCGCGTTCCCGCCCGGGGTCTGATCGGTTTTCATGGCGAGTTTCTGAACCTGACCCGCGGCACCGGCATCATGAGCCATGTGTTCGATGCCTATGGCCCGATGGCTGGCCCGATCGAGGACAGGCGCAATGGCGTGCTGATCAGCCAGGACGACGGCGAAGCGGTGGCCTATGCCCTGTGGAAGCTCGACGATCGCGGGCGCATGTTTGTGGAGCCGGGCACGGCCCTTTATGAGGGCATGATCATCGGCATCCATACCCGCGATAACGACCTGGTGGTCAATCCGGTCAAGGAAAAGAAGCTCACCAATGTGCGGGCATCCGGCAAGGACGAGGCTATCGTGCTCACGCCGCCCATTCAGCTCACGCTGGAGAAGGCGGTGGAGTTCATTGCCGATGACGAACTGGTCGAGATCACGCCCAAGTCAATACGGCTGCGCAAGCGTTACCTCAAGGACCATGAGCGCAAGCGGGCATCCCGCGAGGCTGAGGCCGCCTGAGGCGGCGAGCCCCTGCCGTCGGCTGCCAGGCTTGATCCTGCAGCAGCAGCCCTCAATGAGGCTGCTGTAGCGAGTCAGTCAATGGCCGTGGTGCGCCTTATCGGGGCGCCGCGGCTTCCTCGGCGAGCGTCGGGTAATCGGTGTAGCCCACCTCGGCCGGACCGTAGTAGGTCTTGGTGTTGGCGGGGTTGATGGCGGCGTTGAGCCGCAGTCGCTCGACCAGGTCCGGGTTTGAAATGAAGGGCACACCGAAGGCCACGGCGTCGGCGCGGTCCTCAGCCAGCGCGGCCATGGCCATGTCGCGGCTGTACTTGTTGTTGGCGATGTAGGTGCCGCCAAAAGTACGTCGCGCCCCCGCGAAATCGAAGCCCTCAGTGAAGTGGGCCGCACCGGTGTTGCCTTCAATGAAATGCAGAAAGGCGATGCCACGCCGGGAGAGCTCGTTCACCAGCGTGCCATAGGTCGCCTGCGGATTGGAGTCCGAGGGGCAACCGTTCGCGTTGGAGACCGGCGAGAGCCGGATGCCTACCCGGTCCTTGCCGAAGACGCCAATGCAGGCATCGACGATTTCGAGGCAGAAGCGCAGCCGGTTCATGATGCTGCCGCCCCACTGATCCGTGCGCGAGTTGGTCGAGTCGCGCATGAACTGCTCGATGAGATAGCCGTTTGCGCCATGGATCTCGACGCCGTCGAGGCCCGCATCCTTGATCAACTGCGCGCCCTTGCGAAAGGCTTCAACCAGCTCGGGGACTTCGTGGGCTTCAAGGGCACGCGGCGGCACGCGATCCCGCTTGCCTTGCGGGGTGTGCACGGTGCCGGGCTGGGGCCAGGCCGAGGCGGAAATGGGCAGTCCCTGATCAGGCTGCAGGTCAGGATGCGAGACCGAGCCCACATGCCAGAGCTGGGCCACAATGCGTCCGCCCGCCTGATGCACGCCATCGGCGACGATCTTCCAGCCCTCTTTTTGGGCGCTGCTGTAGACACCGGGCGTTCCGACATAACCGATGCCGCGAGGTTCAACCTGCGTGGCCTCGCTCACGATCAGGCCTGCGCTGGCCCGTTGTGCGTAGTACTTTGCATTGAGCGGGCCGAGGGCAAGGGTGCCGGGCTCGGCGCGACAGCGCGTGAGTGGCGCCATCACGATGCGATTGGGACAGTCGATGGCGCCGATGCGCACCGGATCGAAAAGGCTGGGTGGAGTGGTCTTGGTCATGCCTCGATTGTAGGTCAAGCCACCATGGCGTCTGTTTCAGTGCCTGCGGATCAGCCGGCTCGCACCAGGGTCAGTGCAAGGACGCCCGCGGTCACCACACAGGATGCAATGAAGGTCGGCAGGCAGCGCGCTGCAGCACCCCGCCCGCCTGTACTCATCACGATCAGCCCTTTCATGCCGAAGTTGGCAACGATTGCGGTGCAGACTGCAATGGCCGCAGCCGCATGATCGATGCCTAGATGTT
>JBMSOD010000191.1:0-6134 GCA_049422085.1 Burkholderiaceae bacterium
GCCCGGGCCGAATGACCCGGTCTCCCGACTGCACGCCGGGCTACTACAACAACGAAGGCAAGGATCCGGGGCCGGTCGAGATGCTCAACGTCGGCTATCCGGCAGGCGCCACCGCCTATTTCAACTACCTGAGACAGTGGCGCGAGAGCGGCCGCTTTGAAGGGCTCGAGTTTCGATGAGCGGATTCACCACCCGACCGGAAATTGTAGGCACCTTTGGCGTTGCTGCATCGACACACTGGCTGGCTTCGCAGACCGCGATGGGCGTGCTTGAACGCGGGGGTAATGCCTTTGATGCGGCCGTGGCCGGAGGCTTTGTGCTTCAAGTGGTCGAGCCGCATCTGAATGGCGCTGGAGGCGAAGTCCCCAACGTCTTCTGGAGCGAGCGGAACCGACAGGTGCAGGTCGTCAATGGGCAGGGATGTGCGCCAGCCCTGGCGGACCGGCAGCACTTTCTTGCCATGGGCCTGGAGCTGGTGCCAGGGATCGGCCTTCTGCCTGCCACCGTGCCCGGTGCGTTTGGCGCCTGGATGCGCCTGCTCAAGGAGCAAGGGACCTGGTCGGTACGGCAGGTGCTGGAGCCGGCCTGGCGCTATGCCCGCGATGGCTTTCCGCTGGTGCCTCGCGTCGTGCAGGCCATTGCCGCCGTCAAGCCGCTCTTTCAGCAGGAATGGACCTCCTCGGCCGCGCATTGGCTGCCCGGTGGGCGGGTTCCGCGTCCAGGCAGCCTGTTCACTCAACCCGCCCTGGCTGCAACCTATGCTCGCCTGATTGAAGAGGCCGAGCGCAGCGGGTCAGACCGGGAGCGGCAAATCGACGCCGCAACCCGGAGTTGGTATCGCGGCTTTGTTGCCCGCGCGATTGATGAGTATTGCCGCAGCACTGCCGTCATCGACACTACTGGGCAGCGGCAATTTGGACTGCTCAGAGCCGAGGATCTGGCCGATTGGACGGCTGAGATCGAGGCGCCGGTCACAGTCAACTTCGGCAACGTAACCCTGGCCAAATGCGGTCCCTGGAGTCAAGGCATCACTTTGCTGCAGCAGATGGGCATGGCCGATCTCGAGGCCTTGCGCGCCTGCGACCCCATGGGCGCTGCCTTTGTGCATCGCGTGGCCGAGGGGGCCAAGCTCGCCCTGGCCGACCGTCTGGCCTGGCTGGGCGATCCCCGTTTTACCGACGTCCCGGTCGATGCGCTCCTTGCCCCGGAGTATCTGGCGGCCCGGGCGGGTCTCATCGATGAACAAGCCAGCTCGCATCTTCGACCGGGGATTCCTGGCGGGCGAACACCCCACCTGCCTGATGCCGACATCGGCCGGCGAACACTTGCGAACAGTGATGCGCGCTTCGGCATTGGCGAACCCACCTTCGCCGAACTGCCACCGCCGGAGCAGTGGGCGGAGCACGAACTCTTCACGGGCGATACCTGTCATCTCGATGTGATCGATCGTCACGGCAACATGGTTTCGGCTACACCCTCGGGCGGATGGCTGTCTTCGAGCCCGATCATTCCAGAGCTTGGTTTTGCGCTGAATACACGGCTGCAGATCACCTGGCTGGATGAGCATTCGCCCAACCGCTTGCAGCCTGGCAAACGCCCCTGCACCACGCTGTCACCGTCGCTCGCCCTCAAGCATGGCGAGCCCTGGATGGTCTGTGGCACGCCGGGCGGCGATCAGCAGGACCAGTGGCAGGCCGCCTTTTTGCTGAGGCATGTGCTGCACGGCATGAACCTGCAAGAGGCCATCGATGCGCCGGCATGGCATGTCGAGCACTTCCCGAGTTCCTTTTGGCCACGCAAAACAACGCTGAACAAGCTCGTGCTGGAAGGCCGGTTTTCGCCTCTGGTGGTGGGCGAACTGCGGAATCGCGGACATGAGGTCGTGGTGGGCGGCGACCGCCGGTTCCAGGACCCTGGCGACGGCAGCCGCGGCTACGGACGCGCCGAGGGCCTCTCCTGCGGCCCGCTGAATTTCACAAGACCGGAGACTGTTTCATGCAACGCCGTCAATTGCTGCAAGGGGCCGCGGCTGCAGCCCTCCTATCGTCCGCTTCGAGCGCCTGGGCCAACTGGCCCGACCGCCCCCTCACGATTGTGGTGCCCTGGGCCCCGGGCGGGTCCACCGACATCCTGGCGCGCGCTCTGGGCGAACAGATCGCCCGCTCCATCGGCCAGCCCGTGCTGGTTGAAAACCGCCCGGGCGCCTCGGGCAATATCGGCACCGCTGCGGTCGCCCGCGCCAAGCCCGACGGTTACACCATCCTGTTCGGCTCCATGAGCACGCACACGATGAATCCCGCCATGATGAGTACCATGCCCTTCAAGGGCACGGATCTGGCCGGCATTGGCGTGCTCGCCTATGTCACCAACACCATGGTGATCCATCCCTCGGTGCCCGCAGGCAATCTGCGTGAGTTCATCGCCTATGCACGGGCCAATCCTGGAAAGGTCGCCTATGCCAGCGCCGGGCCGGGCTCGACCAACCATTTGAGCGCGGCCATGTTTGAGCGCTTTGCCAAGGTTGAGATGCTGCATGTGCCCTACAAGGGCGGCGCCCCCGCGGTGGCCGATACAGTGGGCGGTCAGGTCCAGGTCTTTTTTACCGCCGGAACGCAATCGCTGCCGCATGTCCGCGCGGGTCGCCTGAAGCTACTGGCCGTTACGGAATCGCGTCGTGCCGCCCTGTTGCCGGAGATACCTACAGTCGCCGAAACCCTGCCCGGTTATGAACTTGCGGTCTGGTATGGCGCCTTCGCCCCGGCGGGCACACCCAGGGAGTTAATCAACCGCTGGAATGCCGAGATCGGCAAGGCGCTGGCCCAGCCCGAGATCAAGGCCCGCTTTGACGCCATGGGCATCGAGGCTGCGCAATCCACGCCCGCTCAGTTTGATGCCCTGGTTCAAGCCGACGAGCAGCGCTACGGCAAACTGATCCGTGAACTCAACATCAAGGCCGACTGAGGACCCTACCCAGTTGAAGGAGGACCTCACTGGGTTCTTCGACGCCATCCATCGAGAGGCGCAGGCCCGCTTCGGGCCCTGCCTGCTCACGGTCAGCCAACTGGACGCCTCGCGAGATCCTTTTCGTCTGTCCCGGGTCTATTCCTCCGATCCGCAGGCCTATCCGGTGGGCGGATTCAAGGACAAGCCCGACTCTGACTGGACCCATCAGGTTTTGCGACTCGGCCAGACCCACGTCGGCGAGGGCGCAGGGGCGCTCGCCCAGGTCTTTGATGACCACGAACGCATTGCCGGGCTGGGCTTGCACTGCGTGATCAATCAGCCGGTGGTCGATCATGAACAGGTGATCGGAACCTTCAATCTGCTAGCGCAGCACCGGCAATGGCCTCCTGATGCGACCGAACAGGTTAGGGCCTGGGCGGAGGGCGCGAGTGCCTTGCTTCGAGCCCTCAAGGATCACTGACTCAGAGACCTCTGAAGCTTGCGAACTCTTCAAGCGGCGCGCGTCGGGTGACCAGCTGATTGATCGTGGCCTCGGGGTTGCGATAACCAATGGCCATACCGGTAAACAGCATGCGCTCGGACGGCGTGCCCAGAAAACGGGTGATGGTCTCGGGATAGACCGCCCAGCACTCCTGCGCGCAGCTGTCCAGGCCCTCCTCGCGCAGCAGCAGCATCACGGTCTGCAGGAACATGCCCAGATCGGACCATTGGGGCAGTCCCATGCGGCGATCGACCGTGCAGAACAGGGCCAGCGGTGCCCCAAAGAACTGATAGTTCCTTGCAAACCATTTGAGGCGCCCGGCCTTGTCTTCGCGAGGCACGCCAAGCAGCGCATACATGTCTTCACCCACCTGAAAGCGCCGATCCCGATAGGGCGCCACCAGTTCGGGAGGATAGATGCTGTAGTCCTTGTGCTCGTCCCCCCCGGGCGCCTCGATCACCCGGGTTTTCATGAGGTCCTTGAGCTGCTGCAAGGGCGCGCCCGCGACCACATCGATATGCCAGGGCTGCAGGTTGCCGCCCGAGGCGGAACGCGATGCGGCAGCAAGCACCCTGCGGATCACGGCGCCATCCACCGGCGTGTCCAGAAAATCGCGAATAGAGCGCCGGCTTTCAACTGCCTGATAGACATTCATGTGGGTCTCCCTGATTTGTCATGAGCATTGGATACTCGAAATCGGCTCTGCGAAGGACTGAAACGGCTTCACGAAAGCACTTCGAAGGCCTCAACGCTAACATGACGCCATCGCCTCAAATTCAAGGGAGACAGGCCATGAGCAGTTACACATGCTTTGCAGTGACCATCGAGAACCATGTGGCCCACGTGGTGCTCAATCGGCCAGAAAAGCGCAACAACATGATCCGCGCCTTCTGGGAAGAACTGCCTCGCATCATTTCGGACATTGATGACCACAGCCGGGCACGCGTGATCGTCATCTCTTCCACGGGCCCGCATTTTTCTTCGGGACTCGACACCAGCCTGTTCTCCGACAACAGCCTGCAGCCCGATCCCGATGCGGCCCGATCCGCGCGGATCCAGCACGGTGCGCGCTTCTATGACCATGTGCTGCAGATGCAGCGCACCTTCACTGCGCTGGAGCAGTGCCGGATTCCCGTGCTCGCGGCCATTCAGGGCGGTTGCATCGGTGGGGGCGTCGATCTGGTCACGGCCTGCGACATCCGCTATGCGACCGAAGACGCCTTTATCACGGTCTTCGAGACCAACATCGGTATGACCGCCGACGTGGGCACCTTTCCGCGGCTGGTCAAGCTGATCCCGGAAGGCATAGTGCGCGAGATGGCCTACACCGGCCGGCGTATGCCGGCTCGCGAGGCGCAGGCGGTCGGACTGGTGAACCGCGTCTTTGCTGACCAGCCCACCATGCTTGCCGAAGTCATGGCCATCGCCCGGGAGATTGCCAGCAAGGCGCCGCTGGCCGTCTATGGCTGCAAGCGCATGATCAATTACGCCCGCGATCACAGCACGGCCGACGGACTCGACTACATCGGCATCTGGAATGCCAGCATGCTGCAGCGTGAGGAGATTCAGGAAGCCATCCGAGCCAATACTGAAAAACGCCCGGGAGACTTTGTCGAGCTGCCCGTCCGTCATCGCTGACCCGACCGCCACGGCCCCCTGCAGGGCACGCAGCCCTGCGGTAGGATGTCGGCCATTCCCATTCCAATACCCACAAGGAGGAATCCCATGGACAAGGCCCTTAAATTCTTCATCGATGGCCAGTGGGTTGCCCCGCACGGCAACCGTACCCTGCCCGTCATCAATCCCGCCACCGAAGAAGTGATCTGCCAGGTTGCCCTGGGTGACGAAACCGATGTCGATCGCGCCGTCATGGCGGCTCGTCGTGCCTTCGAGAGCTTCTCCCAAACCAGTATCGACGAGCGTGCAGCCCTGCTCGAGAAAATCATCGCGGTCTACAAGCGCCGCATTCCCGAAATCGCCGCCGCCGTCTCGCAGGAAATGGGCGCACCCATGTCCCTGGCCACCGCGGCGCAGGCCCCTTCAGGCCTTGGCCATCTGATGCACTCGCTCAAGGCGCTCAAGTCCTTCGAGTGGGAAAAAGACGTCGGCCGCAGCCGTGTGGTGCATGAAGCCATCGGCGTGTGCGCCCTGATCACCCCCTGGAACTGGCCGCTCAACCAGATCGCCGCCAAAGTCGGCCCCGCGCTGGCCGCCGGCTGCACCATGGTGCTCAAGCCTACTGAGATCGCCCCGCTCAACGCCATCCTGTTTGCCGAGGTGCTGGAAGAGGCTGGCGTGCCCCCGGGTGTCTTCAACCTGGTCAATGGTGACGGTCCTGGTGTGGGCACCGCACTGTCCAAGCATCCTGAGGTGGACATGGTGTCCTTCACCGGATCGACCCGGGCAGGCGTGCTGGTGGCACAAAATGCTGCACCGTCGGTCAAGCGTGTGACGCAGGAACTGGGCGGCAAGTCGGCCAACATCGTGCTCGACGACGCGGACTTTTCCAAGGCGATCAGCGCCGGTCTGTTCCAGTGCACCTCGAACACCGGACAGTCCTGCAATGCCCCCACCCGCATGCTGGTGCCCAAGTCGCGCATGGACGAGGCTGCAGCCATTGCCCGCGCCGCCGCGGCCAAGGTCACGGTGGGCGACCCCAACTCGGCTGACACCAAGGCCGGCCCGGTGG
>JBMSOD010000192.1:0-6101 GCA_049422085.1 Burkholderiaceae bacterium
CAAACCGGTGGTGGTGACCGGTATGGCTCAGGGGGGGCAATTGATGACCACGACCGATGTGGACAACTGGCCTGCCGATGCGATGGGCGTCCAGGGCCCGGAGCTCATGGCCCGATTTCAGGCCCATGCTGAGCGCTTCGAGACCGAACTGGTGCTGGACGAGATCCACACGGTCGATCTCAACCAAAGGCCGTTCAAGCTGCTGGGCGACTCGGCCACCTACACCTGTGATGCACTGATCATCGCGACCGGAGCCTCAGCCAAGTACCTGGGCCTTCCGAGCGAGCAGGCCTTCATGGGCAAGGGCGTCTCAGGATGCGCCACCTGCGACGGCTTTTTCTACAAGAATCAGGAAGTCGCCGTGGTGGGTGGCGGTAACACGGCCGTTGAAGAGGCGCTGTATCTGTCCAACATTGCGAGCAAGGTCACCATGGTCCATCGACGTGACCGCTTCAAGGCCGAGGCCATCATGATCGACAAGCTCATGGCCAAGGTGGACGCTGGCAAGGTCGAGGTGCGCTGGAACAGCGTGCTGGACGAAGTGCTTGGCGACGCATCGGGCGTGACCGGAATGCGACTGCGCAACCTGCAGACCAGCAGTACCGAAGACAAGACCCTGCAGGGCGTGTTCATTGCGATCGGACATCAGCCGAATACCGGCATCTTCAATGGCCAGCTCGAGATGAACAACGGTTACATCATCACCCGCAGCGGCCTCAATGGCCTGGCCACCATGACCAGCGTTGACGGTGTCTTTGCGGCGGGCGATGTCCAGGACCATGTCTATCGTCAGGCCATCACGAGTGCGGGCACCGGCTGCATGGCTGCACTCGACGCACAGCGCTGGCTCGAGGCTCAAGAAGAGCAGCGCTGAAGCCGTATTCCCGGGTTTGAGACCACCCCCCGGGACGATCCACTCCCTCAGGAATCTGTCCGATGCCTGCCGACTTGTCCTCGCTTTCTCGACTGCGCGATGCCCTGAAGGCCGAGCAACTGGCTCGAGAAGAAGCCGCGCAGCGCGAACGGCAGGAGCGGGCACAGGCCGAGCGTGAGCGCAACCTCTTCAGGACGGCCGTGGGCGAGGTCGAGCCGGTCAGAGCACGGGGACGTCAACCCATCACGGTAGAGCCCCCCTCACCCAGGGCGCGTCAGTTCGAACAGGATGAATCCCGTGCACTGGCCGCCTCGATGAGCGACGAGATCGACATCGAGCGACTGCTCGATACCGATGGCGATCTGTCCTACAGACGCCCCGGCGTGGGTGCCGATGTGGTGCGTCGGCTTCGCAAGGGACACTGGAGTCTGCAGTCTCAGATCGACCTGCATGGACTACGGGTGGACGAGGCCCGGGAGGCCCTTGCCGCCTATCTGGCGCAATGCGTCAAGCGTGAGTTGCGATGCGTGCGGGTGGTGCACGGCAAAGGGCTGGGGTCGGTCAACCGAGAACCTGTGCTCAAAGGCAAGGTGCTCAAGTGGCTGACACAGCGCGACGAGGTGTTGGCCTTTTGCCAGGCTCCCCCTGTTGATGGGGGCAGCGGCGCCCTGCTGGTGCTCCTGAAGCCACCGTCCTGAAGACGGTGGGTGCAGCGCTGGCGGGCCCTGATTGAGCCCTGAGCACCGACGGGCCGACGACGGCCCGCCCTGTCCGATCAGACTGCGTCTGCGCCGGTTTCGCCGGTACGAATGCGGATGACCTGCTCCACCGCAGTCACGAAAATCTTGCCATCACCGATCCGGCCAGTATGCGCAGCCTTGACGATGGCGTCGATCGCACCTTCGACACCCGAGTCGTCGACAACCACCTCAACCTTGACCTTGGGCAGGAAATCGACCACGTACTCGGCGCCCCGATAAAGCTCGGTATGGCCCTTCTGTCGTCCAAAACCCTTGACCTCAGTGACGGTCAGGCCGGTCACGCCCACCTCGGCGAGGGCTTCACGAACTTCATCGAGCTTGAAGGGTTTGATGATGGCGGTGATCTGTTTCATGGGCAGGCTCAGTCACGAAAACGGGAAGTGATCGGATAACGCCAGTCTCGGCCAAAGGCCCGGTGCGTGATGCGGATGCCCGGTGGTGACTGGCGACGCTTGTATTCGCTGATGCGCATCAGGCGCACCACCTTGTCCACCGCATCGCGAGGATAGCCTTTTGCAACGATCTCCTCGACCCCGCGATTCTCTTCCATGTAGAGCTGCACGATGCCATCGAGCTGATCGTAGGGTGGCAGGGAGTCCTGGTCCTTCTGGTCAGGTCTCAGTTCGGCACTGGGCGCACGCGTGAGAATCCGCTCGGGAATCACCGGAGACAGGCTATTGCGGTAGTGACACAGGCGATACACCAGTGTCTTGGCGATATCCTTGATGACCGCAAAACCACCGGCCAGATCGCCATAGAGCGTGGAGTAACCCACCGCGGTTTCTGACTTGTTGCCCGTCGTGAGAACGATCGAACCGAACTTGTTGGACAGGGCCATCAGCAGCGTGCCGCGGATTCGGGCCTGCAGGTTTTCTTCGGTGGTGTCGGCAGCCCGACCGGCAAACTCGGTTGAGAGCGTCGCCAGGAACGCATCAAACACCGGAACAATGGGAATTTCGTCGTAGCGCACGCCCAGACGCTCGGCCATGTCTCGGGCATCGATCCAGGAGATGTCGGCGGTATAACGCGAGGGCATCATCACCGCCCGCACCTTGTCGGCGCCCAGGGCATCGGCCGCGATCGCCAGCACCAGCGCCGAATCGACCCCCCCGGACAGTCCGATGATGGCGCCGGGGAATCCGTTCTTGCCAAGATAGTCCCGGGTGCCTAGCACCAGTGCCTGATACACCTGGGCCTCGCTGGATGGCAGGGGATTCACCGTGCCTCTGACCTCGCCATCGGCCTCGACCTCGACGATCATGAGATCCTCGACAAAGGCGGGGGCCTGAGCCCTCACATGACCCGAGGCATCGAGGGCGAACGAGGCGCCATCGAACACCAGTTCGTCCTGGCCGCCGACCAGGCTTGCCAGAACAATGGACATGCCCTGAGCGCAGACATGGTCACGAATCACGTCCTGGCGCAAGGACTGCTTGTCCATGTGAAAAGGCGAGGCATTTGGTGCAAGCAGGACCTGCGCTCCGGCCATCGCGGCAGCACGGGGCGCCCTGTCGAACCAGAAGTCTTCGCAGATGACGACGCCAAAGCGCACGCCACCGGCTTCAAAGACCAGCGGCTCGCTACCGGCATCAAAGTAGCGACGCTCGTCGAACACGCCATAATTGGGCAATTCATGCTTGCAGTACTGACCCAGCACTCGGCCCTCGACCACCACAGAGGCCGCATTGAAACGCTTGCCCTCCTGCGCCAGAGGGTGTCCGACCACCACATGCAGCCCTGGCCAGGCCCGGGAGGCTTCCTGAATTTCCCTGAGCGCACTCAGGCTGCGTTCATTGAATGCATCACGCAGCAGAAGGTCTTCGGGCGGATAGCCCGTGATGGACATCTCGGGCGTGATCAGCACCGATGCGCCTGCGGCCACGGCACGCTCAGCGGCCTGAACGATGCGCTGCACGTTGCCGGCAAAATCGCCGATCGTCTGATTCAACTGGGCACTGGCAACCCGGGTTGGCATGGCAAGCTTGGAGGCGAAGTCTTGAAAGGGCAGGCCACGAAACATGGCTGAACGGTTGAATTATCGCACGCAGATCATCCATGACCTGAGCAGACTTGAGCACTGTGGATGGGATGCCCTGCTCGCGCTGGCCCCGCAGTCAGGTGCCGTCTTTCTGAAGTCGGATTTCCTGGCCGCCTTGCAGTCCAGTGGCAGCGTCGACGGCGAGAGCGGCTGGAGCCCTCACTTTGTCACGCTCACCGACACCAAGGGAACGATGGTGGCCGGCGCGCCACTATGGATCAAGACCCACTCCTACGGGGAGTACGTCTTCGACTGGGCCTGGGCCGATGCCTACCACCGGCACGGTCTGAACTACTACCCCAAAGGCATCGTTGCGGTGCCATTTACACCGGTTCCAGGGCCGCGCCTGCTTGCGCGGGATGCCGACGCCCGGCGTGCCCTGCTACGGGCCCTCGGTGCAGAGGCACGAGCTCTGGGGTTGAGCAGCCTGCACCTGCTTTTTCCAAGCCTTGAGGACTCAGTCGAGGACCCGCCCCAAGACTGGTTGCAGCGGCATGGGGTTCAGTTTCACTGGCACAACCCAGGCTGGCAAAGTTTCGAGGACTATCTGGCGGCGCTGGCCCAGCCCAAGCGCAAGAAAATCCGGGCCGAGCGACGCAAGGTGGCCCAGGCAGGGGTCACGGTGCGGATGCTGGCCGGTGAACAGATCGAGCCCGACCACTGGGCGCATTTCGTTCGGTGCTATCGAACCACCTATGCGCTGCACCACTCGACCCCGTACCTGAGCGGTTCGTTTTTCAAGACCCTCGCCAGCCGAATGCCCGAGCATCTGCTGATGGCACTGGCCGAACGCGAAGGCGAGCCTGTGGCCGCGGCCCTGCTCTTCAAGGACGACAACGCTCTGTACGGTCGTTATTGGGGCGCCCTGGAAGCGATCGACAGCCTGCACTTCGAAGCCAGCTACTACGCCCCCATTGAATGGGCGATCGCACATGGCATCCGTCGTTTCGAGGGTGGAGCGCAGGGCGAGCACAAGATGGCCCGGGGCTTCATGCCCAGCCCCACACGTTCGTTTCATCAACTCGCGCATCCGGCGTTTTCGGATGCGGTCGCGCGTTTCCTGGAGCGGGAACGTGGAGGCATCGATGCCTACCTCGATGAACTCCACGAACGCAGCCCCATGCGCGCGGCTTCGAATTCAAACGACGGCAGCGTCGACCCTGACCAGCCGCGTTGAAACTGGCGCAGCGACTGGAGCAGCGACTGGCGCGCGCAGAGATCGTTCAGAACATCGGCTTTTCTGCTGCGTCTCTGTAACGCGCAAGCCCCTGCTCGATCTCGCTCTGCGCATCGGCAACCCCACCCCAGCCCAGCACCTTGACCCACTTGCCGGGCTCGAGGTCTTTGTAGTGCTCAAAGAAATGCTGGATCTGAAGCAGCCTTTCGGGCTGAAGATCCTCGGGCTTTTCCCAGTGCTTGTAGATGGGCAGTACCTTGGTGATCGGCACGGCGATCAGTTTGGCGTCGCCGCCTGCCTCATCCTGCATCTTGAGAATGCCCAGCGCGCGGCAGCGAATGACGGCCCCCACTGCGATGGGGTAAGGCGTGATGACCAGAACATCCACAGGATCGCCATCGTCGGCAATGGTGTGAGGGATATAGCCGTAATTGCACGGATAGTGCATGGCGGTCATCATGAACCGGTCAACGAACAGGGCGCCCGTCTGCTTGTCGACCTCGTACTTGATCGGGTCGGCGTTCATGGGGATTTCGATGATGACGTTGAAGTCATCCGGGATGCTGCGGCCCGAGCCGACTCGATCAAGATTCATGGCAGGAAGAGGATGTTTTAGTGAATTTTGATGCATTCTAGCGGAGCGGGGCCCTGGTCGACCTTCTTCCTGCATGGCCCGCTCAAGCATCTGCAGCCCGAGTGCTGCGGTCTTAACCTGCCTTGCCCCTGAACATGAGTCCACCGCTGATCCACAAACTTCACTTCATCAACAATGCCGCAGTCCCTGCGAGCTCGGGCGAATCGATTCCCGTGATCGACCCCTCCGATGGTGAGGTGTTCGCACGAATCGCCCGGGGCACTGCAGCCGATATCAACAGCGCGGTTGGCGCTGCTCGCGCTTCGCTGCACAAGGTGTGGGGCAAAACCGCTGCCGCAGAGCGAAGTGCCCTGCTGTTCCGTTGGGCCGCGCTTGTGAGGCAGCATGCCGATGAACTCGCAGCGCTGGAGAGCCGTGATACCGGAAAGCCCCTGAAGCAGGCACTGGCCGATGCAGGCGCGCTGGCGCGTTACTTCGAATTCTATGGCGGTGCCGCCGACAAGCTTCATGGCCAGACCCTGCCCTACCAGGATGGCTACACCGTCCTCACCCTGAGAGAGCCTCATGGGGTGACCGGTCATATCGTGCCCTGGAACTACCCGATGCAGATCTTCGGGCGCTCGGTCGGGGCAGCCCTGGCTGCAGGGAACGCCTGT
>JBMSOD010000193.1:0-6039 GCA_049422085.1 Burkholderiaceae bacterium
GGGTCAACAGCATCATGGCAGGCCCGTTTCTGACTGACATCTCCAAGGCCTGGGACATGGAGGCGTTCAAGGAGCGCACCGCCACCCGCATGGCCCTGCAACGCGGCGGCGAGCCGGAAGAGGTGATCGGCGCAGCCCTGTATTTCGCCAGCCGGGCTTCCGCATTCACCACCGGCGCGGTCCTGCGCATCGATGGAGGCACCTGACATGCCGCGTCTGAGCAGACTCTCCCGCTCGGTGGCGGGCAAGGTGGTGATCGTCACGGGGGCAGCCAGCGGCATGGGACGCGCCACAGCGCATCTTTTCGCCGACGAAGGCGCACGGGTCGCGGTCACCGACATCAGTCCGGTGGATGCGGTGGTGGCCGAAATCAAGGCAGCGGGCGGACAAGCCCAGGGCTGGCGGCTGGATGTGGGCGACCGTGCGGACATCGAACGGGTGGTGGCCGAGGTGGCACAACACTTTGGCGGGATCGAGATCCTGGTGAACAACGCCGGCATTTCCACCCATGTGCCCATCGATGGGGCCGACTGGGAGGAGCGCTGGCAGCGCAGCCTCGACGTCATGCTGACCGGCGAGGCCCGCATGATTCGTGCGGTGCTGCCCTGGCTGCGCAAGGCCGAGCATCCTCGCATCGTCAACATTGCCTCCACGGAAGGCCTGGGCGCCACCCCGGGCATCAGCCCCTACACCTCGGCCAAGACCGGCATCATCGGTCTGACCCGATCCCTTGCGGTTGAATTGGGCCCTGAAGGCATCACGGTCAACTGCATCTGTCCGGGTCCGATCAATACCGGCATGACGGCCCGCATTGCCGACGAGCACAAGACCATCTTCGCCAAGCGCAGAACTGCGCTCAAGCGCTATGCCGAGCCCGAAGAGGTGGCGCAGATGACGCTGTCACTTTGCCTGCCGGCAGCCTGCTACACCACCGGGGCCACCCTGCCCGTGGATGGCGGGTTGACCATTCGTAATGCCTGACCCATGAAACGCCTGTTGATCGCCAACCGCGGCGAAATTGCCATCCGCATCGCGCGGGCGGCAGCAGAGCTTGGTGTGCAGACCGTTGCCGTTCATGCGCCCGAGGACGAGCACAGTCTGCATCGTCAGGCGGCCGATGTCTCGGTGGCGCTCAACGGCCGGGGGGCTGCGGCCTATCTCGACATCGATGCGCTGGTTGCCGTGGCACTGGCGCACGGATGCGATGCAGTCCATCCTGGCTATGGCTTTTTGTCCGAGCGAAGCGACTTCGCACAGGCCTGCGAGCGGGCAGGCCTGACCTTTATCGGCCCCGGTCCTGAACTGCTTGCGCTCTTTGGCGACAAGGCCCGAGCCCGGGAGGCTGCCATCGCGGCCGATGTGCCAGTCAATCCTGGCATCAATGCCTCGGTCAGCCTCGAACAGGCCCAGTCATTCCTGCGGAGCCTGCCTGAAGGGCAGGCCGCCATCATCAAGGCACTCGCAGGGGGCGGCGGTCGCGGAACACGGGTGGTTCGAACTGAATCCGAACTGTCGGAAGCCTGGTCTCGCTGCCGCTCGGAGGCGCAGGCCGCCTTTGGCATACCCGATGTCTATATCGAAGCCTTCATCGAGCAGGCCCGACACATCGAGGTGCAGGTCATCGGGGACCGGACGGGATGCATCGTGCATCTGGGCGAGCGCGAGTGCAGTCTGCAGCGTCGCTTCCAGAAAGTGATCGAGATCGCACCAGCGCCCGCGCTGGGCGTCGAGATCCGCCAGGCGATGCATGAGGCCGCCCTGCGCCTCGCCACACATGCCGGCTACTTCAGTCTCGGCACCTTCGAATTTCTGCTCGATGCACAGACAGGCCGTTTCGTGTTCATCGAGGCCAATGCCCGCCTGCAGGTCGAACATACCGTGACCGAGGCCGTGACAGGCATTGATCTGGTTCAGGCCCAGATCGCGGTCGCGCAGGGCAGGGGGCTGGATGAACTCGGATTGCTCGAGCCTGGCGTGGCCGAGCCGCGAGGGCATGCCATTCAGGTGAGGCTCAACCTCGAGTCGATCGATGCTGAGGGGCGTTTGCGGCCTGGTGGTGGCCTGATCAGTGCCTACGAGCCACCGAGCGGGCCGGGGGTACGGGTGGATGGCTTTGGCTATGCGGGTTACCGCACCGCCAGCGCGTTCGACTCTCTGCTCGCCAAACTCATCGTTCATCATCCGTCTCCCCGTTTTTCGGATGCCCTGGCCCGGACCCGTCGGGCGCTCCAGGAGTTCCGCATAGAGGGGGTGACGGTCAATGCCGACCTGATGCGGGCTGTCCTCGAGCATCCCGACCTCGAGGCGATGGCGATTCATACCCGCTGGATCGAGGCGCGACTGCCCGAGCTGGTCGCAGCTGCGCAACAACCCGCTGTCGTGCGTCATGCCCGCGTCACGGGTCCGGTGGCTCAGACGGCGCGTACCGGTCACGCAGGGGCTCGGGTGGATACCCGGGATCCTCTGGCCCTCTTTGCGCACGATGCGCAGGTGAAGGCCGGCATCACGGTCGCTGGACGTGCTGACGCTGCAGCGGGCGTTGGTGATGAGTCCTCGGCCGGGTCGCGGGTCGGATTTTCGGGCGAGGCCCTGCTCGAAGGCCCGGAAGGCAGTCTCGGGTTACCGGCACCGATCCAGGGCACGCTGGTCTCGGTGGCGGTGGCTGAAGGCGATTTCGTCGCTCCTGGTCAGACGGTGGCCATCGTCGAGGCCATGAAGATGGAGCATGTGATCGAAGCGCCTCAGGCTGGGCGCATCGTGCTTCTGACCATGGCTCAGGGCGAGGTGGTTCGCGAGGGCTGGCCCGTGGCCTTTCTTGAGCCTCAGGAGGGTGGGGCCGGTGAGGCACGCCGCGTGCAGGCCATCGATCCCGATCACATCCGTGCGGATCTGCGCGAGGTGCTCGATCGACATGCACTCACTCTGGATGCCCAGCGGCCCCGCGCGGTGGCGCGACGCAAGGCGGCGGGCTACCGCATGCCGCGCGAGAACATTGCCGAACTGGCCGATCCGGGCACCTTCAAGGAGTACTGGCCGCTGATCGTGGCCATGCAGCATCAGCGTCATGACCCACAGACCCTGCGCCAGGAAACACCAGCAGACGGCGTGGTGGCCGGGACCTGCAGCATCAATGGCGAGTTCTTCGATGACAGCCGCTCACGGGCCATCATCGTGCACTACGACTACACCGTGCTTGCCGGCACGCAGGGCCGCCGGAATCATTACAAGCAGGACCGCATGTTCGACCTCGCCCAGCGCTTTCGGCTGCCGGTGGTGCTGTTTGGCGAGGGTGGGGGCGGACGGCCAGGTGACGATCATGTTGGCCCACGGGTGGCCTTCGATACCCATACCTTCACCACCTACAGCAAGCTGAGTGGCCTGGTGCCTCTGGTGGCCATCATCAACGGCCGCACCTTTGCAGGTAACACGGCCCTGGTGGCCTGCTCCGATGTGATCATCGCCACCGAGGGTTCCACCCTGGGCATGGGCGGGCCCGCCATGATCGAAGGCGGTGGACTGGGGGTGTATACGCCTGAAGAAGTGGGGCCCATGTCCTTTCAGGTGCCCAATGGGGTGGTCGACCTGCTGGTCAAGGACGAGGCAGCCGCGGTGCAGGCGGCACGCAGGTATCTGTCGTACTTTCAGGGGCCGATCGCGCACTGGGAGGCCCACGACCAGCGCAGCCTGCGCCATGTGATTCCCGAGAACCGCCTGCGCCTGTATGACATGCGCACCATCCTGCATACGCTGGCTGACAAGGATTCGGTGCTCGAGCTGCGCGAGAAGTTCGGCGTGGGCATCATCACCGCCTTCATCCGGGTCGAAGGCCGGCCGATGGGCGTGATTGCCAACAACCCCCATCATCTTGCCGGCGCAGTCGATTCTGACGGTGCCGACAAGGCGGCCCGCTTCATGCGACTGTGTGATGCCTTTGACATTCCACTGCTGAGCCTGATGGACTGCCCGGGCATCATGGTGGGTCCTGATCATGAGCGCACGGCGCTGGTCCGCCACAGCGTTCGTCTGTTCAATGTCGGTGCCAATCTCAGCACCCCGCTCTTTGGCGTGATCGTGCGCAAGGCCTATGGGCTGGGTGTGCAGGCCATGTGCGTTGCCAGTGCTCTCGTTGGCTTTTTTACGGTCGCCTGGCCGACCGCCGAATTCTCGGGCATGAACATCGAAGGCGCAGTGAAATTGGGCTTTCGCAAGGAACTGGCGGCGATTCCGGACGCAGAAGACCGTCGGGCAGAGTTTGATCGACGGGTGCAGCAGGCCTATGACACGGCAAAAGCGGTCAATGCCGCGCAGGGCGGCGGCCTGGATGATGTGATTGATCCGGCCGAGACCCGCAGCTGGATCGCCCAGAGTCTGCGTCGCCTGCCACCAGTACCCGAACGCACTGGCAAGAAGCATCCCTTTATCGACCCCTGGTAAGCAACGCCTGCCCAAGGCAGCGTGCTACCCCCCGGAAGCAACACCTCTTTCACACTGGAGACTGACATGAGCCAACGCACCATCGATACCGGCACCACCGACCTGCTTGCCACGCTGGATGGCGGCGTGCTGGTCCTCACCCTGAATCGCCCCGAGGCGCGTAATGCGATGTCGGCTGCGATGAATGCAGCCTTGTCCGATCAGCTCGCCAAGGCCGAACTCGACAACGAGGTCAAGGTCATCGTGCTGACCGGAGCAGGTAACGGCTTTTGCGCCGGAGGCGATGTCAAGGGCATGGCCGCCAAGGGCGATGGCACCGTCGGCAACAACACCATCGATCAGGCCATCCACAAGCAGCGCCTGAACCAGCGCAACACCTCGGGCAAGCTCTTTCGCATGCCCAAGCCCACGATTGCGGCCCTGCCCGGTCCGGCCGCAGGCGCAGGGTTTTCTTTCGCCCTGGCCTGTGACATGCGTGTGATGTCCCGCACCGCCTTCATGACCACGGCCTTTGCCCGTGTGGGTTTTTCGGGCGATTACGGCGGTACCTACTTCCTCACCCAGTTGGTGGGTTCGGCCAAGGCGCGCGAGCTTTACATGCTCTCCGATCGTGTCAGTGCCGATGAGGCCCTGCGCCTGGGGCTGGCCAACTGGGTGGTCGAGCCCGATCAGCTCATGGCCAAGACCATGGAGATTGCCCGACGACTCGCCAACGGACCCACGGTGGCCTATCGCTACATGAAGGAAAACCTCAACCGCGCCATGG
Organism: Burkholderiaceae bacterium; assembly: GCA_049422085.1. GTDB lineage: Bacteria > Pseudomonadota > Gammaproteobacteria > Burkholderiales > Burkholderiaceae_E > UBA4615. The sequence goes on from JBMSOD010000193.1 coordinate 5,201, forward strand.
CCGGCGAAGTGGAGGACTGCCTCGATCTCGAGGCGACCCACCATGTGCATTGCGGTCAGACCGAAGACCATCGGGAGGCCACCAAGGCCTTCGTTGAAAAGCGTGAACCCGTCTTCAAGGGGCGTTGAAATGAGCGCAACAATCCAGACCGTCCTCGGTCCGATCAGCCCGCAGCAACTGGGCTTCACCCTCATGCATGAGCATGTGATGGTGGCCGCACCGGGTCTGTATCAGGCCTATCCCGATCTGCTGGGGCGCGGCCCGGAGGCCCGTGCGATCGAGGCCCTCAAGAAAGCCAAGGCGGCGGGCATCGATTCCATTCTCGATGCCACCACCTTCGACCTCGGTCGTCATGCCCCGCTGCTGCAGGCGGTTTCCCGCGCCTCAGGCGTGAACATCATCAATGTGACCGGCTGGTGGTTGGATGTGCCCCGCTTCATGCAGGGGCTGGGTCCGCGCCAGATGGCCCGCGAATTCGTTCGCGACCTGACCGAAGGGTTTCGCGGTACCGACATTCGTGCCGGCATGCTCAAGTGCGCTGCCGACTTCGAGGGGGTAACCCGCCCCCTGGAGACCATGGCGCGAGCAGTGGCCATTGCCCATCGCGAGACAGGGGCACCGATCATGGTCCACTCTCATCCGGCCAGTCAGCTCGCTCGTCGGCAGATCGCGATCTTTCGTGAGGAAGGCGTTGACCTCACCCGCGTGAAGATCGATCACTCCAACGACACGACCGATACCGAGTACCTGCAGTGGATCCTTGATCAGGGCTGCTATCTGGGCCTTGATCGCTATCCGGGTCGCATCACCAGCGCCAACATGCGTACGGTCACACTCAA
>JBMSOD010000194.1:0-5962 GCA_049422085.1 Burkholderiaceae bacterium
CAGTTTGCGCAGGTTGCGGCCAGATTGCGGGCCAGGTTGGGATCCGTGCCCTGTGCCTGGGCGGGCGCATGAAGGCTGAGCGCGATAGCACCCAGCCCGAACAGTGCTGCAAGCGAATGAGTCATTCGAGGTCTCCCTTGGTCAGAGCTTTCATGGCGGTGACGCGACGATACCACCGGTGCTGTGAGCGCGCTTTTCAACCGCCTTTAAGCATGTTGCGGGCCTGCCTGAGTCGCTCGTCCAGGTAGGCCGGATAAAAGTCCCTCGAGGCATAGCCGACAAGTCGTTCAGCCAGCTCACCGGCCGGGCCATGAAAGCTGACGGTTGGCGAAACTCTGATACCCAGGCGTGCGGCAAGCTGGGCAGGAGAGAGGGCCGGTTGTTCGAGCAAAGGCATGCGATCGGTCAGATCGAACTCGTAGACCTGCAGGCCTTGCCTGGCAGCATCCCGCCACAAGTGGACCATCACCTCTTTTCTGAGTGCCGCACACCATGGGCAGCCCGGAGTCCCCCAAAGAACCACAAGCACCTGGCCTGATTTCGCTGCTCGCTGCAGGGTTGACTCCCAGGCTTCCGCTCGGGGAAGCGGGTCAGTTCCGGTCTGTGGACCCGCCTGGCCTGCGGAGGGGCGTCCGGCGGTTTGGGCATGACTCTCTGCCATGAGCCATGGCGCGAGGCTCACCAGTGCCCCTGGCACCCCTCGGAGCAGGCTTCGACGTTGAGTCTTAATGACTTGACTATATTTGAATATCCGCATATTGTTTTTCCAGGCGCTGGGCCTGACCATAAAAATAGACCAAGCCAACGGAGAGAGTGTGGACGAGCTTGCAGGGGTCTTCGAGACGGTCTCGCGGTATTTCTCGATTCTGAGTGAACCGGTGCGGGTACGTATCGTGCATGCGATCTGCCAGCAGGAACGCACGGTCAATGACATCGTTCAGACCACGGGGGCGACCCAGACGACCGTGTCCCGTCATCTTGCGCTGATGTATCGCGAGGGTGTCGTGTCCCGACGTCGCGAAGGAGGGTTTGTCTATTACACCGTCAGTGATGAGGCTCTGGCCGAGATTTGCCGGACCGTATGTGTCCATATCGCCTCACGCGACGATCTCGCCGTGTCCCCGGCCAGGGGTGCGTTGAGGATCGCCCAGGATTTCGAGCCCGCCCTGAAGGCGGGTCGGTCCGCAACACGCAAGCCCGAGCAACGCACTTCATCGCAAGCCAGCGGAAAGGTCCGCAAATGAATTCAGAGTCCGGTTCAGCTGCACCATCGCCGAATCCAGAGTTCGGTCGCCTGCCAGCGGGGCGTCTGCGCAAGGCCCTCGAGCACTTCCTGTCCCAGGACGATATCCGGCAGGCGGCCACGGCCCGACGCAGCTTCATGGCCAAGGCGCTGGCCATGGGTGCAGGCGTCACAGGCGCCTCGGCGGCGGCCGCGCAGCCAGGCGCTGGCGTAGCACGGGCTGACGGGGATCCCGCGATTCTGAATTTGCCCGAGCACACCCGGGGCCTGGGGCAGCCGGTAGCAGCCCGCGGCTACGGGATGCCGTCGGCCTTTGAGAAAAATCTGGCGCGCCGTGAAAGCCCCGGTCTGACGAGGGTGAGCGCAGCGTCGGTCAGCTTCACGCCCTTGCAGGGACTGTTCGGCATCATCACTCCCAATGGGCTGCACTTCGAAAGGCACCACCAGGGCTGGTGGGACATCGACCCGAGCCAGCATCGGCTGATGATCAACGGGCTGGTCAAAGCGGCGCGTGTGTTCACCATGGACGATCTGATGCGTCTGCCCAGTGTTTCCCGTATTCATTTCATCGAATGCGGTGCCAATACAGGCATGGAATGGGGCAACGTGGCTGTGCCAACCGTGCAATACACCCACGGCATGCTGTCCTGCAGCGAGTACACCGGTGTGTTGCTGTCTACGCTGCTCGACATGTGCGGGGTCGATCGCACGGCTGCTCGATACATCCTGGCCGAGGGGGCTGACGGATCGTCGATGACCCGCACCATCCCAATGGAGCGGGCCATGGACGACGTCATGGTGGCCTGGGCCATGAATGGCGAGATGCTGCGTCCCGAGAACGGTTATCCGCTCAGGCTCGTTGTTCCTGGCGTTCAGGGCGTCTCGTGGGTCAAGTACCTCCGGCGCATCGAGGTGGGGGATCAGCCTTATCACACCAAGGATGAGGTGATTCACTACGTTGACCTCATGCCTGATGGGACCCATCGTCAGTTCACTTCGATCCAGGAGTGCAAGAGCGTCATCACCTCGCCCTCGGGCGGACAGGTGTTGATGGACAAGGGCTATTACAACGTCTCCGGGCTGGCCTGGTCCGGACGGGGGCGGATCCGGCGGGTAGACGTCTCTTTCGATGGCGGCCGCAACTGGAGCACGGCACGACTTGAGCAGCCTGTTCTGTCGAAAGCCCTGACCCGATTCAACATCGACTGGGTCTGGCAGGGTGGCGAGGCGATCCTTCAAAGCCGGGCGATCGATGACACCGGGTATGTGCAACCGAAGATCAATCAGCTGCGCGCGGTGCGAGGCTCCCGTTCGATCTACCACAACAACGCCATCCAGTCCTGGAAGGTGGCCGGTACAGGGGAGGTTTCCAATGTTCAGGTCTGGTAAGTCCGGGCGGCCGGCCAGAGCGGTCCTGCTGGCGATCGCAGGCGCCGTTGTTGCGGTGCTGGTGGGCTGCGTCAGTGCGGGCAGAGAGACCGGCGCCGGCGGGTCGACTGCGGCCGAAAATGCCCGCCCCTGGGCGGGGATTGGCCGCATTGCCACACCGGCCGAAATCGCGGCCTGGGATATCGATGTCCGTGCCGACTTCAAAGGCCTGCCCAAAGGCTCGGGCTCGGTCGACAGGGGCATGGACGTCTGGGAGGCAAAATGCGCGTCCTGCCATGGCACCTTCGGAGAATCCAACGAGGTGTTCACGCCGATCGTGGGTGGCACGACAAAGCAGGACATCGTCACCGGTCGTGTGGCCAATCTCGCGCGCCCCGATTTTCCCCAGCGGACCACGCTGATGAAGGTCAGCCAGATTTCAACGCTCTGGGACTACATCAACCGTGCAATGCCCTGGAACGCGCCAAAGTCGCTCACGGTGGAGGAGGTCTATGCGGTGACGGCGTACATCCTTCACCTGGGAGACATCGTGCCGTCAGACTTCGTGCTGTCCGATGCCAATATGGCTCAGGTGCAAGCCAGACTGCCCAATCGCAACGGGATGGTCCGTTTCGAAGGTCTCTGGAGTGTCAGCGGCACGCCTGACGTCAAGGCCGTGGCCTGCATGAAGGATTGCGCGCTGGACAAAGGGGTGGACTCGGCACTGCCCGATCATGCCCGCAACGCGCATGGCCAACTGGCTGCACAGCATCGGGTGATCGGACCCGTTCGTGGCGCCGATACCGACCAGCCGGCAGGCGAGCGAGCGGCACAGCTGGCCCGGGCCGCGGCGGTGGCCTCGGTTGCAGGCTCGACGCCCAGGACCGAGGGTCATGCTGCGGCCTTGCCGCAAGGTGCTGCGGCCGCAGGTCAGGATGCTGCATCACTGGCTCGCGAGACGGGGTGCCTTGCCTGTCATGCCCTCGATGGCAAGCTGGTAGGTCCAGGCCTTCGCGAGGTGGCGGCCCGCTACAAGGACAAGCCCGACTCACTTGCGCTGCTCACCACCCGGGTCAGGTCGGGCGGGCAGGGTGTCTGGGGCCCCATCCCCATGCCCCCTCAGGCCCAATTGTCTGAGTCCCAGGCACAGGATCTGGTCAGATGGATCCTGGCGGGCGCAAGATGACGGGCTTGGTCGCGTCTGGCACTTGGTCGCGTCTGGCACTTGATATTGATAACTGATTTACCACCTCGACATTCAACGAAGGAGCTCACCATGAATCCCCAACGCAGATGTGCGTTGCACGCAACCGGTGCAGCGAGCCTGGGCGCCGTGTTGGCCTCGCTAGGCCTGCTCAACCCTGGCCAGGCAGCTGCCCAGTCGAAGGCCTTCCAGGCCAAGACACTCGCCGATACGCTGGCGGCCCTGGGCGCCACGGGCGCTTCGGACAGCAAGGACATCGTGATCACTGCACCCGATATCGCGGAAAACGGCGCTGTGGTGCCGATCGCCGTGCGCAGCAATCTGCCCAAGACCGAAATGATCGCCCTGCTTGTAGAAAAAAATCCGGCCCTGCTTGCCGGAAGCTACGAGATCCTGGCGGGAGCCGAGCCCGATGTCAGCATGCGCGTCAAGATGGGACAGAGCTCCGACGTGTTTGCGGTCGTCAAGGCGGACGGCAAGTTCTTCATCACCCGCAAGGAAGTCAAGGTCACCCTTGGCGGTTGCGGCGGCTGATCATCAGGAGCATTCAGCATGGCAGATCCAATGAAAATCCGCGCAAGCCTGCGCGACGGCGTGGCCGATGTCCGTGTTCTCATGGCCCACGAAATGGAAACCGGACAGCGCAAGGACGCCTCCGGAAACCTGGTGCCCGCATGGCACATCACCGAAGTCACCGCCACGCTCAATGGCACCCCGGTGCTCAAGGTGCAGTGGGGCCCCGCAATCAGCAAGAACCCTTATCTGAGCTTCAAGGTCAAGGGGGCGAAGGCGGGGGACACCATCAGCGTCACCTGGACCGACAACAAGGGCGACAAGCGGACCGACGAGGCCAAGGTGTCCTGAACCCGATCCGGATTGCGAAAGCACGATGACCGGGGAACGCAAGGAGGAGACGATGAAAGACAAACAGATGTTCGAGACTGCGATGCTCAAGGTGTCGAGCCAGCGCTTCAAGCGGCTGATCGTCGCAGCGCTGGTCTGCACCGGGCTCGCGCCGCTCTTGCTCCAGGCGCAGGCCCCCGCAGGGTCACCCGCCGCCGAGATCGAGAAGTATCGCCAGATGCTGCAGGACGGCAACCCTGCGGAACTGACCGCGCTCAAAGGGGAGGGCCTGTGGAAGGCCAAGCGGGGGCCCAAGGGGGTGAGCCTGGAGCAATGCGACCTCGGTTTGGGTCCGGGCAAGGTTCAGGGCGCCTATGCGCAACTTCCGCGTTACTTTGCGGATGTCAATCAGGTCATGGATTTCGAGAGCCGTCTGGTGCATTGCATGGTCACGCTGCAAGGCATGGACCGGGCGCAAGTCACCCGCGCTCCATATTCGCGCGAAGGCCAGTCTGCAACGGATATCGAAGCAATCACCGCCTGGGTTGTGGACGAGTCCCGAGGCATGACGATTGCACTGCCTCAGTCGCATCCGATGGAAAAGGCGGCCTACGAACGGGGCCGACAGCTGTTCTATTTCCGTGGAGGGCCCTATGACTTCTCGTGTGCGTCCTGTCATGCGTCGGACAACCAGCGCATCCGGCTGCAGGACCTGCCCAACCTGACCAAACCCGAACCGGCACAGAAGGCCTTTGCCACCTGGCCGGCCTACCGGGTGTCGCAGGGTGCGCTCAGAACCATGCAGTGGCGCCTGTACGACTGCTTTCGCCAGCAACGCTTCCCGGAGCTGCAATTCATCTCTCCGGCCTCGGTGGATCTCATCACCTTCCTCGGCGTCAATGCCGCAGGCGGAAAGATGGACTCGCCAGCCATCAAGCGCTGACCCGCGCAGTCAATGACATCAGGAGAGACCCATGAAGATGAAGGTTGCAAAGCGAATTGCCCTGTCCTTGACCGGTATCGCGGTCCTGGCTGGATGTGCCGCACTGGGCGCGAGTCGATTCGATGTGTCCGCCTATGCCAAGGCGTCGTTCGCCGAGAAAGGCTCGGCACGGCTTGATCGCCTCGAGCAGTCCGACCTGCAGCGAACCTGTTCCGAATACGCGCTCAAACCACTGCCCGATCAGGTGCGAGCCCGGCTCGAAAAACAGGAACTCGAAAGAATCCGATATCCCGCAGACGGCCGCTATCTGGGCGACTGGAAGCAGGGCGAGGCGATCGCCCAGAGTGGACGCGGGCTGCAA
>JBMSOD010000195.1:0-5913 GCA_049422085.1 Burkholderiaceae bacterium
GGTCTGTCTGCCCAGCGACGCATCCTGGGCCCGCTCGATCAGGCCAGTCAGGTGGCACAGCGCATTGCGCAGGGCGACCTGGGGGGCACGGTGCCGACGGGTGGCCGCGACGAAATCGGAGTGCTTCTGCAGGCCATGGGCGATATGCAACTGGCATTGCGGGGTCTGATCAGCGAGGTTCGCGAAGGCATCGATCAGGTGTCCACCGCCTCGGGCGAAATCGCGGGGGCGAGCCAGGACCTGTCTGCCCGTACCGAGCGCCAGGCTGCCGGTCTGCAACAGACGACTTCATCCCTCGGACAGTTTGGCGAAGGCATTCGCGGCAATGCCGAGGCGGCGAGTGAGGCCGATCGCCTGGCCGCGCAGGCCAGCCTGCAGGCCGCACAGGGGGGCGAGGCCGTGGACCGCGTGGTGTCGACCATGCGAGACATCGAAACCGCCTCAGCCAAAATTGCCGAGATCGTGCGCACAGTGGATTCGATCGCCTTCCAGACCAACATCCTGGCGCTCAATGCGGCCGTTGAGGCGGCCCGCGCCGGGGAGCAGGGCCGTGGCTTTGCGGTGGTGGCCTCCGAGGTACGTCAGCTGGCCCAGCGCAGCGGCACGGCTGCGCGCGAGATTGCAACGCTGGTGGCTGATTCGGTCAAGACGGTGGGCAACGGCGCGAGCCTGGTCAGCGAGGCGGGTCAGACCATCCATGGCGTGGTGAGTTCGATCGATGCAGTCACCCGCCTGGTGCGCGAGGTCAGTGCTGCGACTGCCGAGCAGTCGGCGCAGGTGCAGGACCTGGCCATGTCGCTGTCGGACATCGACCGAGATACCCAGCAGAACGCGGCCATGGCCGAGGAGTCTGCGGGCGCGGCCGAGTCGCTGCGCGAGCAGGCCGGCCGTCTGGCGGAGGCAGCGCGCGGCTTCAGGCTGTAATTTGCTGATGCAGTCCTTTCCGAATCTGCTGGCCACCCCTCTGCGGGCGGGAGATCCGTTGTGCGATGCAATCATCGCATCAGGGTTTGATCGTCTTGACCAGCTGGCCGGGCATGTGCAGGGTCTGCCCTACCGACGCCCTCTTCAGTTGAGTCATCCGCTGGCCGTGTTGCGTGAGGGCTGCGGCACCTGCAGCAGCAAACATCTTTTGATCGCCCGGGCGGCGCAGGCCAGTGGCCGCTTCGATGTCATGCTCACGGTGGGCGTGTACGACATGGATGACAACAACACGCCGGGTGTCGGCCGTGTGCTCACTGCGGCGGACGTGCGAAGCCTGCCCGAAGCTCATTGCTATCTCACCGTGGATCATCAGCGACTGGATTTCACGGGGCTGCCTCGGGGTCGTCGCTCGGTGTTCAGCGCGCTGCTTCAGGAGCCCTTTCCCAGCCCCGACGCGCTGATCGAGCGCAAGGCTGCGGTTCACCGACAGGCGATTGCCGAATGGGCGCTGCGCAACGACATGTCATCGGATCAGGCCTGGGCCCTGCGCGAGGCCTGCATCGATGCGCTCACCGTCCCAGAATGACCCCGATGGATCAGCCTCAGGCCTGGGGCAGCGCAGCGGGGTGGCGCTCGATCAGTTCAGCCAGGGCAATGCCCGACTCCCCCTGCACTGCATAGAGCAGCCAGGTCCGGCCGTCTTCTTCGAAGAGGGCCGGGTCGCGCAGCTGATGCACTGGCAGATCAATGCCGCTTCGCCAGGACGGTGCCAGAGGCAGGTCCGCGCCTTCCCACGGAAACTCCGGTCTGAGGACCTCCTGCGGCGGCCCGGCGCGCCACTGCTGCCAGTCGGACGTCAGTGCAATGCGTGACACCAGGATGCGCTCCGGCACATCGCCGACCCGAGTCCAGAACACCTCCAGTTCGCCAGAGGCTCTCACCCGTACCGCGGTATGGCGTTGCAGGGGCTCATCGAAGACCAGCGGCCCCGGCTCGAAGCCGCTCACACCGTCGGCAGATCGCAGCATGCGGCCAGGCATGGCCAGCGCATAGGTCATGCCCTGCCACTGAAAAGCCCTGAAGTAGCTCGGACCCAGCAGGGGTTCGCGGGTCTCGAAGTTCAGGCCGTCGCGGGAAAGCGCCACGCGCGTTCGTTGCGTCTGAAACCCGGTGAGCCCATGCAGGTACATCACGATGCGCTGTTGCCCATGGTCTACATGCACGTCGGGCGAGGCAATGTGCGGGCAGGTGGCATCCGAAAGCGCCGACGTGACGCCGGGAGTGTGTTCAGGCGCCATCCCGGGTCGTGTGCCCACCAGGCGTGCATGGGTCGTTCCCTCGGGAATCACAGGTGCTTCGGTCAGATACCTTGAATCTGCGAGGCTGAGTGCGCCAGGATCATGGATGCGCCAGGGGCCTTCAAGATGTTCGGCGAATGCCAGCCGGATGTGATCGCCCTTGTGATCGGCGAAGTACAGGTAGTAGCGTCCAAGGGGGTTGGTGACCCACGCCGGCACGCGAATGAGGGAGGGGCCCTGCACGTTATGACCCACCCGCGGCCCCATATGCGGGCGGATGATCGGATTGGCTTGAATCCGTCGGACCCGATAGACCGGGGGGTTTGGCGCGACAGATGCAGCGTGGGTGATGGTCGTAGTCATGCTGATCGGGCCTGATTCAGTCGGCCTGGAGCTTGAGGGCCTTGACCATGCCTTCGAAGCGATCGAGATCCTTGCGCAGGGTCTGCGCGAAGGCTTCCGGTCCGAGTCCGAGGGGGACCAGTCCGAGTTGTTGCAGACGCTCTCGAAACTCAGCGTCCCGGACCACCTCTTGTGTGGCGGCATTGATGCCTGCAATCCGGGCGGCCGGGGTGCCCGCAGGAACCAGCAGACCCATCCAGGGCTGGATGGGAATGAAGCCAGGAACCACCTCCGAAATCGCCGGCAGCTCGGGCAGCGCCGGGATCCGCTCGGTGCCGGTTGCGACAATCGCCTTGACCCGGCCGGATTTGACCTGAGGCAGAACAACCCCTGCCGATTCCTGAGCAAAATGAATTTGCCCCCCGGCCACATCATTCAGAACCGCTGCCGCAGCCTTGTAGGGCACATGCGTGGCATTCAAGCCGGTCACAACCTTCAGGGCTTCAGTGTTCAGATGGGGCACGGTGCCGCTGCCTGCGGTCCCGTAGTTCAGGAAGCCGGGCCGGGCTTTGCTGAGCGCGATCAGATCGGACAGCGAACTGACCTTGAGCTCCGGATTGACATACAGGATGCCCGGGCCGGTGCGGGCCACGGCGGTGACCGGCACAAAGTCCTGCACCGGGTTGTAGCCCACCCGGCTGTAGACATGCGGGTTGATGGCCAGCGCAGCCATGGCAGAAAAGAGCAGGGTATAGCCATCGGGCGGCGCTTTGGCCACCTGCTGGGCGCCGAGGCTGCCGCCCTGGCCGGGGCGGTTTTCAACGACCACGGGCTGCTTCCAGACTTCGGCCAGTCGTTGCGCGACCTGACGGGCCAGCGCATCGGCAATGTTGCCGGCGGCATAGCTGGTCACGAGCTTGACCGGCCGTGAGGGGAAGTCATCATGGGCCGGTACCTTGTTTTGCGCCGCGACCGGGCGGGTCCGCCCGGCAAGTGTCAGGCCAAGACCCAGCGCCGAGGCGCTGGCGATCATGTGTCGCCTGTTGAAGTCCGAGGAAGTCATCTCTGTTGTCTCCTGTCTAGTTTGAGGTCCGTCTTGCCGATCACGATCTCGCGTCCCTGATCCCGTTTGATCTTCCTCAGGGCAGCAGCACGTTTCGTCCGATCACTTCGCGCGCGCTGAGGGCATTCAGCGCTTCACGAAAGTCGCCCAGGGCGTAATGGCGATGGGTATGCGGTCGCAGGTGTCCTGCCGCCGCCCAGCCCAGCATCTCGCTGAAGGCAGCCCGCCGCCGCGGTTCAAGCGACGCCGGCGGCGCCTGGCGAGCCCAGCCCATGTAGTAGCCCCAATACACACCCAGCACACTCACGTTCTTGACCAGCACCAGATTGGCGGGGATCTGCGGGATGTCGCCGCCCGCAAAGCCGATCGGCAACAGGCGCCCCTCGGAGGCGATGCAGCGCATGGATTCCTGAAAGACCGTGCCGCCGACCGGATCGAAGATCACGTCGGCGCCCCGACCTTCAGTGGCGGCAAGCACTTCTTCACGGAAGTCCTGCTCGCGATGATGAATCGCCAGATCGGCGCCATGCGCCAGGGTGGCCGCGACCTTGGCGGCAGACCCCGCGGTGGCGATCACCCGGGCCCCGAGCACCTTGCCGATCTCGATGGCAGCCAGGCCACTGCCGCCTGCGGCGCCATGCACAAGCAGCGTCTCGCCTGGCTGCAGGGCCGCGCGCCACTTGAGTGCGGCATAGGCGGTGGCATAGAGGGTCGGAATGTGGGTACCTGCGGCAAAGTCCACCGCATCGGGCAGGGCGAAGACGGTTTCGCAGGGCGCGATGGCCTCTTGTGCAAAGCCGCCCTTGCGGATGCCGGCCACCACCCGATCACCCGGCCGGAATCGCACCACGTCGTGTGCACACTCGAGCACGATGCCGGCGATTTCGGTGCCCGGCGTAAAGGGCGGATCCGCGCGATTCTGGTGCTTGCCATCGATCACCAGCAGATTGGCAAAGCTCACCCCGGCCGCCTTGACGGCGATCCGCACCTCGCCCGGTGAAAGTGCCGGCGAAGGGCAGTCTTCAAGCTGTGCATGCGCCAGACCGTACTGGCGACACACGACGGCCTTCATCGGTCGGCTTTCATACCAAGGCCTTCATGTCGTTTTGCCGTGTCGCCCGGCCCCTTGGGCAAAGCGCAGGGCGCCCGCCTGAGCTTCCTGCCGCCGCGCCTCGATCGAGAGTTCAGCCTCACGAGCGATGGCGGCATCCTGCTGCAGGCCCGACTGTTCGTACAAGGAGCGTCGGTCCGACAGCATGGCGATGGGCGGAAAGCCCGCGATCTCGCGGGCCAGCGCTTCTGCGGCTTCGCGCGACTGACCATCGGGCACGACCCGGTTGACCAGGCCGATGCGCTCGGCCTCCGCAGCGCCGACCTTGCGCGCGGTGAGCAGCATGTCGAGCGCGCGGCTCTCGCCGATCAGGCGGGGCAGACGTACCGTGGTGCCGTCGCTCATGGGCACGCCCCATCGCCGCGACAGCACAGCAAAGGTGGCGCTTTCTTCGGCCACCCGAAGATCACACCACAGGGCCACGCCCAGGCCTCCGGCGCAGGCATGGCCTGCGACCGCAGCAATCACCGGCTTGCGGGCTGGTGCGCGCAGGGGTCCTTCGGCACTGCCTGCCCACGGCTCGTAGTGAACGCCACTGGCCAGTTCTTTCAGATCGGCTCCAGCACAGAAGCTGCCGCCGGCACCCCAGAGCACGGCGACACGGGCCTGAGCGTCGGACTCAAAGGACCGGATCGCCGCATTGAGCAGGGCGGTCGCTTCACGATCGAGCGCATTGCGGACCTCGGGCCGATTGATGATGAGGGTGGTGACGGGGCCCGAGCGCTCGATGAGGATCTTTTGCATGGTCTGGCTCATCGTGAGGGTCAGAGGAAGTGCACGCGAAGATCAGAAGATGTCCGGTTCTGGCACGGCCGCGCCAAAGTCCGTTTCAAGAAAATCAAAGTCGCAGCCCTGATCCGCCTGCAGGATGTGCTGGCTGAACATCCATCCATAGCCCCGCTCGAAGCGGCGCGGCGGCGGGGCCCAGGCGGCCTTGCGCGCAGCGAGTTCGGCCTCGCTCACCTGCAGATGAATGCTGCGTGCAGGCACGTCGACCGTGATCAGATCGCCGGTGCGCACCAGGGCGAGCGGCCCGCCCACATAGGCCTCAGGCGCGCAATGCAGCATGCAGGCACCGTAGCTTGTGCCGCTCATGCGGGCGTCCGAGCGCCTGAGCATGTCGCGCACGCCCTGCTTCCCCAGCTTGGCCGGCATCGGCCGCATGCCCCCCTCCC
>JBMSOD010000196.1:0-5829 GCA_049422085.1 Burkholderiaceae bacterium
GGACCTCATCATGGCCGTGGCCGATCGCATCGTGGTGCTCGATCAGGGCCGCTGCATTGCGGTCGGAACGCCCCGCGAGATTCAGCAGAATCCTGCTGTGATCGAAGCCTATCTGGGGCGCACGCAATGACCGGCGTCGTGCTGCGTGCCGAGGGCCTCACGGTGGCCTATGGTGGCAATACCGCCCTCAGTGTCGAGGCGCTCGAACTGCGTGCCGGTGAGGTGCTGGGGGTGGTGGGAGCCAACGGTGCGGGTAAATCCACACTGGTAAATGCTTTTGCCGTATGGTCGCGCGGCAAGCCCCGCGCCAGGGGGCGGTTCGCGCTCGACGGACGTGATCTGTCGACCATGGCGGCCCATCAGCGAGCCCGCGAAGGGCTGCTGCTGGTGCCCGAAGGCAAGCTGATTTTTGCCGAGATGACGGTTGATGAAAATCTGTCGGTGCCGGGCGGTGTGAAGCCCGGTGCGGGCCGTCGCTACTACGATCGTGAGGCGGTCTTCGCGCTGTTTCCGCGGCTGATGGAGCGACGCGGACATCTGGGCGGACAGCTCTCGGGTGGCGAGCGTCAGATGCTGGGCATTGGCCGTGCACTGATGCTCGGCCCCAGGGTGCTCATGCTGGATGAGCCCTCGATCGGGCTTGCGCCCCGACTGGTGTCCGCGGTGCTGCAGACCATGCGCACGCTGGCGTCGGATGGCCTCACGGTCTTGCTGGTGGAGCAGAACGTGAGGGCCGCCATCGAGGTGGTCGATCGACTGGTGTTGCTGGAGCGGGGCCGCGTGGTGCTTGAAGGGCCTGCGGCGCAGATGCGTGATGACCCGCGGATTGCAGCGGCCTACCTTGGAACGAGCGAGTCGTGAATCTCAGCCAGCAACTCATCAACGGCCTGGTGCTCGGCCATGCCTACGCCCTGGTGGCCATTGGCTGGACGGTACTGCTTGGCGTGGCCAGGCTGGTCAACTTTGGACATGGCCAGATGTACATGCTGGGCGCCTTCATGACCTGGTGGGCGATCAGTGGCCTGGGGCTGCCCTATCCCCTGGCCATTGCCGTGGCCATGGGCGTGGGTGCGGTGGTGGGCCTGCTGCTGCAGAGGATCATGCTGCAGGCCACCATGGAGCAGAACCTGGTCTCGATCATGATCATGACCCTGGGGGTGGGTTATGTGCTGCATGGTGCGGCCGCCCTGGTGTTTGGATCGACCGGACAGATTCTGGATACGCCGCTTTCGGGCACCGACATCACGCTGGGCGAGTCCTTCCTCACCTACCAGGAGGTGGCGATTGTCATCGTGACGATCGTGGTGTTCATCGTGCTCGACCTCACCCTGGAGCGCACCCGCATCGGTCGACTGGTGCGCATGGTGGCCGAGGATCCCAAGCTCGCCGAACTCGCAGGCGTGAATGTGCGCAATGTCTATCTGGGTGTGTTTGCCTTCGAGGGAGCCGCGGTGGCGCTGGCCGCCGCCATGGTCGGGCCGCGTACGCCCATCCTCACCTCGATGGGTTTCGATGAAGTGATCATGACCTTTGTCGTGGTGGTGCTGGGCGGCATCGGCAGTGTGTATGGCAGCTATTTTGCGGGCCTGGCGCTAGGGCTCTTCACTGCGTTCTTTGGCGCCCTGGTGTCGCCGGCCTACACCACGGCTGCAGCCTTTCTGGTGCTGATCGCAGTGCTGGTGCTGCGACCCGGTGGCCTGGCCACCCGGGCACGGTGAGGAGCGCGCGATGAGCCTGTCCCGCCGCACCTGGAGTCTGATGGCGCTTGCCCCGCTGGCCTACTTTGCACCTGCCCTGGCGGGCGGATCGGGTGCGGTGTATAGCGCGGCCGTACTGATCGCCATTTTTGCGGTGATGGCCTATGGGCTGGACATGATCGTGTCGGACCTGGGCGAGGTGAGCCTGGCGCACACGGTGTTTTTTGCGGTGGGCGCCTACACCACAGCCTTGCTATCGACCCGTGCGGGGGCGGGCGGCTGGGTCACCCTGCTGGCGTCCATCGGCATGGCGCTGCTCTTTGCCGCGCTGATAGGCCTGATCACCCTGCGCCTGCGCGAGTTTGTCTTCTCGCTGGTGACCTATGCGATTGCCGTGGTGGCGGCTACGCTGGCCCAGAACTGGGCTTTTCTGGGCGGATCGGACGGTGTGCGCGGGATTCCGATGCTGGCGCTCGAGTTGCCCGGCGTGGTGTTGCAGGCCAAAAACGATAGAGAACTCTGGCCCTTTGCCTTTGCCCTGCTGATGGTCACGCTGTATCTGGTTGATCGCTTTCGCCAGTCGCGGCTGGGGTCGGCCGCGGTCATGACGCACCTGAACTCCCGGCTCGCCATCATGTCGGGCATCGATCCGCAGCGCGTGCGGCTGCAGGTATTTCTGGCCTCGGCGCCCATCACCGCCACGGCGGGTTGGCTTTATGCCTATCAGCGTGCCTACGTGAGCGCCGATATTCTGGATTCGTATTTCCTGATCCTGATGCTGACCGCGGTGGTGCTGCCTGGTCGACGCATCTTGCTCGGGCCTTTGCTGGCCACGGTGCTGGTGCTGTCTCAGGAAAAGTTCCTTTCTCTCGGCGGCTATGCCGACAAGATCATTCTGGGCAGCGTTTTGATCGTGGTGCTCGCTTTCTTCCCCAAGGGCCTTGCCGGGCTGTGGGACTGGGCGGTGGCACGGCGGCGCTGAGTCGCTTTTCAGGCGCCTGGGCTCACGAACGTTAGATCGCGCGGTGCGGACTGGGCCTCTTCCCTGGCGATGCGCTCGGCCATCTTGCGACGGAACTGCAGCGGCCCAGCATCAATCGGCAGGTTGATCGGGGGCGTGCCAGGATTCGACATGCCGCGGTGCACCGCTTCGAGCACCACACGGTCCTCTTCAAAGGCGGCTCGTACCGAGACCGCAAATTGCCTCGAGACCTCGGCATCATCGGGCGCGAAGTTGCGCATCTGAAACCAGTGATAGCGGGTGGTGTGCTCGTCCACCGGGGTCATGAAGTTGAAGCTGTCCATGATGAAGGCGTCAGGGTGTAGCGGGCGGCCCTCACCTCCGCTGCCTGCAGGCACGAAGATCGCGCGAATGAGCGCATGGCAGGGATAGCGCATCTCGTAATGCTGCTTGCGATCGCATCGCCCCTTGAACTTCAGGAAAGGCGCATAAAAGGGCGCGGGCTCCACGGCCTTCATCCAGCGCCAGACTGTGAGCCCCTGGTCGCCCTGAGTGATCTCCAGTGGGGTGTCTTCGCAGGCCACGTTGGCAAAGGAACCGGGATGCACCCAGGCCACATGGCTGGGGTCGAGCAGGTTGTCGGTCAGATCCAGGTAGTTGCACTGCACCTGCATGCCGTCGCCCTGGTTCACGCCCCAGGCCGGGTCGCCCCACTGAGCGACCTGAAAGATGCGCGAGCGATCAGCCTGATCCGCATCGCCCATCCAGACCCACAGCAGGCCATAGCGCGAGACCACCGGATAGGCGCGCACACAGGCCCGCGGCGGCGGGCGCTGCATGCCGGGCGCACGCACGCAGGCGCCGGTGCCGTCAAAGGTGAGGCCGTGATAACCGCACTCGACGGTGTTGTCCTTGAGGCGGCCCATGGAGAGCGGCAGCTTGCGATGCGGACAGGCATCGTGAAGGGCAACCACCTGGCCATCGGTCTGACGAAAGAAGACGAGCGGCTCGCCCAGGATGGTCAGGGGGAGAAGCTCTCGCCCGACCTCTCGATCCCAGGCGGCGACATACCAGGCATTACGCAGAAACAGGGCGCTCACGGCGGGGGCGCTCACTGCGGCTTGATTCCTGCCTCCGCAACAATCCGGGCCCACAGGGCCATGTCGTTGCGCAGCGTGGCGGCAAAGGACTCGGGCGAGTCGCCCACCGGAACGAGGGTCTGTTCGTTGAGCAGTGCGGCCACATCGGGCAGCTTCACCACGCGCATCACCTCGCGCGAGATCCGGTCGATGAGCGGCTTGGGCGTGCCTGCGGGCGCAAACATGCCCACCCAGCCCAGGGGCTCATAGCCCTGGAATCCGCTTTCGCCCATGGTGGGCACATTGGGCAGCATGGGGGTGCGACGCGCGCCGGTGACGACCAGGGGCTTGAGCTTGCCTGCGGCCAGATGCGGGGTGGCGGTGCTCACATCGATCCATGAGGACGAGACCTGCCCGCCGACCAGGTCGGTCACCAGGGGCGCTGCGCCCTTGTAGGGCACATGGGCCATGTCCAGGCTCTGGCTGCGCGCAAAGCGCTCGCCCACGATATGTGAGCTCGATCCGGTACCGAAGGAGCCGAAGGTGTACTTGCCCGGATTGGCCTTGACCACGGCAGCAAACTCGCGAACATCGCGGGCCGGAAATTCAGGGCGCACCGCCAGAACGAGGTATGACAGACAGATCTGCGAGATCGGCTCGAAGTCTTTCAGCGCGTCGTAAGGGATCTTGGCAAAGAGGGCAGGGTTCTGGATGTGGGTCGTGATGGTGACCAGCAGGGTGTAGCCATCGGGCGTGGCCCGGGCCACCTGCTCGCCGCCGATCATGCCGCTGGCCCCGGGTCGGTTCTCCACCACCACGGGCTGTCCCCAGGCCTCGGCCAGTTTGCCGGCCAGCAAACGGGCCGTGAGGTCGGTGGCGCCGCCCGCCGGAAAGGGCACCACCAGCTTGACCGGACGGCCCGGAAACGCGCTGCCCTGGCCGTGCGCAGGCGAGGTCAGTGCGAGGCTGCTGGTGGCTGCGGCCGCCATGGCGGCGTGGACGATGCGGCGGCGGGTGGGCTGGGCGGGCATGGTGGGGTCTCCTTTGGGATTGTTGTGTGAGTCTGGTCGAATGACCTAGGGAATATGTCTGGCTAGATCCATGCTGTCGTGAAGCAATCGAAGGACATCGATGGTGTCATTGCCTGAGATTCTGAACACGACGAAGTGCCGTCCGCTTCGACCCGCACGGGCAACATGCAGGGTTCTGATGCCAGGTCCGATCTCGTCTCTGACTTTTGCCCCCGGAATTTCCGGACCCTCCAGTAATGCTTCAATGGCACGGCTCAGAGTTTCCGCGTAGTTTTCAGCCTGGCGTTCGCCGAAATGCTGACGCGTCCAGGCGCTGATGTCGAGAAAATCGACCTCAGCATGTTCTGCTAGTCGAACCTTCCAGGCCATGCTTATTCAGCAGCGATGGCCTTGCTCGCGATGCCCTTCAAGTGCGCTCTCAGCGCCGCTTTGGTCTCAAAGGTCTTGTAACGGCCCGATTCAAAGTCCACGAAGGCTGCATTCACGGCCGATCGCAGCGCCTCAAGTCGACAAGCGTCTTCTGCTTCGCGCTGCTCGATCAGTCGAAGCCCCTCGCGAAGCACTTCACTGGCGTTCTGGTAGCGACCCGTAGATACCAGTCGCTCGACTAGCGAAGACTGGTGTTCGGTCAGCACAACATTACGTGTGGGCATGGGAATTTCCGAATAGCGCACTGGCAGACTATGCCAAGACGGCTCTCGCAGGTCAACCTGACAACCTCGACCGCGACACCGGCTCGGATGCTGTGGCAGGGCTGGTAACCTGCGCCCGTGCACTCCCTGACTCGCCATCGTTTTGCCGCGCTCGTCTCCTGCGTGGGACTGCTGATGCTGCTGGCCTGGGATGCATCGGGCCTGGACCTCTGGCTGGAGAGTCTGTCGGGCACGGCCTCCGGCTTTGCGGCCCGAGATCACTGGTTTCTCACGCGCATCCTGCATGACGACGCACGCCTGTTCGCGGGCCTGCTTCTGGTGGTGATGCTCGCTGCTACCGTTCGGCCCTTTGGCCCCTGGCGGGCGCTGAGCTTAATGGCACGCCTGTGGCTGCTGATTGCGGTGGTG
>JBMSOD010000197.1:0-5805 GCA_049422085.1 Burkholderiaceae bacterium
GCCAACCGCGTTGGCCTATAACGCCGCGGATCGTCAGCTTGATTTCACCACCCTGGCCGATTATCTGAGCTCCCGCGGTGCCGGGCCGCTCATCAGGTCGGTGATCGATGTGGCCTACACCATCGAGTTTGGTCGGGAGATCTCGCGCCAAAGTGCACTGTCCATGCTGTTTTTCATTGCGACCAACCGTCGCCAGGCCTTCACCCCATTTGGGGTGTTCAGTGATGAGCGCTTTCATATTGTCGAAGGAAACGACACTCTGGCAACACGGATGGCGGCGGATCTTCCTTCGCCGGTGCGCCTCGGGCATCGACTGCTCAGGGTCTCAAGGCGAGCCAACGGCAAGGTGGTGCTTGCCCATGCCACCGCCTCGGGTGTGATCGAGACGATTCACGATGCCGTGATTCTTTGTATCCCCGCGCCCATCATGCGCGAGGTTGAATTTGCGGCATCGGTCTCCTTGCCCGCCGCAAACCGGGACGCGATCGATCGCTTCGATTACGGGACGAATTCGAAAATGATGATCGGCTTCAACGGCCGGCCCTGGTGGGAGCGCAGCAACAGCAACGGTGCCAGTTACAGCGACCTTGCCGACCATCAGTCCACCTGGGAGACCAACCCGTCCTTGTCGCGAGCCCTCGAGCGCGGGGTGCTCACAGACTATTCGGGGGGATTGCGGGCGGCCCGTCTGGATCCAGGCCGGGTTCAGTCCGAGGCGGAGGCGTTCCTTGGCGCGCTCGATCGGGTCTATCCGGGGAGTGCCGTTCTCGCGCGGCGAGACAACCGGCGACGGGTACAGGCCCATCTTGAAAACTGGTCTCTGAATCCCTTGTTCAAGGGTGCGTACACCAACAATGCGCCCGGCTACTTCACCACCTTGGAGGGTCTGTACGCCCGACCCGCCGGAAACATCTTCTTTGCCGGAGAGCACACCGACTCGTTTTACAGTTATCAGGGCTTCATGGAAGGGGCGCTGCTGTCCGGGGCGCGGGCAGCGGATGAGGTGCTACGGGCCGTCTGAAACGTCAGGGATCGGTGCGATTTCTTAGGATTCAGACGGCGCAAGTCATGGCCGCACGCTCCATCATCAGTGCAACATAGTCCTTGAAACTGCGGCGGACCAGGATTTCGAATTCGTGTTCAGACGGGCTGCGCCATAGCCAGATCGAAGCTTTGAAAAAGTGCGAACCCATGCAGCGGCCCGCCTGCAGCGTACGTGGATGCAGGTCGAGCGGGCAGCCCTGAGCCAGGACCTCGCTTGCTGCACGGCCGCTTAGACGCAGGAGCAGATAGCCGCTGCTCACGTCCGTGACTGCCGCATGCACGCCGTCCAGGGCTTGCCGCAAGCTTGAAATGAGCCTCTCTGCCTGGCCAGCCGGGGACAGGAGGAACCAGTCATCGGGACCCAGCTCGATCAATCGCCCAGAAAGAGCCTGCGCCATGCCACCCCCGCCTGCGGGCAGTTCACATCCCAGCGCAAAGGCAATCGCCCTCCTGAAGGCATCATCTTGAGGGTTGCCTCTCAGATTGATCAGGGTGTGATCGGCCTGCCAGCTCATCTGCAGTGATTCCATCGAGCGTCCTGAGACGGTCAGGCCCGGGTTCGAAATCAGGGTGTCAGACATGCTGGCGCGCTCCCTTGGGGTCATAGAAGACAGGCGAGCAGATCACGGCCGTGGTACTTCTGCCGTCACTCATGCCGACATGAACCCGCTGTCCCATTCGTTGATGACCTCCCCTGATCAGAGCCTGCGCGATCGAGCGTCCCAGCGTCGGGCTGGCATAGCTCGATGTGACATGACCGTCCATGGGCATCGGCAAGGCGCCCGGTGGCCCGGCGAGGACTTGGGCCCCCTCGGGGAGCACCTGATTCGGGTCATCGGTCAGGAGGCCGACCCATTGCTTGCGATCTGATCGCGCGGTATCGCTTCGTGCGAGAGATCTCTTGCCGAGGAAATCTTTCTGTTTTGAAACCATGCCGCTCAGGCCCAGGTCGATGGGCGTGACCGAGCCGTCGGTATCCTGCCCCACGATGATGAATCCCTTTTCGGCACGCAGGACATGCATGGCTTCGGTGCCATAGGGCGTGATGCCGCAGGGAGCGCCGGCTTCATGGATCGCCTCCCAAACCCTTTTGCCCTGTGCTGCAGGAACATTGACCTCGTAGGCGCGCTCACCTGAAAAACTGATACGCATCAGCCGTGCGGATACGCCGGCAATCATTCCCGGCCGCCAGGTCATGAAGGGAAAGGCCTCATCGTCAAAGTCAACGTCTTTACAAAGCACCCTCAGGACGTCCCGGCTTTTCGGACCGGCGACTGCCGTGGTGGCCCAGTGATCGGTGACTGTGGTCAGGTAGACCTTCAGGTGAGGCCATTCAGTCTGTAACCATCGCTCCATCCATGCGAGCACGCGCGCAGCGCCTCCCGTGGTGGTGTGCATCAGGTAGTGGTGCTCGCCGAGCCTGACGGTAACGCCGTCATCGAAGACCATGCCGTTCTCATCGAGCATGAGTCCGTAGCGGCACTTGCCCACCTCGAGGTTGGACCAGCCGTTGGAATACACCCAATTGAGCAGGGTGACGGCATCAGGCCCCTGGATGTCGATCTTGCCGAGCGTGGAGGCATCGAGCATGCCAACCCCTTCGCGCACCGCCCTCACTTCACGACGAACCGCCGCATGCAGGTCTTCATGCGCCTGCGGGTAATACCAGGGGCGCTTCCACTGACCGACGTCTTCAAACTCGGCCCTGTGACGAACATGCCACTCATGCATGGGCGTGGTCCGAACCGGGTCGAAACCCTCTCCCAGTTCGAGGCCCGCCAGAAGACCGAAGCTCACCGGTGTGTAGTTCGGACGGAAAGTGGTGGTACCGACCTCAGGAATGGTGCGGCCAAGAGTTTGCGCCACGATGCCCATGCCATTGATGTTGCCGGTCTTGCCCTGATCCGTTCCGAAGCCCATCGCCGTGAATCTCTTCACATGCTCGATTGACTCGAAGCCTTCACGAACGGCCAGCAGCAGGTCGGATGCCGCGACATCGTTTTGCAGATCGACAAACTGCTTGGGGGCACGGGATGGGCCTGCAGGATGGGGCACGAGCCATAGCGCCAGCAGGTCGCCCGCTGCGATCGGCGAAATGGTCGGCGGCCGGATCGGCGCGGCCTTGAATCCGGCACGATCGGCGGCTGTCGCGCCCGCCTTACAACCCTGATGTGCCGCCTCGTGCAGGGTCAGTGTTCCGTTGCACGCGCCGGCCGAATGTTCAGCTTGCGCAGGTGCTCCAGGAAGGAAGGCGGCCTGTGCTTCGCTCCAGACCGGCTTGCTGCCCGCCTGTCCATGCAGATGAATGACCGGGCTGAATCCCCCCGACACCGCCAGCAGGTCACAGGTGATTTCGCGCCTCGAGTCGTGCAGCACGCCCTGCGCATCCATGCGCTGCACATGCACTGCGCGCACCCGGCTTCGTCCCACTGCCTGCGTCACCACATGTCCGGTGAGAATGTCGATGCCCGCCGCTCGTGCGCGATCCGCCGCATGGCCATCGGCGGTCTGACGGGCATCAATCACCTGTACGTGAAGGCCTTCTGTGTGCAAAGCCAGCGCAGCGTCGTAGGCAAGGCCATTGTTGGTAAAGAGCACGGCCCGTCGGCCTGGCGCGACGGCATAACGGCGAAGGTAGGTCGACACTGCCGAGGCCAGCATGACGCCCGGAAGATCGTTGTTTGCAAAGACCAGAGGCCTTTCATGCGCACCGGTGGCCAGCACCACCTGACGAGCACGGACCTTCCAGAGCTTTTCCCGGCAGGCAGGCGGAGCGTTTTCGGGCCGATGGTCGCCAAGTCGCTCGACCAGGGTCACAAAGCCGTGATCATGAAAGCCGAAGGCCGTTGTGCGTGGCAGCACGATGACTTCGGGCATCTTGCGAAGTTGGTCCAGAGCCTTCGCAAGCCATGTGCCTGCTGGGACGCCGTCGATGGCTTCATCGCTGGAGAGCAGCCACCCACCAGGCTCGGACTGCTCGTCACACAAAATGACCCGCGCACCCGCCTGGCCTGCAGACAGGGCTGCGCATAGCCCTGCAATCCCGCCACCAACCACCAGCACGTCGCAGTGAGCATGGCGCTTGGCATAGCGGTCCGGGTCAGCGACTCGAGGGGATTCGCCGAGCCCGCTGGCTTTTCGGATGTGATGCTCGAAGAAGTGCCAGACCTGCTGCGAGGCCATGAAGGTCTTGTAATAGAAGCCTGCAGGCATGATCCGCGAGAACCATCCGTGGACGGATCGCAGGTCCCAGTCGACACTCGGGCGGGCGTTGACCGATTGCGCGGTCAGACCCTCGACCAGTTCAGTCTCGGTCGCCTTGGCATTGGGAATGGTGCGTGCACCTTCGAACAATTGAACCAGCGCATTGGGCTCCTCTACCCCTGCCGACAATACGCCTCGCGACCGATGGTATTTCCAGCTTCGGGCGACCCGATGCACGCCGTTGGCGAGCAGTGCTGAGGCGAGCGTATCGCCTTGCAGGCCGTGATACTCGCGCCCATTGAAGCGAAACCGCAGAATCTGATCGCGGGCAATGCGACCACCCCGGGGAAGTCGGAATATCATCGGATGAGGTCCTGCTGCGGCGTCTCGGGTGTGGGCTCGCCGATCTTCCAGGTGGCATGGATCCGGTAACTCACCGTGTCGCGAAGGGCATGAAACCAGCGGCCGCAGCCACTGGCATGACGCCATTGCTCATGATGCAGTCCCTTGGGGTTGCGCCGCATGAAGAGGTAATCCGCCCACTGGGTGTCAGCAAGAGACTCCGTTTGGGTCGGTCGGGCAACGCCGCCTTCGCCACCATAGGCGAACTCGGACTCGGCCCGTGGGCCACAGTAAGGGCAGCGCAATTCCAGCATGGTGATCTTTGATTCAGCGAAGACTTAGTGCGCAACGGCAGCAGCGCCGTGCTCGTCAATCAGGTGCCCGGTCGAAAACCGCTCTAGCGAGAAGGCCTCGTTGAGCGGATGCGGGCGGTCCTGGGCTACGGTATGGGCCATCACCCAGCCAGAGCCCGGAGTGGCCTTGAAACCCCCCGTACCCCAACCGCAGTTGATATAGAGGCCTTTGAGCGGTGTCAGTCCGATGATGGGGCAGGCATCGGGCGAGACATCCACAATGCCACCCCATTGGCGATTCATTCGAACCCTCGAGAAGATCGGAAACATCTCGACGATGGCCTGCAGCGTCTGCTCGATGATGGGAAAACTGCCGCGCTGACCGTAACCGGTATAAGCGTCGATGCCTGCACCAATGACCAGATCGCCCTTGTCGCTCTGGCTGATATAGGCATGGATGGCATTGCTCATCACCACGGTGGGAAAGATGGGTTTGAGCGGTTCTGAAACAAGCGCCTGCAGCGGATGGCTTTCGATCGGCAGACGAATGTCGGCCATCGAGGCGATCACGCTGGAGTGCCCCGCCGCCACCACGGCCACCTTTTTGGCCCGGATGAACCCCTTGACCGTATCCACACCGGTGACTTCGCCATTTTCCCGACCGATGCCGATGACTTCACAGTTCTGGATGATGTCCACGCCCAGAGCATCTGCAGCACGCGCAAAGCCCCAGGCCACCGCGTCATGTCGGGCCACGCCAGCACGACGTTGGAACGATGCTCCAAGCACCGGGTACCGGGTTTGCAGATTGATGAAGGGCACGATCTCCTTGACCTGGGCTGCGGAAAGAACTTCGGCATCGACCCCGTTGAATCGATTGGCTGTGACCCGCCGCTCAATGTCGCGCATGTCCTGCAAGGTA
>JBMSOD010000198.1:0-5767 GCA_049422085.1 Burkholderiaceae bacterium
TTACTATCTGCGGGTGGTCAAGGTCATGTATTTCGATCCGGTGCCGGCCCACGTCGCTCATCCGATCGAGGCCGGGCAGGATGTGCGGGTGGTTCTCACCCTCAACGGTGCCCTGATGCTGCTTCTTGGCTTGTTGCCCGGGGGACTGATGACCCTGTGTGCCCAGTCTATGAGCGGCGTGCTCAAGTCGCTGGGTGGCTGAGCTCAGGCCATGAACTCTCAGCGCCTGTCCTGGGCCATCATCGTGCTAGCACTGGTGGCGGCCAACCTGCCTTTCCTGAGCAATCGAGCCTTTTTGTTGCGGCCGATGGTCGGATCTAAACCGCTGGCCTTGCGAATCCTTGAGTTGGCCATCTTGTATTTTCTGGTCGGGGCCGTGGCCTTGGTCGTGGAACAGAGCATAGGTCGGGCGACTCCTCAGGGCTGGGAGTTTTACGCGGTCACAGCCAGCCTGTTTCTAACGCTGGCCTTCCCTGGCTTTGTCTACCGTTACCTCTACCGCCGTTCTTGAGGTGCTGTCTTGAGCACCGATAGCCCCCGGGATGAGCAGCATCTGCGCGAAGAACTCGTTTCTAGCCAGGAGTTGCTCAGGGGGCACTTTCTTGTGGCCCGTCGTGATCAGGTGCGCCTGCCCGATGCGAGCCTGGCTGTTCGCGAATATGTCTGTCATCCCGGGGCTGTCGTGGTGGTGGCTGAACTCGAAGATGGACGCTTTGTGCTGGAGCGGCAATGGCGCTATCCGCTGGGGCGCGCCTTCACTGAGTTTCCGGCCGGCAAACTCAACGCAGGCGAGGACCCCCTGCGGTGCGCGCAGCGTGAACTGCGCGAGGAGACGGGTTACTCGGCCCGTCTATGGGCTTATGCCGGGCCGGTGCATCTGGCCATTGCCTATTCCACGGAGGTGATACACCTGTTTTTTGCACGCGATCTGAGCCTTGGTGAGCGTCGGCTCGATCCAGGCGAATTCTTGGATGTATTCCCAGCCAGCCTCGATCAGATGCTTGGATGGGTGCGTGAGGGGCAGGTGACCGATGCCAAGACCCTGTTTTGTCTGCTTTGGGCCCAAAATGTCAGGGCAGGGGTCTGGTCGCTCGATTGGCAGCAGCCCCCTTAAACCGCGGCCTTGTCGGTATAGGGCGCCGTCGGCAGGGATTTGCCCGACGGCGCGATAATGAGGCATGAAAGTTCTGGATCTCAAATGTGCGCAGCAGCATGTCTTTGAGGGCTGGTTCGCTTCCGAAGAGGACTTTCAAAGTCAACGGGAGCGGGGCCTCGTGGCATGCCCGATGTGTGGTCAAACCACCGTTGAAAAACAGCTGAGCGCGCCGCGACTGAATCTGGGGGCGGCCGCCGAAGCTGCTCCTTCAGGCTCTGGTGGCGAGCTGTCGGCGGCGACCGGCAATCCGCAGCTGCAGGCACTGTGGCTCAAGGCTGTGCGGCAGATTGTCGAGCAGACCGAAGACGTCGGTGATCGATTTGCCGACCTCGCTCGCCAGATGCATTACGGCGATCAACCCGAGCGTGGCATCCGGGGCCGCACCTCCCCGGATGAGGCGGCGGCCTTGCTCGACGAGGGCATCTCTGTGATGCCGCTGGTCCTGCCCGAAGCGCTAAAAGAGCCCTTGCTGTAGCCGGGCCGGCGCCGACCGTGCGCTGTCAGGCGCCGTATTCGGCGCGCAGGTTGCGCGCCGCTTCGGCCATGGCCCGCAGTTTGCCGTCGGCCACCTCGCGCGGCAGGTATTTCATGCCGCAGTCTGGCGCCAAAATCACCTGCTCAGGCTTGATGAACTGCAGCGCGCGCTTGACGCGTGCAGCCACCACCACCGGTGATTCAACCGCCGGGTCTTCCAGGTTGAGACAGCCGACCATGATCTGCTTGCCCGGCAGGCTGGTGAGTACTGAGCAATCGAGGTTGGATTGCGCGGTCTCGATGGAGATTTGCTGGCAACTGCAGGCCGCCAGCTCGCCCAGGAAGTTGTAGCCATTGGGTCGGGCGTGGATGATGGCTGCGTAGCCGAAGCAGATGTGTACCGCGGTGACCCCTGTGACACCCTCCAGAGCCCGGTTGAGAGCTCGGATCCCATACTGGCGCGCTTTTTCGGGGCGCGCCTGCATGTAAGGCTCATCGACCTGGACGACATCCGCCCCGTTCGCAAACAGGTCCTTGATTTCTTCATTGATGGCTGCAGCGTAGTCCATGGCCGCCTCTTCTTCGGAGGCGTAGAAATCATTCTGAGCCTGCTGCAGCATGGTGAAAGGGCCAGGCACGGTGATCTTGACCTTGCGGCTTGTGTGTTTCTTCAGAAAGAGCAAATCTTCCAGCTCGATCGGGCGCGAGCGCCGGATCTTGCCGACGATACGCGGGACCGGGTTCGGGTGGCCAGATCGATCCAGCGCCGTACCCGGGTTGTCGATATCCACCCCTTCAAGCGCAGTGGCAATGCGGTTGGAATAGCTTTCACGCCGAATCTCGCCGTCGGTGATGATGTCCAGGCCGGCATCTTCCTGCGCCTTGATCGCCAGGATGGTGGCGTCGTCCATGGCCTGCTGCAGATAGGGCTCTGACACCCGCCAAAGTTCTTTGGCCCGCACCCGCGGCGGGAACCGGCCAGCCAATTTGACGCGGTCGATCAGCCAGTCCGGCTGGGGGTAGCTGCCAACAATGGTGGTGGGGAACAGCATGTTGTCTCCGTTAGATGAGCTGATGGGACTTATTGTGACCCAAGGTGTCAGGTGCACCCCCGAGGGGCAGCATAGCCCCCATGGGACCGCCGTACATCGTGTCCGATGCCCTTGCCGACCCGCCTTGTCGGGACGCCCTGGGTTATCGGCGGTATCCACAACCGGCGAGGGTATCGCCCTTGCGGTACAGAGGCGTAACAGCGCAGTGCTCAGGGATAGAGCCCGCGCAACTCGCGCGTGTGCAGGATGCGTCTGCAGGCCACGATGAAGGCCGCTGTACGGAGGCTGACGCGGCGTTCGCGGGCGACCTCCCAGACGGCCTGGAAGGCCTCGCTCATCACGCGAATCAGGCGGCGGTTGATCTCGGCCTCGTCCCAGAAAAAGCTGGAGAAATCCTGTACCCATTCGAAATAGCTGACGGTCACGCCCCCTGCATTGGCGATGACGTCGGGAACCACCAGGATGTTGCGGTCGGCCAGGATGTCATCGGCCGCCGGCGTGGTCGGGCCGTTGGCGCCCTCCAAAATCAGCCGGGTCTGCAGGCGCAGGGCCCGCTCGGCGGTGATCTGTTGCTCCAACGCCGCTGGAATCAGGATGTCTGATTGAACGTCCCAGAAGGCCTCGTTGCCCAGCACCTGGGCCGACTCAAAGCCGGCGACGCCACCTTGCCGGGCGCTGTGCGCCAGCAAGGCGTCCAGATCAAGACCTGATTCGCGATACACAGAGCCGGTATGGTCTTGCACCGCCACCACTCGCGCGCCGGCCTGGGCAAAAAGACGGGCTGCAACACTGCCTACATTACCCAGCCCCTGAACGGCGATACGGGCGCCGCAGGGGTCCAGGCCCAGATGCTGTGCGGCCAGTCGGCCCACGGTGTATACGCCTCGACCGGTTGCCTCGCGCCGACCGAGCGAGCCGCCCAGGTCAACCGGCTTGCCGGTCACCACGCCGGTGGTGGTGGTCCCCACGTTCATGGAATAGGTGTCCATCATCCATGCCATGATTTGCTCATTGGTGTTGACATCGGGGGCGGGGATATCTTGATGCGGGCCGATGATGATCCCGATCTCGCTGGTGTAGCGTCGCGTCATGCGCTCGAGTTCACCGCGCGATAGGGTGTGCGGATCGACCCGGATGCCGCCCTTGGCTCCGCCATAGGGGACGTTGACGGCCGCGTTCTTGATCGACATCCAGGCTGCCAGCGCCATCACTTCGCAGAGCGTTACATCTTGATGGAAACGAACGCCGCCTTTGCCTGGACCGCGCGAGACGTTGTGCTGCACCCGGTAGCCCTCGAAGTGGGCCATCTGTCCGTTGTCGAGCTCGATCGGTACATCGACGGTCAAAATACGTTTGGGACGCCTGAGGGTTTCGGCCCAGCGTGAGAGTCGGCCCAGATGCGGCAGCACCCGATCTACTTGTTCAAGGTAGTGCCCCCAGGGACCGAGATCATCGGCCTTGAGGTAAGACAGTGGCTGGTGCGGATTGCGGTCGATGTTTGCGACCGGCTCTGGAGCTGAGCTCATGGGACTTCCTCGTGGGAATGAAGGGAGTCCCCAGCTTAGGGGTCGATCACCGCTTTGTCCAAGACCGATTTCGCCTTGATCCATGCATCTCGCGCATGGCCGCGATCGTCCGGCGCTGATGCGCTCTAGGCCTTAAATTGCAGAGCGGCCAGCCGGGCATACAGACCGCCGTGGCTCACCAGTTGCTCATGGGTGCCTTGCTCGACCAGATGCCCCTTGTCAATCACCACGATCCGGTCAGCGCGTTGCACGGTGGCCAGTCGATGAGCGATCACCAGTGTTGTGCGTCCCCGCATCGCGCGATCGAGGGCTGCCTGCACCATCCGTTCGCTGTGGGCATCCAAGGCTGAGGTCGCCTCGTCAAGTAGCAGCAGAGGCGGATTCTTGAGCATGGCACGGGCGATGGCGATGCGCTGACGCTGCCCGCCTGACAAGCGCACGCCCCGCTCGCCCAGGAAGGTGTCGTAGCCCTCAGGCAGCGTGGCCATGAACTCATCGGCGAAGGCGGCGCGAGCGGCCACCTTGACCTCTTCATCGGAGGCCTCGGGTCTGCCATAGCGGATGTTCTCCAGCGCTGAGGCTGAAAAGATCACCGGTTCTTGCGGCACGATACCAATGCGCCGGCGCAGGTCCCGCAGACTCATCTGGGCAATGGGCACCCCGTCTATGAGGATGCGGCCAGCCTGCGGATCGTAAAAGCGCAGCAGCAAAGCCAGCACGGTGCTCTTGCCGGCGCCGCTCGGGCCCACCAGAGCCAGCGTCTGGCCGGAGGGTATGTGCAGGTCAAACTGCGACAGTGCAGCTTGATTGGGTCGCGAGGGATAGCTAAATTGCACAGACTCAAACACGATCTCGCTGCCGCCGAGGGTCGGTGGCGGCATCACGGCAGCGGCTGGCGATGCAATACTCGATCGGCTGCTGAGCAATTCCATCAGTCGCTCGGTGGCGCCAGCGGCGCGCAGCAGGTCGCCGTAGACCTCACCTAGAACGGCAAAGGCACCGGCCAGAATGATCACGTACATCACCGTTTGACCCAGGTGGCCCGCACTGATCTCGCCGCGCATCACCGATTGGGTGCCCTGGTACAAGCCCCAGAGCAGGGCAGCCGAGGTGGCGATGATGACAAAGGCCACCAGAATCGAGCGTGCGCGAGTTCTCTTGACGGCCGCCTCGAAGGCCTGGTCGGTCGCTTGCGCAAAACGTCCGGCTTCGCGTGATTCTGCGGTGTAGCTTTGAACCACCGGCATGGCATTGAGCACTTCGCCGGCCATGGCGCTCGAATCGGCCACCCGGTCCTGGCTGGCGCGTGAGAGCCTGCGAACCCGCCGGCCAAAGCGAGCAGTGGGAATGACCACCAGCAGCAAGACGCCGATGACTTGCACCATGACCCAGGGGTTGGTCCAGATCAGCATGATCAGCGCCCCGGTTCCC
The DNA here is from genome assembly GCA_049422085.1 of Burkholderiaceae bacterium. Taxonomy (GTDB): domain Bacteria; phylum Pseudomonadota; class Gammaproteobacteria; order Burkholderiales; family Burkholderiaceae_E; genus UBA4615. Next base: position 5,640 of record JBMSOD010000198.1, read on the forward strand.
ATGACTGCATTGCGCAAGCCCATGCTCAGGGATGAGCCCACCACCGTCTGCACCAGTGTGGTGTCGGTGGTCAGTCGCGAGAGGACCTCGCCGCTGGGGGTGACCTCAAAGAATTCAGGACTCTGCTC
>JBMSOD010000199.1:0-5749 GCA_049422085.1 Burkholderiaceae bacterium
CCCTGACCTCAAGCAGCTGGTTGCGGTGGACAAGAAAGCCACGCCCTCGGACAAATACGCGATCTTCACAGACGCCGATCGCTGGACGGTCAATGTGGGCTACCCGGGCTATGCAAACGCCGCCATCGACGAGATCTGGAAAGGCTGGCTGATTCCGCAAATGTTTGCCGACGCAGCCAGTGGTCGCCTGAGTCCGGAGGAGTCCCTCAAGATGTACTCCAGCCAGGCAAACCGGATCTTCGACACCTGGCGCGCCAGGAAAAAGGTCTGAGCCCATGCAACGTCGCATTCTTCTGCATTCGGGGCTGGCGAGCGTGGCCGCGAGCGTCTCGCTTTTACCTCGCGCCGTGCCGGCTCAAGGCAAGCGCAAGCAGCGCATCTTTATTGTGAGCAGCTACCACCGCTCCTATCTGTGGTCGCAATCGACCCAGAAAGGCGTCGGTGCAGCCCTGCTCAAGTACGGCTATCTCGACAACGAACTTCAGGCACAGCAGCTTGCCAATAGCGACGTTGCCGAGAGCGCGCGTGCGGTCATCCGCAAGGACTGGATGGATACCAAGCGCAAGGACAGCCGGGCGGACATGGCAGGCGCCACGGCCCGAATCATGTCAGCCTTGCGCGCATTCAAGCCTGATCTTGTTCTGCTCGGCGACGACAATGCCGCGCGCTACATTGGCGGGCAGCTGCTCGATACCGCCACCCCGGTGGTGTTCTGGGGCATCAATGGGCTGCCATTGAAGTACGGTCTGGTTGACAGCATGGACGCACCGGGCCGGAATGTGACCGGAGTCTGGCAATCGGGCTATCACAAGGAAAGTCTGGACCTGCTCAAGCGACTGGTGCCCAAGGCCCGCACCTTCGCCATCCTTGCCTGCGATTCGGAATCGTCTCGACCCAACATCAAGATGATCGAGCAGCTTGCACAGCGAGGCGCCCTTCCGCTTCAGCTCGTCGACCGGGCGGTGACCAATTCGGTTGAAGAGTTCAAGGCACGTGCCACCGAACTGTCGAAGAAGGTCGATGCCTTTTTCATGCTCAACCACGACACGCTGCGTGACGCCCGAGGCAACCATGTGGACATGCTCGACGTCGGACGCTGGTATCTGAACAACATCCGGATTCCCGAGGCCTCTCACGAAGACCAGTTCGTGCTCGAGGGCATGCTGCTTACCGCGAACGACTCCGGCTTCAATCAGGGGCATCTGGCGGTCGAGATGGCCGTGGGCATTCTTGAAAAAGGGTTGAACCCCGGCAGAATGGCGGTCCGTACGCCTGAGCGTGGCCCCTATCTGGTCAACCGCAACCGGGCACGCCAACTGGGGATCAACCTTGAAGAAGCCATGTATCTGATCGACGAGCTGGTCGAGGTGTCCCTCGCGCTCAAGCCGCGCGGCACTCAGTAAGCGGGTGAGCATGGCCTCCCGGATGCCGATTTTCCAGCGGCTGCTGCTCGCGTTTCTGGCCGTCGGCGTCCTGGTGAGCGTACCGCTCATCGTGGCCTCGTTTCAGTTCAGCCGAGATGCTGCGAGACTGCGGGCACAGCAGAACATTACGCAACAGGTTGAAATCCTGGTGGCGAGCTTTACCCAGGAATACAGCCTGGGCCTGCAGCGGTCCCTCAAACAGATCACGACCTCCGAAACGCTGAGTCAGTATCTGTCCTCCTCCCAGGAAGAGCGCATTGTCAATGCGAAAAACCTGGAGACCCAGTTCCTCAAGCTTCAGGCCGACTTCGAGAGCTACTCGGGGATCTACTACGCGGACTCCGAGGAGCAAACCGTCTCGAGTGTGGAAGACGGCCGTCGGGTTGAACTCGGCACCTTCGGGCCGGAAACCGTCGGCGAGCCCTCGCCTACACGGCAGCATTTCCAGCGATTGTTCGCCCGCATCAAGACCACGCCTTCCCTGCTGTCCTCGGGCAACATGGAATGGTTCATGCCGCCGCGTGAAATCATGGTCGAAGGCCCCTTTCAGGATGAGCGGGGTCGTCTGACCTTTCTTGCCGGTCTGCCGTCACTCGACTATGACAACGGGGCCTTCAGTGGGGTCGTGGTGATCCGTGTCACGCTGGAGGGCTTCCTGGATCGACTGCGTGCCGTGACCGTTTTCGACGAGCAGCCAATCTGGCTGTTCTCATCCTCGGGCGACACCTTGCTGCAACCCGCCAATTCGCACATGACCGTGTCAGGGGCCGACTTCCCGTCAAGCGAGACCCTGACCGACACCGCCTTCAGGGATCGCAGTGATGGCGTGCTGGCCACCCGGGATCTGATTGTCATGGGCAAGGACCCGCTGATGCGGCTCGCTTACGCGGTGCCCGATGCCCTGCTCTTCAAAGACTTCCAGCCCGTGCTGCGCTTCTTTCTTGCCGTCATGGGTCTCTCGGCGGTCGCGGTGGCTGTCATCGCCTTCTTCGTGGCAAGAAACTTCTCCCGGCCGATCATCGAACTGGCCCATGCAGCATCGAGCCTGGCCGCAGGTGATCTGGCAACCCGGGTCAAGGTGGCCGCCTCGGGTGAGCTTCGCGTGCTGGTCGACAGCTTCAACCAGATGACGGAGAACCTGCAAAGCGCCAATCGCAATCGTGCCGATGCAATGCACCTGCTTCGCGAAACGGCAGCCAAGATGCAGATCGGTCATGGACCGGGGCTGGAACTCGCACAGCCTGCCGGCTCGGCTGAGTCCGCAAAAATCGGATCAAGCGTCGCGGACGATCAGGTTGCCCAGGATCTGGTGGCCGTGTCGAACCTGATCACTCGTCTGATCGAGGATCGTGAAGCCATATTGCGCGACTACAAGGCTGCCAAGGAGTCTGCAGACCAGGCCAATCTGGCCAAGAGTGAATTCCTGGCGGTCATGAGCCATGAGATCCGGACGCCGATGAACGGCATCCTGGGCACGGTTCAATTGCTCGAGCACTCGCATCTGAGCGAGGAGCAGACGCGCGATCTCCTGACCATTCGCAACAGCGGTGACGCCCTGCTGGTACTGATCGACGAAATTCTGGATTTCTCGAAGATCGAAGCTGGCAAGCTCGAGCTTGAATCGCGAGAGTTCGATCTGCGCGCTGAAGTGGAGACCACGCTTGCGCTCTACCGCCCGGTCATCGAAGGCAAGGGACTGCAACTGCAGGTCCAGTTCCAGGAACCGCTGCATCGTTGGGTGAAGGCTGACAGCACGCGGCTGCGCCAGATTCTGTCCAATCTGATCTCCAATGCCACCAAGTTCACCGAGCATGGCGCGATCCGGGTCGAGCTTCAGACGACGCAACTCAAGGACGAGAAGATCCGCCTGACCTGCTCGGTCGCCGATTCCGGCATCGGCATTCCCGAGGACCGGCTTGATCGCTTGTTTCAAGCCTTTTCACAGGTGGACGTCTCGACCACCCGGCGCTATGGAGGCACCGGACTCGGACTGGCAATCTGCAGCCGCCTATGCCAGGCGATGCATGGCTCGATCTCGGTACGAAGTCAGCCAGGCATGGGATCGACATTCACCTTCGAGATCGAGATGGGTCCGGGCCAGGAGGCCCTGCGTTCGGCAACCCTGGAATCCAAGGGCGCACCCAGCACGCTGCCGCCGCTGTCCGTGCTGGTGGTGGAGGACAACCCGGTCAATCAGAAAATTGCACTCAGCCTGCTGGCCAGGCTGGGCATTACTGCCGATCTCGCAGAAGACGGTCGGCAGGCCATCGACCGTGTGGCGGCAAGCGACTACGACATCATCCTGATGGACATGCAGATGCCTGTGCTCGATGGCATCGATGCCACCCGTGAAATCAGGGCTTTGTCGATTCCGCGCCAGCCCTGGATCATTGCGCTGACCGCCAATGCCTTCGAAACCGACCGGGATCGCTGCATCCAGGCGGGCATGGACGATTTTCTCAGCAAGCCCTTCCGGATCGACGTGCTGCGCGAACGCCTCTCAAGAGGCGTCTCCCATCAGCCAGTCAGCATGGGCCGATCAGGATCGGCAGACCACTCGAGCAGCGAGTTGTCATAGACCTTCACGTCGGTCCATCCGGCACGCTCAAGGGCGAACGCAGTGGCGGTGGCAGCAATGCCTCCACCGCAGTAGACGATCACCGGTCGACCATCATCATGCAGGCCGGCCTCGGCGGCACGCTGTCTGACCTGATCCGGATCGAGCCAGCGTGCCGTATCGGCAGACACCAGATCCCGCGCGGGAAGACTGAGGCTGCCCGGGATGCGTCCAGGCCTGCCGTAATGCGAGCCGCCTGCACCCGTGAACTGTTCAAGCGACAAGGCATTGATCAGCCAGGCTGAGTCATCCTGGATCGCTTTGGCCACATCTTCGGCATCGACACAGCGCTCTACAGCTGGCATGGCTTGCCCGTCGTGTGGGGGCTGATCCTCGACCGGTCCCGTCCGGGACGATGCGGTCGGCGATGCGGTGTCACCAGGCGATGCGGGGTCCGGTCTGACCTGACTGCGATCGATCGGTCGACCCTCAGCTTCCCAGGCAGCCCAGCCACCATCCAGGACGCTCACCCGGGGCCATCCGAGGGCGCTCAGAACCCACCAGGCACGGCTCACCACCATCGGGTGGGAGGCACCGTAGAGGACGAGATGCTGATCGGGACCGATCCCGAGCCGGGCCAGGCGATGCCTGAGTGCGGCTGCACCCGGCAGGGTGTATGGAAAACGGCCCTGTGGATCGGACAGGTCATCGACCATGCAGACATGGACAGCCCCCGGGATGCGGGCAGCAAGCCAGTGCGGGCGGCCACTGGTGATGATCGACGCTCCGACCGGCTGGGGCGTCATGTAGGTGGTGCAGTCGAGCACCCGAAGATCGGGTGCATCCAGATGCTCCTGCAACCACTGCGGACTGACCAGGCGGGCCGCGCTCATCTCAGCGGTACACCCCGTCCCAGGGTCCGGACTGTACCTGGGCCGTCCGACGCTCCTTGTCGGTGGTGGGCCGATTCAGGCTGAAGGTGTTCTCGCGGGTCACGACCGAGTAATCCATGTAGCCCATTCGCGAGAGCGGCTCCATGCCCGCCGTATCCACCAGACCGTCCTTGATGAAGGCATCGTTGATATGCACGCCCAGCACCTCGCCAATGACAACGGTGTAGCAGGTGCCATGCTTGTTGGCAGGCATGTCGATTGTCTTCCAGAGACGGCACTCGAACGCCGACGGCGCTTCGGCAACCCAGGGCGCCTTGATCAGCCTGGACGGGGCCGGGGTCAGGCCTGCCACCGCGAACTCGTCCACATCCGGAGCCAGTGCGGCCGAGGACAGATTCATGGCATCGACCAACGCCCGGTTGGACATCGAGCAGGTGAACTCACCGGTCTCCAGAATGTTCGCCAGAGAGTCCTTGTTCCCTGCCGACGAGAAAAAGACCATGGGCGGTGTGTCGCTGACCGCGTTGAAAAAGCTGTAGGGCGCGAGGTTGCGCACCCCGTCCTTGCTGATCGAACCGATCCAGCCGATCGGGCGGGGTACAACCAGCGCCTTGAAGGGATTGAACTTGAGGCCGTGGTCGTCCTTGGCGGTGTCGTAGAACATGAAAACTCCGATCGGATGGCCTTGCGGCCAGATTCAAATCAATGGGCCCCTGCCAATGGACACATGCCAATGCGCATGTACCCGGAGGGCCCGCTCATTTGCCTGCAGGGCCCTCAGCGCCCCTGAAACTGAGGCTCGCGGCGTGCCGCCATGGCGGCCACGCCTTCCTTGAAGTCGTCGGATTGCCGCAGGCGGCTGTAGCAATGGCCTT
>JBMSOD010000200.1:0-5681 GCA_049422085.1 Burkholderiaceae bacterium
GGGCAGAAGCGACTTCATGGTGATCTGTACGAAGTCGGTGGCATATCCCGCCGCCGGGTCCTTCGCCTTTTGCGCGGCCATGATCGACATGGTCACCTCGGCCAGGTAATCAAACACGAGGTAATCGATGTTGCCGTGCTCGACCAATTGAGGGGCCGCCGAGGCGGTATCGCCCCAGAAGCCCGAGGCGCCTCCGATCCGGATGCTGCGGGTCATGGATGGTCTCCTGTATGTGCGCCCTGATTGAACAGGGTCGGATGATTGAATGAGAAAGCCAGGTGATGCCGTACAGAGCCCGGTGATCCTTTGAGTATAGTCATGGGCTGTTGGAGGAGAGATTCATGACCGCATCTGCAGCCCCCTTGTACGGGCCGGAGCACCTTGCCTTGCAGGACTCCCTGCGCAAGTTCATCGACAGCGAGATCAACCCCTTTGTGGATGAATGGGAGCAGGCCGGGATCTTCCCAGCGCACGAACTGTTCCGAAAAATGGGCAAGCTCGGCTTTCTTGGGGTCAACAAGCCGGAAGCCTTCGGCGGTCAGGGCCTGGACTACTCCTATGCCTGCGCCATGGCCGAGGCCCTGTCGCACATCCGTTGTGGTGGCGTGCCCATGGCGATCGGGGTGCAGACCGACATGGCCACGCCGGCACTGGCCCGGCATGGGTCGGATGAAGTTCGGCGCGAGTTTCTGGCGCCCTCCATCTCGGGCGACTATGTGGCCTGTCTGGGGGTTTCAGAGGTCGGCGCAGGCTCGGATGTCGCCTCCATTCGAACGACGGCTCGCAAGGACGGTGATGACTACATCATCGACGGCGGCAAGATGTGGACCACCAATGGCACCCAGGCCGACTGGATCTGCCTGCTGGCCAATACCTCGGAGGGTTCTCACCATCGCAACAAGACGCTGATCTGCGTGCCCATGAAGACGCCGGGCGTGTCGGTGGCCCGCAAGCTCAAGAAGGCCGGCATGAACTCCTCGGACACGGCCCAGCTGCACTTTGACAGCGTACGGGTGCCCCAGCGCTGGCGCATTGGCGAAGAAGGCATGGGCTTTGTGTATCAGATGCAGCAGTTCCAGGAGGAGCGGCTGTGGGCGGGCGCAGGCTGGGCCAGCAATCAGCTGGTCCTCAAGGAAACCATCGACTATCTGCGCGAGCGCGAGGCCTTTGGCAAACCGCTGCTGCATAACCAGTACATCCAGTACAAGCTGGCCGAACTGCAGACCGAGGTGGAGGCACTGGGCGCGCTCTTTCACAAGGCGGTGGCCCTGTATCTCGCCGGAAACGATGTCACCCAACTGGCCTCCATGGTCAAGCTCAAGAATGCCCGGGTTGCCCGCGACGTGGCCGACTGGTGCGTGCAGTTCTGGGGCGGCATGGGCTACATGGAAGAAACCCGCATCAACCGCTACTGGCGCGACAGCCGCCTGGGCTCGATCGGCGGCGGTGCCGACGAGGTCATGATGGGCATCATCGCCAAGACCATGGGCATCGTGCCCAGGAGCTGAACCATGGACGCAAATGCAGAGCAAGCCGATGAGGTCGTGGTCAGCAGCCTCGACCAGGGTGTGCTGACCCTGAGGCTCAATCGACCCAAGGTCTTGAATGCCATGAGCCCTGCCCTGCTTCAGGGCCTGCTTGACGGCATCAGCCGTGCCAAGAACGACGCGCAGGTGCGCAGTGTGCTCATCACCGGCACGGGGCCGGGCTTTTGTGCAGGCGCCGATCTGAACAGCCTGTCGTCGCAGACGAATCAGGATGTTGAAGATGCCATGCGTCAGCGCTACCACCCGGTCATTCTGGCCATCCGGCAGTGCGGAAAGCCGGTGGTGGCCGCAGTGAATGGCACGGCTGCAGGCGGTGGCATGAGCCTGGCTCTGGCCTGCGACATTGTGGTGGCGGCCGAGTCGGCGAGCTTTCTGCAGGCCTTCGGCCGTATCGGGCTGGTGCCGGACTGTGGCAGCACCTGGTTTTTGCCCCGCATGGTGGGCGATGTGCGCGCCCGCGCCCTGATGCTGCTGGCAGAACGCATTCCTGCCCGAGAAGCGCTTGAATACGGCCTGCTCTGGAAGGTCTTTGCAGACGACCAGTTGATGACCGAGGCGAAGGCGATTGCCCTCAGGCTCGCACGATCGCCCACGCTGGCCATGCAGGCAACCAAGCAGGCGTTGGTCGCGAGCGAGCGCAACGGTCTGGCCGATCAGCTCGAAATGGAAGCCCTTCTGCAGCGTCAATTGGTCAAGACCCACGATCATCGCGAAGGCGTGGCGGCCTTTCTCGAAAAGCGCCCGGCCGTTTTCAGGGGGCAATGAGCATCCCTGCGCGTCCACGAGCCTCGGCGCCCATGCGGCGCCTGTTTCTGATCGGGGCGGCGATGTATACCGCCTGTGTCGGTTGCCGCCTGACCACCGCGCTGGCTGCCGTCCATGCGCAGTTGTCGCCTGCGATCATCGGCCCGCTGATGGCGGTGTTCGCACTCATGCCGCTGCTTTTTGCAGTCCGTGGTGGCAAGGTGATCGATCGACTCGGCGTGCGCAAGCCCATGATGGCGGGTGCGCTGCTGGTGGTTGCGGGCTCAGCCATCGCCGGGCTGTTTCCGCAGGCGCCCACCTTCGTGCTGGCCGCGGCCTGTATTGGTCTGGGCAACATGGCGTTTCATCTGGGCATGCAGCACTCAGCCGGCGAAATGGCCACGAATCCCGAGGAGCGCACGGCCAATTTCAACCTGCTGACCATGGGATTTTCCATCTCCGGCATGACCGGCCCGCCCATGGCCGGATGGGTCATCGACCATGCGGGACATGGCATGGCGTTCGGTGTGCTGGGGCTGCTGGCGGCCTGCGTCTGGCTGGCCTGCGGGCGATTCGGCTTCGAGCAGCATCTGCCTCATGGCGGGCGACGCGCCAGTGGTCCAGCCCCTGTTGAGCAGCTGAAGTCCCGCAATCCGCTGGCTGCCTGGCGTACGGCCTTCGAGCTGCTCGGCACCCGCTCGTTTCGGCTTTTGCTGGTGACCTCGCTGCTTTTTTCGGCAGCCTGGGATGCCTTCCAGTTCGTGATTCCACTGCATGCGCACCGCATCGATCTGGACGCCTCTTCAGTCGGCCTGGCCATTGCCGCGTTTTCGAGCGGTTCGCTCACGGTGCGCGTGCTCATGCCCTGGATCAGCCGCTGGGCAAGTCCTTCTCGTTACATCGCTATTGCAATGGCTCTGATCACCCTGGGCTTTTCAGTGCTGCCTCAGGCCAGTCATCTGCAGACCCTGATGGCCATCTCGTTTGTGCTGGGTTTCGGCCCGGGCGTGGCCCAACCCCTGCTGATGTCCGCGCTGCATGTCGCAGCGCCCTCAGGGCGCGCGGGCGAAGGCTCGGGTCTGCGCATGACCCTGGTCAGTCTGGTGCAGATCAGCTCGCCCGTGCTGCTCGGCCTGGTGGCCGCACTGCTGGGCATCACCGCCACCTTTTATGCCTTCAGTCTGGGGGCAGCGCTGGTGGCCCTGCTGCTCTGGAAGGCCCGCAGTACTACGGCATCATGATCAGCAGCGCGAACAAGCCCATGATCACGCTGGACGCTGGCGCTTGATCACGACGGAATAAAAGGCAGCCCTACATAGTTTTCGGCCAGCGACTGCGAGGCCGCCCGCGAGCCCACCAGATACCCAAGCTCGGTATCGCGCATGCGGCGATCAAAGGCAGAGTCGTCCGGGAAACGGTGCATCATCATCGTGAACCACCACGAAAATCGCACCGCCTTCCAGACCCGATCAAGGCAATCGGCCGAATAGGTCTCGAGCCCTCGCGGGTCGTGCTCGCCAATCGCACGCTGCAGCGCCGAAGCCAGTCGACGGACATCGGCCACCGCAAGATTCAGACCCTTGGCCCCGGTGGGCGGCACGATATGAGCCGCGTCCCCCGCCAGAAACAACCGGCCATAGCGCATCGGCTCGGCCACAAAACTGCGCAGCGGCGCGATGCTCTTTTCAATCGATGGTCCCTCGATCAGGCGGTCTGCCGCGTCGCGATCCAGGCGACGGCGAAGCTCTTCAAAAAACCGGGCATCCGACCAGTTTTCCAGGCGTTCATCCAGCGCGCACTGCAGGTAATAGCGGCTGCGGGTCGCCGAGCGCATGGTGCACAGGGCAAAGCCGCGCTCATGATTGGCATAGATGAGTTCATGCGACACCGGTGGGGTATCGGTCAGGATGCCCAGCCAGCCAAAGGGATAGACCCGCTCGTAGGTCTGCAGATGCTCGGCGGGAATACTCGCCCGTGAGACGCCATGAAAGCCATCGCAGCCCGCGATGTAATCGCATCGCACCGCGTGGTCCTGACCTCCTTGACGCCAATGCACGACAGGCTGATCAAACCCAGGGCCCGTGCCCAGACCTTCGATGCGAACCGAATCCGCCTCATAGACCACCGGCGCTCCGCTCGCCTGCCGGGCCTGCATCAGATCACGGGTCACCTCGGTCTGACCATAGATCGTGACCCGCTTGCCGGTCAGCGCATGCAGGTCGATGCGATGGCGCTCGCCGTTGAAAGCAAGCTCGATCCCCTCATGCACCAGGCCTTCGCGGGCAAGGCGCTCGCCCAGACCTACCTCGGTCAGAAGCTCGCAGGTCCCGGCCTCGAGCAGGCCTGCGCGAATACGCGACAGGACATGGTCGGCCGACTGGCGCTCGAGAATCAGGGTGTCGATGCCGGCTTGATGCAACAGATGGCCCAGCAGCAGGCCTGCCGGTCCGGCACCAATGATGACCACCTGGGTTCGGGCCTGTTCAGACATCAAAAAACACCGTTTCCTGAGGTCCTTGCAGGTGCAGGTCAAAGTGATGGATGCCCTGCGCATCCTTGCGTGCGATCAGGGTGGACCGCCGCTCTGAGGGCACCTGGGCCAGCACCGGATCGCTGGCATGCAGGGCTGCATCTTCTTCAAAGTAGATCCGGGTGTGGAGCGCATTGAGCAGACCGCGCAGGGTCAGAATCACATCAAGGTGCGGCGCATGGCCATCGGCCGAGACACCGGGCTTGATGGTCCTAAAGATAAAGCGATGGTCCTCCCGCGTGCCTGTGCCCGCTCGACCAAAGCCCCTGAATCCGGCGCGCCTGACCTCTTCAGGCGAGCTGAGATGGCGGCCTCGCGAATCGGCCTGAAGAATTTCAATCAGCGCATCGAACACGGTCTGACCCTGACCATCAAAGACCCGACCCATCAGCGTGATGTGCTGACCTTGTGCACCAGGATCGGCCAGATCGCTTCCCCAGAGGCTGGGCAGATCGTAGCCGTACTGGGTGGGCACCAGGCCGTACGCAAAGTAGGGACCGACGGTTTGGGAGGGGGTCTGTTTCATCGCGAGTGCTCCATCGGCGTGGCCTGCGCGCCGCGCAGCACGATGTCAAAGACATAGCCGAGCGCAAAGCCCTCCTCGGTCACATCGATGGAGAACTGCGCCACCATGCGCTCGCGGGCGCCGGCGGGCGCGCTCTTGTAGATCGGATCGAGAGCCAGCAGCGGGTCTCCAGGGAAATACATCTGAGTGATCAGGCGGCTTGCGAAATGCGCACCAAACAGGGAGAAGTGAATGTGCTGAGGGCGCCATGCATTGGGATGGTGGCCCCAGGGATAGGCCCCCGGCTTGATGGTCAATAGTCGATACCGGCCCTGCGCATCGGTGATGGTCCGGC
>JBMSOD010000201.1:0-5679 GCA_049422085.1 Burkholderiaceae bacterium
CCGCGCGCCGCATCATGTAGGTGAGCACACCCGCGAGGTGCTTGCCAGCCTGCTGCAGTACGACGATGCGCGGATCGATGCTCTGATTGCGGCCGGTGCAGTCTCAGGACCGGTCTGAGCCTGGACGGATGCCCTGAAGCCTGACGATCAAATCGGCAAGTTTCACGGGTTTGGGAAGATAGTCGTTCATGCCTGCTTCGAGGCATTTCTCGCGATCGCCTGTCATGGCGTTGGCAGTGATCGCAATGATGGGCGTCTCGGCTAGTCCTTGCCCCTTCTCCCGGCGCCGGATCTCCCGGGTGGTATCTAGACCATCCATCCTGGGCATCTGCATGTCCATCAGGATGACGTCAAATGAATGAAGTGCGAACTGCTCGAGGGCTTCGAGCCCGTGCTGAGCCACAGTGACCTGATGTCCCTGGCGCTGCAGCATCACCTTGAGCAGCAACTGATTGGTCGGATTGTCTTCGGCCACCAGAATCCGGAGCGGGGCGCAGGCTTTCGGTGTTGCAGGCACTGGCCCTGGCGAGGAGGGCAGGGCAGGGGTGGGCTCGCATCTGGCCACCGCGCCGTTCACAGTGAAATGGAATCGACTCCCTGAGCCGGGTTCACTTTCGACCCAGATGCGTCCTCCCATGAGCTCGACCAGACGGCGACTGATCGTCAATCCCAGGCCCGTACCGCCAAAGCGTCGAGTGAAGGATCCATCCTCCTGCGCAAAGGCATCGAAGATGAACTCTTGCTTCTCGGGGGCAATGCCGATTCCGGTATCACTGACCGTGAAGTGCAAGACCATCGCCTCCTTGCCTGCCCGGGTTGTATCGTTCGTGGCCGTTTGACTGAGCTCGCAACTGACGCTGACACCGCCCTGTTCGGTGAACTTGACCGCATTCCCAATCAGGTTGAGCAGAATCTGGCGCAATCGCAGAGCATCGGAAAGCACCCTTTGTGGCACGGACGGCTCAATCACAACGTCCATGCTCAGCCCCTTCTCACGCGCCCTTGGCACCAGAGGGGCCATCGCCTCCTGGACGCACTGCCTGGGATCGCACTCAACTGATTCGATTGCAAGCTTTCCCGCTTCGATTCGAGAAAAGTCGAGAATCTCGTTGATGATGCTGATCAGTGACTCGGCCGATCGCTTGACCACAGACCCGTACTCACGCTGTTCAGCATTGAGATCGGTCTCCAGCAGCAGCTCGGTCATGCCGAGCACGCCGTTCATTGGTGTGCGGATCTCGTGGCTCATGTTGGCCAGAAACTCGCCCTTGACCCGGTTGGCGGCCTCCGCGGCAACCAGGGCGCGTTCAAGGGCCTGACGGCTGTCCTCTCGTTCGGTCACCAGCCGGGCGACGGCAGCGGTGAGTTCACTGAGTTCGTTGCTCGAGGCATGCGGACCCGCATGAGCCGCATCGCCTCGAAGATCGGCCAGCACCTCGCGCAGGGCAATCAGGGCACCCTCACGGGTTTGTAGTTCGTCTCTCAGGTTGGCCGCAGTCTGATTCAGGGTCTGAACCATCGGTCTGAATTCTAGCGGAAGCACCGCGAGGAGCTGCTCGACTTCTGGTGCTTTTTCGGGGGCAGGCCGGGCGCCGAGCTTCATTGCGAGGTCGAGGGCCCCCAGCCAGCGTCGCAAGGGAAACCAGATCAGCAGCAGGCCGCCCGCGAGGGTCAGTCCTCCGAGGATCATTCCCGATTTGACCAGGCGCCACAGACCCGAGGCGAGCCGCTCGACATCGAACGTCAGGCGCAGCACGCCATAGTCGCGCTCACCTACATTGATGATCTGATTGATCTCGGAGAGTTGCGCCGAGATGGCCTGGGTCAACCAGTTCGGAGCGGGGTCGGGGGTCGGGTCGCTTGATCGGGCGCGCAGCGTTGCACCGCCCCTTGCAATGAAATAGGCCGACTCGAATGGCGACTGGGATACGACCTTTTGCAGGGTGCGCTGAATGGTGTCGTAGTCTCCGATCACGGCACTTTCAGCCACGGTTTGCGCTGCCACTTCGGTGAGCATGAGCGCCGACTGCTGCGCGTCTTCGAGGGTCACCTTGAACTGGAACTGGTAGAAAAGCCCCAGCCCCAGACCCACGAAGAGCATGATGGTGCTGGCATAGAGCAGGAAGACCCGCCCGACCAGCGACTGGGGCAGCCAACGATTCAGCAGACGCATGTTCAGCCCAGCGGCCCCGTCGTCAGCATGGCGCAAGTCCGTTCAGATCAGCGCAGGGCTGCAGGCGCGCTGCGATAAAAGCGTCTGTACGAGATGTAGTCAGCATCGGTGGCAGGGATGAAGTAGGCCTCCTGCGACAGCCCGACGAGCTGCGCCGCCTTGAGGAGAATGTCTCTCCCGACGGGATCCTGATGCATGCCCATGAAGGCTTCTGCGACGGCCTTGAGCTCTTTTTCGGGAACCTTGCCCGACGCCATCAGGGCGAGATCGTGATAGCCCTCCGAGGTCCAAAGTACCCTGAACTTGCGGTTCTCACGATTGGCATACCCTTCGATCAGCATCGAGTTGCTGCCGGTGGCGTCTGCCTTCCCGGCAAACATCTGAGCAAAGGCCGCATTCTGGTTGCCACCGAAGGTGGTGGTCACCTTGACGCCCCGGTTGATGAGCTCGGCCGCCGTGATCTTGTAACCGATGAAGGCCTCCGGTCCGGCGTAGACCATGGTCTTGCCCTGCAGATCCTCGAGCGTCTTGACCGGAGAGTCAGCGGGTACCGCGATCTGCCCACGCAGGGGCGGGGCATTTCGCCGGCCGAAGACCTTCCACCCCAGAGTCTCACGGTCGGGGGAGAACAGATGATTGGAAAAGACAAACTCCACTTCTTCGGCCAGAACATAGCTGGTGGTGTCTGCCGAGGTCCGGCCGATCTTGAGCTCGAGCTTGACGCCGCTCTTGCTCTCCACGTAACGGATGATGGGGTTCCAGTACGACGCGGTTTTTGTGATGTCCCACTGATTGACCGGCGAGAACCGGTAGACCCGCTCACTCGCCTGGGCAGTGGGCGAGGACAGGAGCAGTGCAGCCCAGCCGCAGAGGATGCACAGGGCAACGAGCGTGCGCGGGATCTTCATCGGTAGCCTGCCTTTCAGAATGTATCGCCTGGAATCCGCACAAACCCCTCCATCAGGACCCTTGCGCTGCGGCTCATGATGGCTTTCTTGACCACCCAGTCATGACCTTCCTGCGTGGCCTCGGCACCGACACGCAGTGTGCCTGAGGGGTGTCCAAAGCGCACCGCCTGTCTCGCTCCCCCACCTGCGGCCTGATTGACCAGCGTGCCCGGAATGGCCGCTGCGGTGCCGATGGCCACGGCGGCCGTGCCCATCATGGCGTGATGCAGCTTGCCCATGGACAGAGCCCGAACCAGAAGATCGACTCCGCCTGCATCGACCGCCTTCCCGCTCGATGCCGTGTAGGACTTGGGCGGCGCCACGAAGGCGACCTTGGGGGTGTGCTGGCGTTTGGCAGCCTCGCTCACCTCCTGAATCAGGCCCATGCGCACGGCCCCGTGGGCCCGGATGGTTTCAAACATGGCCAGCAGCTTGCCATCGCCATTGATCGCTTCCTGGAGCTCGGTGCCGGTCATGCCAATGGCATCGGCATTGACGAAGATGGTCGGAATGCCGGCGTTGATCATGGTCGCCTTGAGGGTGCCCACCCCGGGCACTTCAAGATCATCGACCAGATGGCCCGTGGGGAACATGGCCCCGCCCGCACCCTCTTCTTCAGCTGCGGGGTCCATGAACTCGAGCTGCACCTCGGCGGCCGGAAAGGTCACGCCATCGAGTTCGAAGTCGCCGGTCTCCTGCACCTGCCCCTCGGTGATGGGCACATGCGCAATGATGGTCTTGCCAATATTGGCCTGCCAGATGCGGATGACGGCCACGCCGTTGCGGGGCACACGTGCCGGATCGACCAGCCCGTTGCTGATCGCAAAGGGCCCGACGGCTGCAGAGAGGTTGCCGCAGTTGCCACTCCAGTCGACAAAGGGCGCGTCAATCGAGACCTGACCAAAAAGGTAGTCGACATCATGATCGGCGCGCGTGCTCCTGGACAGGATGACGGTCTTGCTGGTGCTCGAGGTGGCTGCGCCCATGCCGTCGATCTGCTTGCCATAGGGATCGGGGCTGCCGATCACCCGCAGCAGCAGCTTGTCACGGGCCTCCCCGGGCACCTGCGCGGCAGCCGGAAGGTCCTGCAGGCGAAAGAACACGCCCTTGCTGGTGCCGCCACGCATGTAGGTGGCGGGAATCCGGATCTGGGGCACATTCGGCATGGCGGGTCCTTTGTCGGTTCTGGGTCAGGGGCGTCGCGTTGAAGAGGCTGGCGCCTGGCGGGATAGGTGGGCGGTGTGAAAGACAGCCCGATCAGGCTGCCTTGCTGGCCTCGAGGAAGTCCTGGGCAAAACGCTGCAGCACGCCGCCTGCGTCATAGATGGACACCTCTTCAGCGGTATCGAGCCGGCAGGTGACGGGCACCTCCACCGACTCGCCGTTACGGCGCCGGATCACCAGGGTGAGCGTGGCGCGCGGTGTGCGCTCGCCGATCACATCGAAAGTCTCGGTGCCGTCGATGCCCAGGGTCAGGCGTGTGGTACCCGGCTTGAACTCCAGGGGCAGCACGCCCATGCCGATCAGGTTGGTGCGGTGGATGCGCTCGAAGCCCTCGGCCACGATGGCCTCGACCCCGGCCAATCGCACGCCCTTGGCCGCCCAGTCGCGCGACGAGCCCTGGCCGTAGTCCGCCCCGGCAATGATGATCAGCGGCTGACGCCGGTTCATGTAGGTTTCGATGGCCTCCCACATGCGAGTCACTTTGCCTTCCGGCTCCACCCGGGCCAGCGAGCCCTTCTTGACCTTGCCATCGACCACGGCCATTTCGTTGATCAGCGTGGGGTTGGCAAACGTGGCGCGCTGCGCAGTGAGGTGATCACCGCGATGGGTGGCATAGGAATTGAAGTCCTCCTCGGGCAGCCCCATCTTGTGCAGGTACTCGCCTGCCGCGCTGTCGAGCAGAATGGCATTCGAGGGCGAGAGATGGTCCGTGGTGATGTTGTCGCCCAGCACCGCCAGAGGACGCAATCCGCGCAGGGTACGTTCGCCTGCGAGCGCGCCCTCCCAGTAAGGCGGCCGGCGAATGTAGGTGGACTGTGCCCGCCAGTCATACAGCGGCGTGACCTTCTGACCGTCATCCTGGCGGATGGCAAACATCTCGGTATAGACCTTGCGGAACTGCTCGGGCTTGACTGAGGCCCGCATCACCGCATCAATTTCTTCGTCGCTCGGCCAGAGATCCTTCAGGCGGATTTCTTTGCCATTGATGACAGTGAAAACATCTTTTTCGATATCGAATCGGATCGTGCCGGCCAGCGCATAAGCCACCACCAGCGGCGGCGAGGCCAAAAAGGCCTGCTTGGCATACGGGTGAATGCGGCCGTCAAAGTTGCGATTGCCCGAGAGCACCGCGGTGGCATAGAGATCGCGGTCGATGATCTCCTGCTGAATGACCGGGTCGAGTGCCCCCGACATGCCATTGCAGGTGGTGCAGGCAAAGGCCACCACGCCAAAGCCCAGCTGTTCGAGCTCGGGCAGCAGGCCGGATTCACGCAGGTATTCGGCACCGACACGCGATCCAGGGGCCAGCGAGGTCTTGACCCAGGGCTTGCGCTG
>JBMSOD010000202.1:0-5643 GCA_049422085.1 Burkholderiaceae bacterium
CTCAGATCGACTCTCAGCGGCCGCAGATCGTTCTCATGGATGTGCAGATGCCGGGGATGACCGGCATCGAACTGGCGCGTCATGTGTCGGCACGGGCCGCTGAAGCCGATCAGGATGATCCCAAGCACATGCCGCTGGTGATCTTTGTGACCGCCTTCGATGAATTTGCAGTCGATGCCTTCGAGGTCAATGCGCTCGATTACCTGCTCAAGCCCGTGAGGGCGCAGCGATTGCTTGGTGCTCTGAAAAAGGCGCAATCCCTGATTCCCGAAGAGCATATCGATGCGCTCGACCAGCTTGCCCGTGCGACCAACACCCGCCGCAGGCATCTGTCCGTGCACGAGCGAGGACGCGTCGTCCTGGTGCCGCTGGAGCAGGTGGTTTATCTCAAGGCCGAGCTCAAATACATCACGGTGCGGACCAAAGAGCGCGAGTTCCTGATTGAGGAGTCGCTGACCGCTCTCGAAGACGAGTTCGGCGATCGCTTTGTCCGGATTCACAGAAATGCGCTTGTGGCCCGCAACCTGATCGCAGGCTTCGAGCGGGTGACTCCGGATGGCGAGAGCGAGGTGGGCGACCCGTACTGGCAGGTCGTCTTGCGTGATATTCCCGAGAAGCTGCCGGTCAGCCGCCGACAGTGGTCCATCGTCAAAGGCCTTGCGGCCTGAACCGGATGCCTTCCATGTCTGCTCCGCGCCGTCTGGTCATTGCTACCCGTGAGAGTCGTCTGGCGCTTTGGCAGGCTCATCATGTCCGCGATCGGCTTCGGGCGCTCTATCCGGAGTGCGAGGTCGAGTTGCTGGGCATGACCACCACCGGCGATCAGATCCTGGATCGCACCCTGAGCGAAATCGGCGGTAAGGGTCTGTTCACCAAGGAGCTTGAGGTCGCGCTTGCCGATGGCCGGGCCGACCTTGCCGTGCATTCGCTCAAAGATGTGCCGATGGAACTGCCGGAGGGTTTCGAACTCGCGGCGGTGCTCGAGCGTGAGGACCCGCGGGATGCCTTCGTGTCGGTCAGGTACGCCTCTTTCGAGGCCTTGCCCCAGGGCGCCCGGATCGGCACCTCCAGCCTGCGTCGCGGGGCCCAGATTGCGCAAACCCGTCCGGATCTTCAGATTCTGCCCTTGCGGGGCAACCTGGATACCCGGTTGGGCAAACTCGACCGCGGCGAGTACGACGCCATTGTGCTTGCAGCGGCTGGCCTCAAGCGTCTGGGCCTGTCCGAGCGGATCCGACAGGTGTTGCCGCCCTCTCTCAGTCTGCCGGCCCCGGGACAGGGCGCGCTCGGCATCGAGATCATGAGCCACCGGTCCGACGTTCGCGGCTGGCTGGCACCCCTGGTGCACAGCACCACCTGGCTCGAAGTGACGGCCGAGCGTGCGGTGTCCCGTGCGCTCGGGGGCAGTTGCAGGATTCCGCTTGCGGCCTATGCCGTGGTTCAGCCCGATGGCAGCTTGCAACTCGATGCGCTGTTGGCAACCGACAATCGATTCCGAACCACCCGGGTCAGTACCGACAATGCCCCGGCCTTCGATTCGGCCGAAGCGCTGGGCCTGCGCGCAGCCGAACAACTCGCCTGAGCCCTGATGTCGCGCCGCGGCTCGCGGACGCGCACTTGCCGATGAGGCGCATGGCTGTTCTGACCCAGCCCAGACTGCGTGTGCAGCCCTGGCTTGATGCGCTGGACAAGGCCGACATGGGCTGGATGCATTGGCCCCTGTCCGATCTGGCGATCACTCCGGGGATCTCCGTGTCCGAGCTGCATGAACGCATTGCAGCCAACGCCTGGACCCTATTGCCAAGCCCCAGTGCTGTGATCCTGCTGATGCGGGCCCTGTCACGGGCGGGCCTGGCCTGGCCGAGCGCTTGCGGACTCGGGCTGATCGGACCCGGGAGCCATCGCGCTCTGAAGGACTGGCTTGATCGAGTGCCTGGGCTTCGTGAGGCCGCCCTGATCCAGCCAGCGCAGGCCCCGTTTGATGCGGCCGGTCTGATGTCACACCCGCAGTTCAGTCAGCCCCACCAGGTGCAGGGGCTGCGGGTTCTCGTCCTGCATCGGCCGGACGGGCAGGACCGGTGGCTCAGGCTGCTGCTCAGCCGAGGCGCACGCCTGGAGATTCATGCCTTCTATCACCAGCGCCCGCTCGATCTTGATCCGGACGCCTTGCGCTGGCTCGCTGCGCAGGGGACATCGCAGCCCTTATCCGAAGCGCTGTCCGGGCTGGTGCTTTCCGTGGCCAGTCGCGGGGCGGGATTGACCCTGCTGAGGGCAGCGCAATCGCTCGGTCTTCAGGCCTGGATGACGGACCAGGACCTGCTCACCCATCATCCTGCGATAGCGCAGGCCATGCATGAAGCGGGTTTCAGGCGGGTTCACCTGCATGATCCGGGTGTTGATGCCTTTATCGCGAAGGTGAGGGCGTTAGAATCCCGGCAAAGTGCCCGCCCATGATGTCCCAAGCTCCTGACTCCTCCAGCGCTTCAAGCACCGGCGCAGACGCTGTCCCTGTCTCGACACAGAGCGCCAGTCGCTGGGCCTCGCCCTGGTTCTGGGGCGGACTGGTGTTGCTGGCGATCGTTCTGGCTGCCATGGCCTGGATGCAGCAACGCTCGGGTCGGACCGAAAGGGAGCTGGCCCGCCGGGCCCAGGCGTCCGACGCGCGGGTGGCCGTTGCCGAGCAGCAGATCAAGGCGCTTTCGGAAAGCCTCCGTGAGGTGCAGGGCAAGTCGGCTGTGATCGAGGCCAGGCTGGCAGAGTCACTCGGCCAGCAAGCCCAGATGAGGCTGCTCTATGAACAGGTGGCGCAAGCCCGTGGCGAGGCTGTCCTGGCCGAGGTCGAAAGCGCAGTGACCATGGCGGCCCACCAGCTTCAGCTGACGGGCAATGTCCCGTCAGCCCTGATCGCCCTGCAGGAGGCCGATCGCAGCCTGTCGCGCTCCAATCAGCCCGAGGCCCTTGGCTTGCGGCGAGTACTGACCCGGGACATCGAACGACTCAAGGCCCTTCCCGTGGCGGATTTCGCAAGCGCGGTCAATCGCCTCGATGCCGTGATGGCTCAGATCGATCAGCTCCCGCTCAGGGCTGATGTTCGAGCACCGGAACAGACCCCCCAGGCCGATCTGGAGGAGCCTGTCGAGCCCGGACTGCGTGGACTGCCTGCCCGCATGGTGCGTACCGGCGCTCAGGGCTGGCAGGCCTTCGTCGCGGAGTTGCGACAGCTTGTGACTGTGCAGCGGATCGACGAACCGGAAGCCTTTCTGCTCAGTCCGTCGCAAAGGACGTTTGCCAGAGAGAATTTGCGACTGATGCTGCTCAATGCCAGGCTGAACCTGCTGGCCCGCAATGAATCGCTGTTCAGGGCTGATGTGGCCAAGGCGCTGGGACAGATGCAGCGCTATTTTGATCCGGGTGCACGGTCGGTCGCATCGTCGATCAATACCTTGCGTCAGTTCGAGTCGGGCGCACTGTCGCTTCAGCTGCCATCGCTCAATGAAACCCTGGCTGCGATCCGGACGGCGCGAGCGGCAGGAGAGAGCCGTTGAAGTGGCTTGTCTGGGCGCTCGTGGTGTTCTCGAGCGCCGTGGGGCTCGCACTGGTCCTTCGGTTCAATGAAGGCAATGTGGCCATTCTCTGGCCTCCCTATCGGATCGATGTGTCGGTCAATCTGGCGCTTGCCCTGGGCGTACTGGGCTTTGCCGGCCTGCACCTGGCGATCAATGCACTGAGCCGTGCGCTTGATCTTCCGCGAAAGGTCCGTGAGTATCGGCAGCGCCGTCAGGAGCAGGCGGCCCATCAGTCCCTGCGTGAGGCCATTCTCGCGTTCTTCGAGGGCCGCCTTGCACGAAGTGAACGACTGGCCCGCTCGGCACTGGCTTCGTCCGCGCTGCGAGCTCCCGCTGCGCTGATTGCGGCAAGGGCCGCTCACCGAATGCAGGAGCACACCCGGCGAGATGACTGGCTGCGGGTGGCGGCCGAGGATCCGGTGGCCACCAGTGCGGTCCTGATGCTGCAGGCCGAGATGGCCGTCGAGGACCGGCGAACGCCTGAAGCACTTGAGCTGCTCGATACCCTGCGCGCCAGAGGAGCCCTGCACATCGTGGCGCTACGCACAGACCTGCGGGCTCGCGAGCAGGCAGGCCATTGGGACGAGATGCTGCGGATTCTTCGTCTGATCGAGCACCGTGATGCGCTTCACCCGAGTGTGGTTCGCAAACTCCGCCTGACCGCCCTGCAGGGGCTCTTGACCCGGTGCGCGGATGACCTTGGGGAGATCAGAACGCTGTTGCGCAGCCTGCGGGCCCAGGAAAGGCTCGAACCCGACTCCGCATGTCTGATTGCCTCGGCGTTTGTTCAGGCCGGAGCGATGGAGGAGGCCAGGCGCCTGCTTGAGCCTGCAATCGACCTGGATCCAGACGAATCCTGTCTGTCGGTCTGGACCCGAACCTGCGAGGGGCGCGAGCGGGAGAGCATGGAAAGGCTGCAGAACTGGCGTCAGCGCCACGGTGACCGACCCGCACTCGCATTGGCGACCGGGCGGGTCTGCACGATTGCGCGCCTGTGGGGCAAGGCCGAGGAATCATTGCTTGACGCAGTCAAACGGGCACCTTCGACCGAAACCCACCTGGCGCTTGCTGCGCTCTACGAATCGCTTGAGCGGACGCAGGATGCGTCGGCTCAATTCAAGCTGGCCGCCCTGGCCGCCCCTTCTCAACCGTGACGGATGGCAATGGTTTTCAGGCGTGTGAAACCATAGAGTGCTTCAAATCCTTTTTCCCGGCCGTGTCCGCTGTGTCGAACACCACCAAAGGGAAGCTCCACGCCGCCACCTGCACCATAGTTGTTGATGAAGACCTGACCGGCCTCCAGGGAACGCGCCAACCTCAACTGCCGTGATCCGTCCCGGGTCCACAAACCCGCAACCAGTCCGTAGTCGGTGCCGTTGGCCAGAGCAACCGCTTCGTCTTCGGAATCAAAAGGACATACCGCCAGGACAGGTCCGAAGATTTCCTGTTGCCATAGGCGACTCTGGCTGGGGACATCTCGCAAAAGCACAGGCGCTTGATAAAAACCGCTGGCAGGGGCGCTGTCGATGACCTCGCCCTGCGCGGCGATGGTCAGCCCTTCGTTCTGCGCATCGGAGAGGAAATCCCAGACTCGTTGCTGCTGCTTGCGATTGACCAGGGGACCAAGATCCAGATCGAGATGCGCCGGGCCTGCCTGCAGCGCGCTGAATCGTGCGCACAGCTGCTCCATCACGGGCTCGTAAACACTTCGCTCGACCAGAATGCGGCTGCCTGCCGAGCAGGTCTGGCCAGCGTTCTGGATGATGGCGTTGACGAGCACGGGCAGGGCGGTCGGCAGATCAGCATCCGCAAAGACCAGTTGTGGCGACTTGCCGCCCAACTCGAGTGTGACTGGGCAGTGCCGGTCGGCAGCGGCATGGGCAACCCGTTGTCCCGTAGCGGTGGAGCCGGTGAAAGAGACATGATCGATGCCGGGATGCTCGCTCAGGGCCTGACCCGCTTCGGCGCCATAGCCGGTGACGATATTGAGCACGCCCGCCGGAAACCCCGCCAGAGCGGCGAGTTCGGCGGCGCGCAGGATGGACAGACATGCGTCTTCTGCAGGCTTGACCACACA
>JBMSOD010000203.1:0-5549 GCA_049422085.1 Burkholderiaceae bacterium
CGAGACGGTCTTTGCCTGGCCCGGACTCGGTCAGTACATGACCCGCGCCATGTTCAATGCCGACATGAACGCGGTCCTGGGCGGAACCTTCGTGATTGGCACCGCATTTGTTCTCCTGAATCTCTTGTCTGACATCGCTTACCGATGGCTGGATCCGAGGGCCCGATGACCTCGCTTCGACACTGGCTTCTCGATCCCGCACCCGCCTCACGTGCTCAGGCGCGGGCCGGCCGGCTGTATCTGGCCTGGCTGGGGTTCGTGGCCAGCCCGGCAGCGCTCCTGGGCCTGCTGATCATTGCGCTTCTGGTGCTCTGCGCGATCTTCGCTCCCTGGCTCGCTACCCACGATCCCTATGCGCAAAACCTGCGCCAGATGCTGCAACCGCCCTCGGCACAACACTGGCTGGGCACCGATGAACTGGGGCGAGATATCTGGAGCAGGGTGGTCTACGGGGCCCGGGTCACGTTGGGCATTGTCTTCATGGTGGCGATACTGGCCGCACCCATCGGGCTGCTGATCGGCTGCGTCGCTGGCTATCTCGGGGGTTCGGTCGATCGCGTGCTCATGCGTCTGACCGATATCGCGCTGGCGTTTCCAAGGCTGGTGCTTGCGCTGGCCTTTGTGGCGGCACTACGCCCCAGCCTTGAGAACGCAGTGATTGCGATCGCACTGACGGCCTGGCCCCCCTATGCGCGTCTCGCCCGCGCCGAGACTCTGGTGCTGCGGGGAAGCGACTACATCGCAGCCGTGCAACTGGCGGGTGCCAGTCCCTTGCGGATCGTGCTTCGTCAGATCATGCCCCTGTGTCTGCCCTCGCTGATCGTACGGGTCACGCTCGATATGGCGGGCGTGATCCTGATCGCTGCAGGCCTGGGTTTTCTGGGGCTGGGAGCTCAGCCACCCACGGCAGAATGGGGCGCCATGCTCTCCAATGGCCGCGACTTCCTTCTGGATGCCTGGTGGGTTGCCACGATGCCGGGCATCGCGATCTTCATCACCAGCCTGGGTTTCAATCTGCTCGGCGATGGCTTGCGCGATGCGCTCGACCCCCGAAGGACCCAATGAGCTCCCCCGTGTTATCCCCGATTCCTGATGAGCTCGGGTCCGAGGCTGCGAGCACCGCGACGCCCTTGATTTCGGTGCGCGGACTGACTGTGGATTTTCTGTTGCGACAGGGCACGGTGGCTGCAGTCCGGCAGATCGATTTCGATCTGGGCCGCGAAAAACTCGGCATCGTGGGCGAGAGCGGCTCAGGCAAGTCGGTGGCCTGCCGTGCCCTGCTGGGTCTGGTGGCGCCCCCGGGCCGGGTCATGGCTGATCGGCTGACTCTATTCGGCGAGGATTTTCGACAGGCCCCGGCCGAGCGCTGGCGCGCGGTGAGGGGCGTGCGAATCGGACTGGTGATGCAGGATCCTCGCTATTCGCTCAATCCGGTGCAGACCGTGGGCGTACAGATGAGCGAGGCCTTGTTGCGTCTCGGGCCGATGCCGCCCGAGGCGCGTCGCCGGGCGGGGCTTGAGTTGCTTGAAGCCGTGAGACTTCGGGATCCGCTGCGGGTGTGGTCGGCGCGAGCGCATGAGTTGTCCGGAGGCATGGGCCAGCGGGTCATGATTGCCATGATGCTGGCGATGCGCCCGGATGTCCTGATCGCGGACGAACCGACCTCCGCGCTCGATGTGACCGTCGCCGGCGAAATTCTCGATCTGCTCGATGATCTGGTGCGCGAACGGGGCATGTCGCTGATCCTCATCAGCCATGATTTGCGTCTGGTGCAGGGCTTTTGCGACCGGGTGCTCGTGATGTACGCAGGACGCATTCTCGAGAGCTGCCAGGCCGAAGCCCTGGAACATTCGACACATCCTTACACGCGAGGATTGCTCGATTGTGTGCCCTCGCTCGATCGACCGCGTTTGCTTCTGCCGACCTTGCAACGGGAAGACGCATGGCGGGTCTGAGTCCCTTGAGCACGCCCCTGGCGACCGGGCCGGGTACGTCTCCCGCGACCGCGTCGGGTACGCCTGTGGCAACCGAGCCTGCGCTCGCGCTCGAGGTTCGCGATCTCGTGGTTCGCTTCGGTCAGGGTGCTCAGGCGATCTCGGCGGTCGACGGGGTGAGCCTGCAGCTGCCTGCGGGGGAGGCGCTGGGCCTGGTGGGCGAGAGTGGGAGCGGCAAGTCCACGGTGTTGAGAGCGGTCTGCGGTCTGGTGCCTGCGGCGGCCGGGCGGATTCTGATCCGTGGACAAACGCTGGCGGAGTTACCACGCAAGGTCCGCGCCAGACAGATGCAGATGGTGTTTCAGGACGCGTATGGGGCGCTGCATCCTCGCCAGACCCTCGATGCCCAACTGGCCGAACCCCTCCTGCTGCACGGCGAGCCGCAGGTGGACGCCCGTCTGGTTGAACTGATGGCGCAGACCCAGCTCGATCCTCAGTTGCGATTCCGGTATCCGAGCCAGTTGTCGGGTGGCCAGAGGCAACGGGTCTGCATTGCCAGGGCGATGGCCCTCAAGCCCTCCCTGCTGTTACTTGATGAACCGACCTCGGCACTGGATGTCTCGGTTCAGGCCGAAGTGCTGAACCTGTTGGTGCGTCTCAAGCGAGATGCAGGCCTGAGCTGTCTTTTTGTGTCACACGATCTTGCCGTGGTGAGCATGCTGTGCGAGCGAATTGCGGTCATGCAGTTGGGGCGCATTGTCGAGATCACCACCGCTGAAGACCTGCGTCTGGGACGCTGCGCGCATCCCTATACCGAGAGTTTGCTGGCAGCGGCTCGCCGACATCGGGGCTGAGTACCCCATCGTCATGGGCCCACAGTGCTCGCTCGTACGGCAAGGGCCGTGCCCGATCCACTAGAATCCGGGTCATGAGCTCGCCCACACCCTCGTCGCCCGTCCGCACCCGCTTTGCGCCCTCGCCCACCGGTTTTTTACACATTGGCGGCGCACGCACGGCGCTGTTTGCCTGGGCCTTTGCCCGGCACCATGGCGGCAGCTTCATTCTGCGGATTGAAGATACTGACCTGGAGCGCTCCAGCACCGAGGCCGTGCAGGGCATTCTCGATGGCATGCAGTGGCTGGGGCTGGCCCACGACGAAGGGCCTTTCTATCAGATGCAGCGCATGGACCGGTATCGGGAGGTCATTGCCCAGATGCTGGCCGCAGGCACGGCCTACCATTGCTGGGCCACGCCCGCAGAGCTCGATGCCATGCGCGAGGCGCAGCGGGCCCGCGGCGAAAAGCCGCGCTATGACGGCCGCTGGCGCCCCGAGCGGCGTGCGGCCCTGGGTCTGGTGCCTCCGGCCGATGCCCAGCCCGTGGTGCGGTTTCGCAATCCGGACGACGGTGTGGTGAGCTGGAACGATCAGGTCAAGGGCCCGATCAGCATTGCCAATGCCGAGCTGGACGATCTGATCATCGCCCGCTCCGATGGCACGCCCACCTACAACTTCTGCGTGGTGGTGGATGACTGGGACATGCGCATCACCCATGTGATCCGGGGTGATGACCATGTCAACAACACGCCGCGGCAGATCAACATCCTGCGTGCGCTCGGCGCGAGCATTCCCGAATACGGGCATGTGCCGATGATTCACGGGCCCGATGGCCAGAAGCTTTCCAAGCGCCATGGCGCGGTGTCGGTCATGCAGTACGACGCCGATGGCTATCTGCCCGAGGCGGTCATCAACTATCTGGCCCGCCTGGGCTGGAGCCATGGCGATGATGAGCTCTTCTCACGCGAACAACTGGTGCAGTGGTTCGATGGCGCTCATCTGTCCCACTCGCCCTCGCAGTTCGACTTTGCCAAGCTCGCCTGGGTGAACCATCACTACCTCAAGGCCCTGCCTGATGCCGATCTCGCCCGGCATGTGTCGCCCCGTCTGGCGCGCCGTGGTGTGCAGCATCAGGCGCCAGGTTCGCCCGATCTGGCCGCAGTCTGCGGACTCTTCAAGGATCGGGCCGAGACCCTCGAGATGCTGGCTGACCTGGCCTGCATGATGTGGCACACGCCCGCCGAGATCAATCCGGCTTGGCGCGAGGAACTCAATGGCCACCTCAATCCGGTGGTCAACAGTGCGCTGGCCGAACTGGCGTTTGCCCTGGATGCCTGTGAATGGACCAAGGCCGGCATCAGCGAGGCCTTCAAGGGCACGCTCTCGATGTTCGGCCTGAAGATGCCTCAGCTGGCCATTCCGGTGCGGCTGATGGTGTTTGGTCGGGCCCAGACCCCTTCGGTGGATGCCATGCTGGCGCTCATGGACCGGGAGCTGGTCAAGAAGCGCCTCATGGTGCTCTGCCCCTTCCACCAGGGCTGATCCTTACGCCCAGTGAATTTCTCCGGCCACATGCTGCTGGCCGTTTTCGCTGCAGGTAAAGACGCTGCTGCGGCCATCGCCCAGGTCCTTGCCGCCGAACACCAGTCGCCCACCCACGAAGGCTGGCGCCAGATTACGAAATTCGAATCGGGTGGCCCGCTTGCCCGGATGGGCATCGCGCCAGGCATCGAACATCAGGGTGGCCATGAGCGGGCCGTGCACGACCAGTGCCGGATAGCCCTCGACCTGGGTCACATACGGATGATCGTAGTGAATGCGGTGGGTATTGAAGGTGACCGCGCTGTAGCGAAAGAGCAGGGGCTCGCGCGGTACGCACTCCACCCGCCAGTCACTCGGCGGAAGGGGAACCGGTGCGGGTGCAGGCGTCGTGGCAGCCGCGACGCCGCCCGATGAGGCGGGCGAGGGCGCCGAGGCAGGTGCGGCTTCGCGATACACCGCCGTCTGCAGCTCATCGATGGCACAGGTGTCACCATGCATCCAGCGGTTGCGGGACACCACAAAGCCCAGAGTGCCGCTCTTGCCGGTCTTGATCTGCACGGACTCGATGGTGATCTGCAGCTCGGCCTCGACATCCAGCGGCAGGTCGGCCAGCCAGTTGACCGTGCTGCCGGCCCACATCCGCCTTGGAAGTGGCCAGGTCGGAATCAGCGGGCCGCGCGGCGCATGACCATCTTCGCTCAGGGTATGGGTGGGCCAGGCGGGAGGCGCGAAGATCCACATCCAGTGCCGAAGCGGTTCGAGCAGGCCGCCCGCTGCGGGCACCTTGCGGTCGAGGGTCGCCTCATGCAGGCCGGCCTGACTGCTGTGCAAGGCAATGCGACGTCGGTCTGATTTACCGACCCAGGTGGACCAGTCGGTGGCTGCAAGCGCTTCGGACAGTGAATCGGACACGGATGCTCTCCTCTGTTTTGTTCTGATGGGATGAAGAGCCCGGCCGCATCAAGTGATGCCGGCACGGGCCTTTCTGGTCAGAGCGACAGTTTCTGACGCTTGACCACATCCTGATAGACCTTGTACTCGGCCACGATCTGGTCGGCGAACTCCTTGGGGCTGTTGCCGATGACCAGTGAACCGGTGTCGGCGATGCGCTTGGCCACGCCTGCATCGTCCAGACTCTTGCGGGCTGCGCCATGAACCCGCTCCACGACGGCCGCAGGCAATCCCTTGGGCCCAAGGAGACCGTAGTAGGCCATGCGATTGACCGGCTCCAGACCCAC
>JBMSOD010000204.1:0-5444 GCA_049422085.1 Burkholderiaceae bacterium
CGCCGGAACAAGAGGAGACGGTTTGGCCATGAAAGGCGCTCCAGGAGAAGGTTTCAGGCGGGCTTAAGCCCATCTCTGCGACGCCCAGTGTAGGAGGGGCAAGGAACAAGACATCGTAACCCGACTCGCGCGCATGGAGATCCGCGCCCCTGGCTTGTTTACCATTGGGCCATGGACATCCTGCTCAACGGCAAACCGCATACCTGCCCGGCCGGGTGCACCGTGGCCGGCCTGATCGACCAGCTTGGCCTGACGGGCAAGCGTCTGGCAGTCGAACGCAACAAGGATCTGGTACCACGCACGCTGCATGCCCAGACCTGTCTGAATGAAGGTGACCGGATCGAAATCGTGGTGGCTGTGGGTGGAGGCTGAGCCTTCGCCGAAGCGCTGCGTATCGCGCAGCGCTTAAAATGCAGCCTCCCCTTTCGCGGTGCCCCATCATGATGTCCGCTTCTGCATCGGCTCCAGGTTCTCCGTCGGCTACCGGCACGGCATCCGCCACAGACGATCCCTTTGTGGTGGGCACCCGCCGGTTCAACTCGCGCCTGCTGATCGGCACCGGCAAATATCGCGACTTTGCCCAGACCCGCGAGGCCGTTCTGGCCAGTGGTGCACAGATTGTGACGGTCGCCATCAGACGGACCAACATCGGGCAGAACGCCAACGAGCCCAGCCTTCTTGAGGCATTGCCGCCCGATGAATTCACCCTGCTGCCCAACACGGCGGGCTGCTACAGCGCTGACGACGCCATCCGCACCCTGAGACTTGCCCGCGAGCTTCTCGACGGTCACGATCTGGTCAAGCTCGAGGTGCTTGGCGACCCGAACAACCTCTATCCGAACATGCCGGAGACGCTGAAGGCCGCAGAGACGCTGGTGAAGGACGGCTTCCAGGTCATGGTGTACTGCAGCGACGACCCCATCCAGGCACGCGTGCTGGAATCGATCGGTTGCGTTGCCATCATGCCGCTGGCCTCACTCATCGGCTCGGGCATGGGCATCCTCAATCCCTGGAACATCCAGCTCATCCTTGAAAAAGCCCAGGTACCGGTGATCGTCGATGCCGGCGTGGGTACAGCTTCCGATGCGGCCATTGCGATGGAACTCGGCTGTGCAGGTGTGCTCATGAACACGGCGGTGGCCGCGGCACAAGACCCCGTGCGCATGGCCTGCGCCATGCGACTTGCTGTCGAAGCGGGCCGACAGGCCTTTCTCGCCGGACGCATGCCGCGCAAGCTCTATTCGGCCGCCCCGTCCTCACCCACCTCGGGCATGATCGGTCGATGACCGAGGCGGAACAGGGGCAAAGCCCCACGCACGGGCACATCCGCAGTTTCGGCACACGACGCGGCCATCTGTCCGAGGCCCAGCGCAGTGCCCATGAAACCCTGCTGCCGCGCCACGGCGTGCCCGAATCGCCCGCGCTCATCGATGCGCCCTCCCTCTTTGGCAGGGTCGCTCCTCTGGTGCTCGAGATCGGCTTTGGCATGGGGCACAGCACGGCCGATATCGCACAGGCCCGACCGGAGTCCGACTTCATCGGCATCGAGGTCTACACGCCGGGCGTGGGCAGCCTGTTGCGCCATATCGAGTCCCGAGGCCTGTCCAATCTGCGCATCATCCAGGCGGACGCGGTCGAGGTGCTGAAGACACGGATCAGACCGGCTTCGCTGAGCGGCGTGCATGTCTACTTTCCTGATCCCTGGCCCAAGGCCCGGCACCACAAACGCCGGCTGATCCAGGCCCCGCTGGTCGCCCTGCTGGCCTCGCGCCTGGCTCCGGGCGGCTATGTGCACTGCGCGACCGACTGGCAGCCCTATGCCGAGCAGATGCTCGACGTCCTTTGCGCAGAACCGGATCTGCTCAATACCGCAGAGGGCTATGCCCCCCGGCCCGTATGGCGCCCGCTCACCAAGTTCGAACAGCGTGGCCTGAAACTTGGCCATGGCGTGTGGGACCTGATCTTTCAACGACGCTGAATCACTTCAACTGAGGAGACCGCAAATGGCAGTATGGATGGTGACCGGAGCAGGGACCGGCATAGGCCGGGCAACGGCCTTGCGGCTGGCCGCAGCAGGCGAATCGGTGGTGGTTCAGTACAGCCGCAGCGAGCAGGCCGCTCGCGATACCGCTCGGGAGTGCGAAACGCGCGGTGCACGCACCCTGGTCCTGCAGGGCGATGTCTCGCAGGATGCCGATTGCCGCCGCATGGCGCAGGCAGTCCAGGACAGTTTCGGCGATTCGCTGCAGGGTCTGGTCAACAACGCGGGTATGACCCGATTCGCACCCGGGGGCAATCTGGAGGCCGTGAACGAAGACGACTTTCTGGCGATCTACCGGGTCAATGTCATCGGCACCTGGCAAATGACGCGTGCCTGTGCCGGCCTGCTGCGTGCAGGACAGGGGGCGGTGGTCAATGTGTCGTCAGCCTCCGCCTTCGATGGCGGCGGCTCTTCACCCGCCTACAGTGCGAGCAAGGGCGCCCTCAATACCCTGACCATGGGCCTTGCGCGCACCCTGGCCCCCGAGGTCCGGGTCAATGCCATCTGTCCAGGATTTGTGGAAACCGACTGGCATGTCCGCGGGCTGGGCCAGGAACGCTTCGATGCGGTCCGCAGCACCGTGTCGAAACAGACGGTGCTGCGCTCGACCCTGTCTGCGGATGACGTGGCCCAGGCCATCGTCTCGATGCTCAGGATGCCAGGCTATACCGGCCAGAGCCTGCTGCTTGACTCGGGACGATCGCTTGCCTCACCGGCCCTGTTGCAGGAGGCCAAGGCCGGCAAATGAATTGACCGACCCTGGCCCGACGTGGATCAGACCTCGTCGAGTGCCGCAAAGCGCTCGAGATGGGCATCCACGTCGCCGAACTGCTGGGCGATCATGATCAGTCGCCTGAAGGTATGCGACACCTTCATTTCCTCGGTCATGCCCATGCCGCCATGCAGCTGGATGGACTCCTGGGAAATCTGACGGCAGGCATCGGCCACTTTGATTCGGGCAGCCGAGACAACGCGCGATCGCTCGCTGGCAGCCACACCTGAATCGACCTTGGAGCAGGCCAGATAAGTCATGGAGCGCGCCTGCTCGAGCGTGACGAACATCTCGACCATCCGGTGCTGCAGGGCCTGGAAAGAACCAATCGGTGCGCCAAACTGCTTGCGGGTCTTGAGATACTCGAGCGTGGTCTCGTTGGCAAACTGCATGGCACCCACAGCCTCGGCGCACAGCAATGCGCTGGCAAAGTCCAGGGCCTCTTCAATGACCGGCAGGGCCGCTCCTTCCTGCCCGATCAGGGCGTCTGCCCTGACCTGGACCTTCTCAAGGCGTACATCGCCAGCACGCTGGTTGTCGATATTGCGATAGGGCGTCATGGACACGCCCGACGCGTTTGTGGCGACGACAAACAGTGAGATGCCGCTCGCATCGGACGCGGCGCCCGATGTGCGGGCCGACACCACAATGTGATCGGCCAGCGGTGCGCCATGCACCACGCGTTTGAGGCCGTCGATCTGCCAGCCCTCGGCCGTGCGTACCGCGGTGGTGCTCACATGGGACAGGCTGTATCGGGCGCCGTCTTCGGTGTGGGCAAAGGCCAGCTTGCGCGAGCCCTCGATCACCGGCCCGAGCAACTCGGCCTGCTGGGCTGCAGCACCTGCGCGGTCGATGATGCGTCCGGCCAGCAGGGTGGCCAGGACTGGCTCGACCACCAGGGCAGCACCGATGGCGTTCATGGAGCCCATCAGATCGATCGTGCCTCCGCCAAAGCCACCAGCGGCCTCGGAAAAGGGAATCGAGAGCACGCCGAATTCGGCAAGCTGCTTCCAGAGTTCGGCACTGGAGCCTGTGGCCGAGTTCAGGATCTTCTTGCGCGACTCGAAGTCGTGATGGTCGTTGAGGTAGCGGCCCACCGACTCGGCAAGCTGGCGCTGTTCTTCGTTGAGTTCGAAATTCATCTTGGATAAAGGAAAGTAGTCAGTGCATCCGGCTCAGAGTCGATGTCCCGGGCTTCCAGGCCCGGGATTCAGGATCGGCGCTTGAAGCTCAAAGGCCCAGCGATGCCTTCGCAATGATGTTGCGCTGGATTTCGTTGGAGCCGGCGTAGATGCTGGTCTTGCGGTAGTTGGCATAACGCGGGGCCAGCCCGGCCACGCCACTGTCGAAGGCTGCCGCCTTGGCCTCGCCGGTGGCCTTGAAAGGCGCCGCCAGCGGACCCGCCGCCTGCATCATGAGTTCGGTGAGCGCCTGCTGGATCTCGGTGCCGCGGATCTTCAGCATGGAGACATCGGCACCGGGCGGCTTGCCGGTGCGGCGCATCTGGTCGAGGAAGCGCAGGTTGGTGATCTCGAGCGCCATGAGCTCGACCTCGACCCGCGACAGGCGATCACGGAACCGGGGATCGTCGATCAGGCGACCACCGCGTCCATCGGTCTGCTTGGCCGCAAAGGCCTTGACCTCGGCCAGAGCGCGCTTGGAGCCGCCGATCCGGCCAGTGTTCAGACGCTCATGCCCGAGCAGATACTTGGCCACCGTCCAGCCTTCGTTTTCCTTGAAGACCAGGTTTTCGGCAGGCACTTCGACATTCTCGAAGAACACCTCATTCACCTCATGACCGCCATCCATCAGGATGAGCGGACGCACGGTGATGCCCGGGGTTTTCATGTCGATCAGCAGGAAGCTGATGCCTTCCTGGCGGATACGGGCCTCGGGGTTGGTTCGCACCAGGCAGAAGATCCAGTCGCCGTGATGACCCAGCGTGGTCCAGATCTTCTGGCCATTGACCACGTACTTGTCACCCTTGCGCTCTGCGCGGGTCTTGAGGGAGGCCAGGTCGGACCCCGAGCCGGGTTCGGAGTAGCCCTGCACCCAGAAATCATCGCCGTTGTAGATGCGGGGCAGGTAGCGCTTCTTTTGTTCTTCGGTGCCGAACTTGAGCAGCACCTGCGCGCACATGGTCACGCCAAAGGGCACGATGGGAGGCGTGCCTGCAAGGCCGCATTCTTCTTCAAAGATGTAGCGCTGGGTGACATCCCAGCCCGGACCACCCCATTCCTGCGGCCAGGCGGGTGCAACCCAGCCCTTCTTGGCCAGGATCTTGTGCCAGCGCAGGAGCTCTTCCTTGGTATAGGCCTCACCATCCTCGCCCTTTTCGCGCAGGTCGGCCGGCAGGTTGGCGGCAAGCCAGGAACGCACTTCGTCTCTGAAGGCGAGTTCCTCGGGGGAATAGTTCAAGTCCATCGTGTGTTGCCTCGTGCAGGGATGAATTCGGTTTGCGCAGCGGATTGCGCAGCCCCTGAATTTACCGCACTTCAGCGATCCCCTTGTCGGGCCTGGGCTGGCGAGCCTGGACAGAATCCGCGGACTCTCGTCGGAGAGCCCTCTTTCAGAGATCGTGCTCGGCGAGCAGGCTGAGGAGTTCAGTGGCATGGCGGGCCAGCTTGCCTG
>JBMSOD010000205.1:0-5398 GCA_049422085.1 Burkholderiaceae bacterium
CTCAATTGGCAGAGCGGCGGTCTCCAAAACCGCAGGTTGGGGGTTCGATTCCCTCTGCCCCTGCCAGCATCCACCATGTCCAACCAAACCGTTGAAACCGTCAGCAGCCCCGCCGATCGCGCCAAGGTCGTGATCGCGGTGGTCGCTGTTGTGGCCGGCATTGTCGGCTACTACCTGCTGGCGAAGCAGCCTTTTGTGCTGCGCCTGGCATCCATCATCGCGGGTCTGGCAGTGGGTCTGGCGGTGGGCTGGTATTCGGCCCCCGGTCGCCGTTTCATCGGTTTTGCGCGTGACTCCTGGTCCGAAACACGTCGGGTGGTCTGGCCCGAGCGCAAGGAAACCTGGATGGTCACCGCCTATGTGTTCGCCTTCGTGGTGGTCATGGCGGTCTTTCTCTGGATCGTCGACAAAAGCCTCGAGTGGCTCCTCTACGGTCTGATTCTCGGATGGCGGCAGTAATGACCAAGCGCTGGTATGTGGTGCATGCCTACTCCGGCATGGAAAAAAGCGTGGCTCGTGCCCTGCAGGATCGGGTCGAGCGCGCGGGCATGCAGGACCATTTCGGCAAGATCCTGGTGCCCACCGAAGAGGTCGTCGAGATGAAGAACGGCCAGCGCACGATTTCCGAGCGTCGGTTCTTCCCGGGCTACGTTCTGGTCGAGATGGACATGAACGACGACACCTGGCACCTGGTGAAGAACACCAGCAAGGTCACGGGTTTCGTCGGGGGCTCGGGCAATCGGCCCACGCCGATCTCCGAAAAGGAGGTCGACAAGATCATGAGCCAGATGCAGGAGGGGGTCGAGAAGCCTCGGCCCAAGACCCTGTTCGAGGTGGGTGAGATGGTCCGCGTCAAGGAGGGCCCCTTCACCGACTTCAATGGCAACGTCGAAGAAGTCAACTACGAAAAGAGCCGCCTGCGCGTCTCGGTCACGATTTTCGGTCGGGCGACCCCGGTCGAGCTGGAGTTTGGTCAGGTCGAAAAACTCTGATTCCGGGCGCGGCATGCGTCCCTGTCCGCCGAAAGGCGGGCACCGGCCAGGGCGGAAACGCCACGGCCCATGCCACGAGGAGCCGCAGTAAGAAGGTTGCAGGGCCCGCCGGCGTGTGGGTCCGGAATCTCCCGAACCGGCGTCAGCACTCAACTTACGGAGCAATGCGCCAGCCATGGCCAAGAAGATCATCGGTTTCATCAAACTGCAGGTTCCTGCAGGCAAGGCGAATCCTTCGCCCCCCATCGGTCCCGCTCTCGGTCAGCGCGGCCTGAACATCATGGAATTCTGCAAGGCCTTCAATGCCCAGACTCAGGGCGTGGAGCCGGGCCTGCCCATTCCCGTGGTGATCACTGCCTTTGCCGACAAGAGCTTCACCTTCGTGATGAAGACGCCGCCCGCGTCCATCCTGCTCAAGAAGGCGGCCAAGATCGACAAGGGTTCCAAGGTCCCGCACACCGACAAGGTGGGCAAGATCACCCGTGCTCAGGCTGAAGACATCGCCAAGCTCAAGATGCCCGACCTCACGGCGGCTGACCTTGACGCCGCGGTGCGCACCATTGCCGGCTCGGCCCGCAGCATGGGCATCACGGTGGAGGGTCTGTAAATGGCAGCAACATCCAAGCGCGCCAAGGCCATTCGCGCCAAGGTCGATTCGCGCAAACTCTATCCGGTGGCGGATGCCGTCGCGCTCGTCAAGGAGTGCGCCGTCGCCAAGTTCGACGAATCCATCGACGTGGCCGTGCAGCTCGGCGTCGATGCCAAGAAGTCCGACCAGGTCGTTCGCGGCTCGGTGGTCCTGCCCTCGGGCACCGGCAAGTCGGTGCGTGTGGCGGTCTTCACCCAGGGTGCCAAGGCTGACGAGGCCCGTGCCGCAGGTGCCGACATTGTCGGCATGGAAGATCTTGCCGAGAAGGTCAAGGCCGGCCAGCTCGACTTCGACATCGTGATCGCCTCGCCCGACGCCATGCGTGTGGTGGGTGCCCTGGGCCAGATCCTCGGTCCGCGTGGCCTGATGCCCAACCCCAAGGTCGGCACGGTCACCCCCGACGTGGTCACCGCCGTCAAGAACGCCAAGGCGGGCCAGGTCCAGTACCGGACCGACAAGGCCGGCATCATTCACGCCACCATCGGACGCGCTTCGTTCGAGCCGGCAGCGCTTCAGGCCAACCTGTCGGCCCTGATCGAAGCCCTCAACCGCGCCAAGCCGTCCAGCTCCAAAGGCGTCTACCTGCGCAAGGTGGCCCTGTCGAGCACCATGGGCATCGGCGTCAAGGTTGAACCCGCGAGCGTTCTGGCCCCCGCGGCCTGATCGCACGCACAAAGGAACTTTGGGCTGCCCGTCGCAAGGCGGGCAGGTTGTCAAAGACCGCAGGGGATCCAGGGCTTCGGCCTCAGGGTCTTAAACGCGAAAGCGCCCAGCGCAGATGGCGGTCCCGGAGCGGTTTGCCGAGTATTCAGACGAAGTGCCCCGCGCATTTCGCCGGATGTGACAGCAGGCCACGATTGGTCGCCGTAACCGGTTGGCTGCCCCGTGCAGTCGACATTTCTTGGTAGCAGGAGCAAAAAGACCGTGGCTCTCAATCGTGGAGAAAAGGAGGCAGTGGTTGCCGAAGTCGGCGCGCAGGTCGCGTCTGCACAGGCCATCATCGTCGCCGAATACCGTGGGCTGGAAGTGGGCGCGATCACGAACCTGCGCAAGCAGGCCCGTGAATCGGGCGTGTACCTGCGTGTTCTGAAGAACACGCTGGCGCGTCGTGCGGTCGCCGGCACGCCGTTCGAAGGGTTGTCCGACCACCTGGTCGGCCCGCTCATCTACGGCATGTCTGCAGATCCCGTGCAATGCGCCAAGGTGCTCTCTGATTTTGCCAAGGGCAACGACAAGCTGGTCCTGAAGGCCGGTGCCATGCCGAACAAGGTGATCGACACCGCCGGCGTCAAGGCACTTGCCACCATGCCCAGCCGCGAGGCTCTTCTGGCACAACTCATGGGCACCATGCAGGCACCCGTTGCGAAGTTCGTGCAGACGCTCAACGAAGTCCCGGCGCGTTTTGTGCGCACCGTGGCTGCGGTGCGCGACGAGCGCGAAAAGGCGGGCGCGTAAGCGTCCGGCCCTTCGGCACTCCCCTTTTCCGGATCCCTCTGACATCCGTATCAACTGACTGGAATCATCATCATGGCACTGAGCAAGACTGAAATCCTCGACGCAATCGCCGGCATGACCGTGCTCGAGCTCTCCGAGCTGATCAAGGACATGGAAGAAAAATTCGGCGTGTCGGCTGCTGCCGCTGCTGTCGCCGTGGCCGCCCCGGCCGCTGGTGGCGCCGCCGCTGCCCCGGCTGCTGAAGAAAAAACCGAATTCACCGTGAACCTGCTTGCCGCTGGCGAGAAGAAGGTCGAGGTGATCAAGGTGGTGCGTGCGGCCACCGGCCTGGGCCTCAAAGAAGCCAAGGACCTGGTCGACGGCGCGCCCAAGGCGGTCAAGGAAGGCATTCCCAAGGCCGACGCCGAGGCCCTCAAGAAGCAGCTCGAGGACGCCGGCGCCAAGGTCGAGGTCAAGTAATCCCTCGCACCGACGCCCACCGTTGGTTCTGACGCCGCGAGATCCCGGCCACCGTCCTGAAGACAGGGCGGTGCCGGGCACTCGCGTTTTGTTCATTCCAGCGGGGCTCGCGCTGCGCACCCAGGGCCGCTTCTGCCCCGGATGCGCATCCCGATCCCTGCAAGACGCCTGACCGGAGTGCTCATGGCCCACGCGTACTCATTTACCGAGAAAAAGCGCATTCGCAAATCCTTCGCCAAGCGGCGGGTGGTTCAGGATGTGCCCTATCTGCTGTCGACCCAGCTGGCCTCCTATAACCAGTTCCTGCAAACCGACCGCACGGTCGAGCAGCGCCAGGACGAAGGTCTGCAGGCTGCATTCACCTCGATCTTCCCGATCGTGTCGCATAACCAGATGGCCCGGCTCGAGTTCGTCAATTACGCGCTCGGCCATCCGGTCTTCGATGTTGTCGAATGCCAGCAGCGAGGCCTGACCTTCTGCGCACCCTTGCGTGCCCGCGTGCGCCTGGTGATCATGGATCGTGAGGCGACCAAGCCCACCGTCAAGGAGGTCAAGGAGCAGGAGGTCTACATGGGCGAGATTCCGCTCATGACCACCAATGGCTCGTTCATCGTCAACGGCACCGAGCGGGTCATCGTCTCGCAGCTGCACCGTTCGCCGGG
The DNA here is from genome assembly GCA_049422085.1 of Burkholderiaceae bacterium. Taxonomy (GTDB): domain Bacteria; phylum Pseudomonadota; class Gammaproteobacteria; order Burkholderiales; family Burkholderiaceae_E; genus UBA4615. Next base: position 4,218 of record JBMSOD010000205.1, read on the forward strand.
CGTGTTCTTTGAGCACGATCGTGGCAAGACCCACAGCTCAGGCAAGCTGCTCTTTTCGGCCCGCATCATTCCCTACCGTGGCTCCTGGCTCGACTTCGAGTTCGATCCCAAGGACATCCTCTACTTCCGTGTCGACCGCCGTCGCAAGATGCCGGTCACCATCCTGCTCAAGTCCATCGGGCTCACCCCCGAGCAGATCCTGGCGCACTTCTTCGACAGCGACCATTTCCAGCTGATGCCCGAGGGCGCCCTCATGGAACTGGTGCCCGACCGCCTGCGCGGCGAGATCGCCCGCTTCGACATCGCCGACCGTGAAGGCAAGGTGATTGTCGCCAAGGACAAGCGCATCAACGCCAAGCACATCCGCGAGATCGAGGCTGCCGGCCTCAAGCGCATCTCGGTGCCCGAAGACTTCCTGGTGGGCCGCATGCTGGCCAACAACCTGGTCGATTCCGAGACCGGCGAGATCGTTGCCCGCGCCAATGACGAGATCACCGAGGACCTGCTGGCCCGTCTGCGCACCGCCGCAGTCGCCGACTTCCGCACCCTCTTCACCAACGAACTTGATCGCGGCCCCTTCATCTCGCAGACCCTGCGCATCGATGACACCGCCGACCAGGCCGCTGCCCGCATCGCCATCTATCGCATGATGCGTCCCGGCGAGCCGCCGACCGAAGAGGCGGTCGAAGCCCTCTTCAACCGGCTCTTCTACAACGCCGATGCCTACGACCTGTCCAAGGTCGGCCGCATGAAGTTCAACCGTCGTGTGGGCCGTGACGAACTGACCGGCCCCATGACCCTCACCGATGAGGACATCCTCTCGGTCATCAAGATCCTGGTCGATCTGCGCAACGGCAAGGGCGAAGTCGATGACATCGACCACCTCGGCAACCGCCGGGTGCGCTGCGTGGGCGAACTGGCTGAAAACCAGTTCCGTGCCGGCCTGGTGCGGGTCGAGCGTGCGGTCAAGGAGCGCCTCGGTCAGGCCGAGACCGAAAACCTCATGCCGCACGATCTGATCAACAGCAAGCCGATCAGCGCGGCCATCCGTGAATTCTTCGGCTCCTCGCAGCTGTCGCAGTTCATGGACCAGACCAACCCCCTGTCCGAGATCACGCACAAGCGCCGCGTCTCGGCCCTGGGCCCGGGTGGTTTGACCCGCGAGCGCGCAGGCTTTGAGG
>JBMSOD010000206.1:0-5340 GCA_049422085.1 Burkholderiaceae bacterium
GATCGGCTCGATATAGGGCACATCGGCCGTCTCGGGGTCGGTCATGATCGTGGCCGGATTGCTGTTGACCAGGATGACGCGATAGCCCTCCTCGCGCAGCGCCTTGCAGGCCTGCGCCCCGGAGTAATCAAACTCGCAGGCCTGGCCGATGACGATCGGGCCCGCGCCGATGATGAGAATGCTTTTGAGGTCGGTACGCTTGGGCATGGGTCAGGCCGCCTTCGCCATCAGGGCGGTGAAGCGGTCAAAGAGGTAGGCAATGTCGTGGGGGCCGGGGCTGGCTTCGGGATGCCCCTGAAAGCAGAAGGCCGGACGGTCGGTGCGGGCCAGTCCCTGGATCGAGCCATCAAACAAGGAGACGTGCGTGACCTTGAGGTTGGCGGGCAGGCTTGCAGGATCGACCGCAAAACCATGGTTCTGGCTGGTGATCAGCACCTGCCCGGTCTCGAGATCCTTGACCGGATGGTTGGCGCCGTGATGACCGAACTTCATCTTGAGGGTGCGGGCCCCCGAGGCCAGACCCATGATCTGGTGACCCAGGCAGATGCCAAAGGTGGGCATGCCTTGTTCGATCAGGTCGCGAGCCGCCGCAATCGCGTAATCGCAGGGCTCCGGATCTCCCGGGCCGTTGGAGAGAAACACGCCTTGCGGCTTGAGTGCACGCACTTCGGCAGCCGAGGTCCGCGCAGGCACCACGGTGAGTTCGCATCCGCGATCGGCCAGCATGCGCAGGATGTTGCGCTTGACCCCGAAATCGAAGGCCACCACCTTGAACCGGCGCGATGCCGCCGCGGGTGCATCGGCCGGATGGCCTTCGCCCAGGCGCCAGCTGCCGGCACGCCATTCGTAGGGTGACTTGACCGAGACCACCTGAGCCAGGTCCATCCCTGCCAGCCCGGCAAACCCTCGTGCCGCGGCCAGTGCTCCAGCCTCATCGAGGGCTTCGCCCGCAGCAGCGCCGGCCATCAGGCAACCCGCCTGGGCGCCTTTTTCGCGCAGGATGCGGGTCAGTCTTCGGGTATCGATGCCGGCGATTCCGGGCACCCCTGCATCGGCAAGATACCGGGTCAGGTCTTTCTCGCGCCGGAAGTTCGAGGCCAGCAGCGGCAGATCGCGGATCACCAGACCGGCAGCGTGAATACCGGCGGCTTCTTCATCGTCGGCATTGACACCGACATTGCCGATATGGGGGTAGGTCAGCGTGACGATCTGTCGGCAGTAACTCGGGTCGGTCAGAATTTCCTGGTACCCGGTCAGCGCGGTGTTGAAGACCACTTCACCGGTGGTCTGGCCAGCAGCCCCGATCGAATGGCCGCGAAAGATCGTGCCATCGGCAAGCGCGAGGATGGCGGGAGGAAGTTGGGGAAGCAAGGAGACGCTCCTGGTCGGTCAGACCCGCCGCGCCTGAAGGGGATGTCAGGCCGCAGCAGCTAAACCTTCGAATTGTAACACCGGGGACAGGTCATTGCCCGACCTGCGCCTGCTGCGGCCGACTCGGGCGCGGCGTGGCGCCGTATCGATCACACCCCCAGACCGGGGTCATGAGGCGGGTGAGCCACGGGCACCTTGTCTGCAACCGGCCGGGGGGCCGGCATCGCACCCTCCGCCTTGGTCTCGGCCAGGGTGAGTGTGGCGAGTTCCTGATTCGCGGCGAAACGGATCTCGACCTGCGCATAGCCCAATGGTCTGACCAGCATGGAGAGCGTTGAGTAGGCCGATCGTTCAACCTGATCCCGGTAGCGTTCGGCCAGTGTCTGAGCCTGGGCCATGGCATGAGCACGGGCTGCAGCGATCAGCTGGTTCTTGTCATCTTCCGAGAAACGGCCATCAAAGAAGCCCTGCAGCAAATCGGGAAGCAACCATGGCAGCAGTCGTGAGCGCTGTTCGTCATAAAACGCGAGATCCTTGATCGAGACCTCGACCCGACAAGGCGGCATGTCGATCAAGGCCACCGACCCGCCCCCCGGCATCTCAGCCGGACCGGAATCCGCCAGGGCATGACTGGCCCTCACCCGAAAGGCTTCGCTGCGCAGGTCGTAGCGGAAGTCCATCTCGAACTCGAACACCATCGCAAGCTTTTTCCGCGTGAACGCCCAGGACAGGTATTTGCGGCCAAACTCGCCGAAGGTATGGTCGCTGTGCGCGATCAGGTCCTTGCTGGCCGCGCGGAACACCGACAGTTCTCCGATCGCACGAAGCTCGTCAATGGATCCCCGAATCGTGAGCGCCCTGGGCACCTCGGCCCCTCGCCTGCGGCTGGCATGCCATAACCAGCCCCCGCCGAATCCAACCCCCAGGAAAACCAGCAGCCCAAGCAGCGTGATGAGGTCCATCCTGACGCTCCAGGCTCAGGCCCCAAGCACGAAGATCCAGACGGTCACAACCACCCCTGCCATCCAGACCAGCGATCGCAGGCCCGCAAGGTTGGCGACGTAAAGGCCGATGTAGACCAGCCTCAGTGCAAGCCACACGGCCGCAAGCAGATCGAGCCTGCCCTGGACAGCGCCGGTCTGGTGCGCAACGACCACGGCGGTAGCGAAAAAAGGCAGCGCTTCAAAGGAATTGTTCATTGCCGCTATTGCACGCTGTCGGTGGCCCTGAAGCGACCCCTCCCAGGAGCGTGGATTGGCATTGTCGTAGTCCTTGCGGCCCGCCTTGGCGATACCGGCGCACAGCACCGGAAGAAAGAACGAGACCAGAAGAATCCAGTAGGCGGTGGTGAATTTCATCGTCAACTCCTTTGCTCAGAACTGTCTCAGCCCACGGTGCGGCGATCGCGCATGGCCTGGGCGACCGTGGCAGCGTCGACATATTCGAGCTCGCCCCCCACCGGCACCCCGCGGGCCAACCTGGACACACGCAGCCCGCGTGCCCGCATCATCTCGCCCAGATAGTGCGCCGTTGCCTCACCTTCCTGGGTGAAATTGGTGGCGAGCACCACCTCGCTCACCACACCGTCGGTGGCACGCGCAAGCAGCTGCTCGAAGTGAATCTCCGCAGGCCCGATCCCGTCGAGCGGAGAGAGCCGCCCCATCAACACGAAGTAGAGCCCGCCGAAAGCCAGGGTCTGCTCGACTGTAAGAAGGTCGGCGGGTGTTTCGACCACACACAGCAGCGCGGGATCCCGATGCGGGGATGCACAAACCTCGCATACCTCATGCTCGGTGAAGGTATTGCAGCGCGTGCAGTGCCGGACCCGGACCGTCGCAGCGATCAGGGCGCTGGCGATCGATTCGGCAGCGTCCCGGTCCTGCTGAAGCAGGTGATAGGCATAGCGCTGTGCGGTCCGTGGGCCCACGCCTGGCAGGCGCCGGAGCGCGTTGACCAGTGCATCGAAGGCCGTGGATTGAGGCCGTTCACCAGTGGACATGACCCCTCAAAGGCTCAAAACGGCAGCTTGAAGCCCGGAGGCAGCGGCAGCCCTGACGTGACCGATGACATCCTCTCGGAGGCCGTCTGCTCGGCGCGCCTCAGAGCATCGTTCATCGCCGCGGTGACCAGATCCTCGAGCATCTCCTTGTCGTCGCCCATCACACTCGGGTCGATGGTGACGCGCTTGACCTGGTTGCGGCAGGTGACGACCACCTTGACCAGACCCGCACCCGACTGCCCTTCGACCTCGATCGACGCGAGCTGCTCCTGGGTTTTCTTGAGGTTGTCCTGCATTGCCTGGGCCTGCTTCATCAGGCCGGCCAGCTGGTTTTTCATCATGGTCGGGGTTCTCCGGAGGGATCGGGGGGCACAGGCTCGATCGAGCCGGGCAGGATCGTACCCTCGAAGCCCTCGATCAGGGACTGGACGAAGGTATCGCTTTCGATATCAGCCCGGGCCTGGGCATGAGCCTGGGCCTGCTCCTGGTTGCGCACGGCCGCTGCGGTGGTGCCCTGTACGGCACCGACCTCGACCTGGATCTGAACCGGCGCTCCAAAGTGCCGCATGAGCGCCTCGCGCACCTTGCCCAGCAGGCCAGGCTCGGCAAGCGGCTTGACCGGAACCCGGACGCGAAAATTCAGCCCCCGTGCCTCGAGCAATTCGCTTTGCGCCATGAACTGTCCGATCAGTCCGGCGCGGGGCAGACTGGCAGTGACCGTGCGGGCAAGTGCGGGCCAGTCGCCATCGAAGGATCTTGAATTCCCGGCGGTCGCAGGGGGTACCGATGTTGTCGAAGGGGGCGTCGAGGTGATCGAAGGCGCCGTGGGCGTTGTCGAAGGCGCCGTGGGCGTTGTCGAAGGCGCCGCCGGCGCTGCAGCGCGAGGCGCTACCGCAAGCGTCGGGGCGGGCGCTTCCCGAACCAAGGCGGGGGGATGGGGCCGGGCGGACACAGGCTGCTCCGGCGACGGCCGGGCCGGGGCATCGGCACGAAACGCCAGCATGCGAACCAGGGTCATGCAGAACCCGGCATGTTCATCGGGCGCCAGCGGCAGATCTCGGGCGCCATGAATCGCAATCTGATACCAGGCCTGAAGGTCTTCGGCCGCAATGAGCGAAGACCACCGCTGCGCCGACTCGGCCTCGAACGCCTCATCGGGAAGCACGCCCACCTGGGTCACCGCAATGCGCTGAAGCCAGCCCGCAAATTCCTGCAGAGCACGCCCGAAGGGCGCATTGGCGGACTGCATGTCGTCGGCTACGGCGATCAGGGTGCGGCCGTCACCCTCATGCAGGGCCTGCAGCAGTCGATCGAGATCGCGCCGGTCCACAGCACCGAGCATCTGTCGGACACTGTCGTCAGAGACCTGGCCACCACCATGTGCGATGGCCTGCTCGAGGAGCGACAGCGCATCGCGCATGCTGCCCGCCGCCGCCCGTCCGATGCGATGGAGGGCTGCCGACTCCGCGGGAATGCCTTCGGTCTGCAGGACTTGCGCAAGATGTCCGGCGATCAGCGCCGGAGGCAGATTCTTCAGGTTGAACTGCAGGCAGCGGGACAACACCGTGACCGGCACCTTGCGAGGATCCGTGGTGGCCAGAATGAACACCACATGACCGGGCGGCTCCTCAAGCGTCTTGAGCATGGCGTTGAAGGCATGCCCGGTGAGCATATGCACCTCGTCGATCATGTAGACCTTGGTGCGCCCAGCCACCGGTGCGTAGACCACCTGCTCGAGCAGTTGGGTCATTTCGTCAACGCCGCGATTCGAGGCGGCGTCGAGTTCGAGATAGTCCGGGAAGCGTCCCTGGTCAATCGCTGTGCATGCCGCACACTGGCCGCAGGGTCTTGGCGTCGGACCCTGCTCGCAATTGAGGGCGCGGGCCAGGATGCGCGACACCGTGGTCTTGCCAACACCCCGGGTACCCGTAAACAGGTAGGCATGGTGGAGCCGCCCGCTCTCGAGAGCA
>JBMSOD010000207.1:0-5332 GCA_049422085.1 Burkholderiaceae bacterium
CCGCCGTCCTTTTCGAACGCCTTTCAACATGTCTCCCAACGACCCCGAATTGCGCTCAAGGGCGCATGAGTCCCGCGGTGCGCTGCGCGATCTCGAATTCGAACTCGAAGGCGTCGACCCCCCGGATCGAGGCTTCACCCTGACCAAGGCTGAACTCGCAGAAATGCTTTTCGAGCGAGTCGGCCTGAACAAGCGTGAATCCAAGGATATGGTTGACACTTTCTTCGATGAGATCCGCGCTGCGCTCGAGCGCGGGGAAAGCGTCAAGCTCTCGGGTTTCGGTAATTTCCAGCTCAGGGACAAACCAGAACGCCCCGGTCGCAATCCCAAGACCGGTGAAGCCATTCCGATCTCGGCCCGTCGCGTCGTCACTTTCCACGCCAGTCAGAAGCTCAAGAGCCAGATCGACGGAGCCGCATCCGAATGAGCGGATCGGAGCAAAGCCGCGGCGGTGCCGAGCCGGCGCGCTCAGCGGCGCTGGATGGGCCAGCGGCCGAGCTTCCCCCGATTCCTGCAAAGCGCTATTTCACCATCGGTGAGGTGAGCGAATTGTGTGGTGTCAAACCGCATGTCCTGCGCTACTGGGAGCAGGAGTTCACCCAGCTGCGTCCCATGAAACGCAGGGGCAATCGGCGCTACTACCAGCATCACGAGGTGCTTCTGGTCCGCAGGATCAGGGAGCTGCTCTATCAGCAGGGCTTCACCATCAGTGGCGCTCGCAATCGACTTGGCGACGCGTCGTCTGCAGGTCCACGTCGACGCGACACAGCGTCCGCACTTGAGGCAACAGGTACAAGTTCAAGCCTCGCTGGCCAGATGACTGACGCTCATTTTTTTTCTGCGAACGTTGCAAACCCGGATCTGCCCGCCGAGCTCAACTGCATGAACGATCTTCGGCATGAACTGGAGCGAGTCTTACTGCTGTTGGAGGTCTGAAGCGCAGCAGGTCTGCTATACTCTGCGGTCTTTCGGGGCGTAGCGCAGCCTGGTAGCGCACCTGCATGGGGTGCAGGGGGTCGCGAGTTCAAATCCCGCCGTCCCGACCATTCAAAAGCAAGGCATCGAGGCCTGGATCTCACGAGGATCCAGGCCTTTGTGTTTTCAGGGCATCCGATCTCGCGGGAACGCTGCGCCCGGCGCCAGCGCCGAGCCCATCACCAGGGGCGGCTGCATGCACTGAACCATCGCAGCGCTCAGGTGGGCATGGAATGTGCCCTTGTTCGCTCGTGGTCTGCTCGTGTGCACTCGGTTCTTAGAACTGGATCCGTGCCATCGAGTCGAGGGCCATCCGAACCCGCAACCCGGCTGGTTGCGCCCCTGCCTGGCCCTGCCCGGCTGTCCTGGAGGACTGTCTCGTGAAACGCTCGATCCTGATCTCGGTAGTATTGTCCGCACTGCTTAGTGCCTGCGCGGGACTCCAGAGTGCGACGCCATCGGCTCCGGTGGAGTATCCCTGCCCTGGGGCTCGTCTCGACTGCAAGGGCTGATGAGCGCCGACCCGGGGCGGCCTGCCTGGTCTGCCCCGAGTCAGATCTCCGACAATCGGAGGTGCGCTCAGATCCTTTCAGGCAGCTAGACGTTGCGGTGCCGATGCGGACATCTCAAGCTTTTCAAGATAACGGCCAAGGCGGGTAAAGGCATCTCGGCTCTCTGCAGAGTCATTCGTCATGACACTGTCCTGCGGTGTCAACCCGCGGATGTTCTGGTCCAGGCAGGATGCGATCACGGCCGGTGCGATGCCCAGATGGCTCATCAACACTGCGACGGTACGACGCAGGTCCAGTGGGGTCCAGGCCCCCCCACTGAGAAGAAGCATGGTGGTCGCAGCTGACCGCCCTCTGATCTGGGTGCCACGCTGTCGGTCGCGGATTTGCTTGCCCAAGGCCTTGGGCGAGAGCGGCTCGCTATCGTCGCGTGACGGGAATACCCAGACAGGGCTGCGACGGTGCCCGGTCGCACTCCTCAAGTGCCTGACCGCAAAATCAGACAGGGCAACCGTGTGCGCCTGACCGCTGTGATGAAGATGGGCCGGGATCGTCCAGGTTCGCGTATCCAGGTTGATGTCCTGCCAGCGTGCAGTCGCCACTTCGCCAATTCGAACGCCAGTCGCCAGCATGAGCCAGATGGCTGTGCGGATATGCGCTGCCAGTCCGGCTGAATTCATCTTGCGCCCGAGTTCTTCGACTTCATCAAGCGACAGCGCGCGGCTGCGTACGCGACCATCCCCGGCATAGTGATTCTTGTGAAGACCGCTGCTGGGATCGTCGTCAATCAGGCCTTCCCGAAGCGCCCAGCGCAGCAGCTGCCGGATGTCGGCCAGAACACATCCGGCCTGACGCGAGGAACCCCGCTCAACAATCCGATGCAGCACCGACGCAATCTCTTCGCGCCTGAGCGTGCCAATCGGATGCTCGCCAATCCACGGCAGGACATCCTTGAGCATGCTGCGACGAACCGACTCACCGCCGTCCTTGCGTAAGTGCAGCATGGCGCAGCGCCAACGCTCGAAGGCCTCGGCAAAGAGCATCGAATGCCCATGCGTTTCGCCCGCATTCCGTTGCGACGCCTGACCTTGCTCCAGTCTGGACGGCATGCCGAAGGGCGCGCCGCCCGCATGGGGTTTTAATCCCGAAGGAAGAACCCATGCGTTTTGTGACGCCGAAGGCAGGTCCGAGGTCGGGCGTTCCAGCAGGGCTTGGGTGTCATTCATGCAGAGCATCCTGAGCATTACGGATGCACCATGATCATTCGCTCGCTCGAGCTCTGGCCGGGCGTTCAGCCAAGCTGTCGATCTTTGCCGCCAGACGGCGTCTTTTCAAGCCAGGTGGCCTAAAGCGATGCCCGTTTCAGGTCAGTGCCCGGAAGGGGGGCGATGGCCCCCGTCCTCTGATGCTGCTCACGGTCCGTTGGAAGGCTCGAGGTTGCTGAGGATGCCGGGTCGAACAGCGACTCGATCGGGGCGGCACGCCCGAACAGATCACCCTGTAGATACCGTACTCCAAGGCCGCGGAGCCGTTGATGGACCTCTTCGGAGTGCACATGCTCTGCCACGGCTCTCAGTTTGAGTTTGTTGGCCACCCGCAGTGTCGACAGCACAATCTCTTCGTCCAGCGTGTCTTCCATAAGGTTACGGATAAACGAGCCGTCGATCTTGAGGTAATCGAGCGGAAAACGCTTGAGGTACTCAAAGGTGGCAAGTCCGGTGCCGAAGTCGTCCAGAGCGATTCCGAATCCATCCGATTTCAGCTCATCGACGAGCCTTGACGCTGCTGCCGCATGACGGATCGCCGAACTCTCCGTGATCTCGAAGACAATCTTGCTTGCGTCCAGATCGTGTTCGGCTCGAGTGGACCTGACAAACTCGGGCAGGCCCGGGTCATCCAGCGAGGCACCCGATAGATTGATTGCGCATCGCCAGGTGCGTGCAAGGGCTTCGGGATGGGTAGCAAGCCATTCGAAGACCCTGTGGATGACCGCACGGTCGAGTTTTGCAAGCAATTGCGCTTTTACAGCGAGTGGCATGAACTCCGGCGGTTGAATCAAGGCGCCGTCGCGGTCGCGAAGCCGTGTGAGGACCTCATAGGCGAGCATTCCCGGCGGAGCATCTGGATCGATGACCGGCTGAGCATGGATCTCGATCCGTTCGTCACGGATTGCTTCGCGGAGTTGCTCGATTCGATCGTGCTGGGCACGGCGAGCCTCAAGCATTGACGCAGACAGAGGCTCGACGAAGAGTTGCGGATCATGAACGCTGGCCGCGATCGCGATGGCGTCTTCAAGTGCGGCGAGACATTCGTCTGGCTGGACCAGCGCTCCGGTTTCAACGAGGATGCCCCCGACACTGATACGCAGACTCACCCGATCGTGCGGACCGTTGCCGCTTTCGCCGTCGAGCCTGCTGTAGAGCTGTCTTCCAAGCGCGCGCAGCTCAGCGACACCATTGGACGGTTCCATGAGCAGATAGCGATCGCCTGTCCAGCGAGACGCGATTCGACCGGTTTGTGGACCACCCTCATCGACCAGCTGCCTCATGGTTGCAGCAATATGCGCCTCTATCCTTGCTGCCTCGATCGGCCCGCACAAGTCGCGCAATGCCTGCAGGTTTCCTATCTGCAGTGCAATCAGACCCAGTGCCGGTCGGGCGGGCTGGGACAACACTGATTGCATTTCATCAGTGAAGCCCCGGTCATTGAGCAGGCCTGTATCCGCATCTTCCCGGCCGAGTCGCACTGACGCGTCAAGGGCTTGCTGACGATCTGCAACCAGAGCTTGAGCGATGATGGCGCAGCCCAGGGCGCACACCATGAGCATGCACAGCGCTGCACCCATCCCGAGAAGGGCGACCGTGCTGTCCGCATGCTGGCGAATGCCATGGTAGGCAGCGCCAAAACTCGGCAGGCTGACGAACAATAGCGTCAATGCATGACTGCGAGCCTCGTTGCGCAGCGCAGACCACATCATGATCGGAAAGACCGCAAACAGTGCGATGCGCGCGAGCGTCTGCTGTCCGGACAACCCGAGCATGATGATGAGCAAGCCAAAGGCAAACGAAATGCTCACGCAAGGCACATCGAACCATCGAGCACTATCAGATCGGGACTGACTAGCACCCTGTGGCCGGAGATCGAACAAGGCGAGCAGGGCCGGAGTCACCAGCAGCAGGGTCATCATGCCGGCCACCCACATACCAAGTGCCGGCATTCCAATGGGGAACTCGGACAGCCGGGATACAGGGAGACCTACGGTCGCCACCCGTCCGAGCAGGACGCTGCTCAGCATTGTGGCAGGTGCAGCAACAAGCGTTGTGATGCCCATGAACCGCAAGCTGGCCTGAGTGGCGCTCTGAGCCGGGTGCCAGCGCTCCTGTCGCTCCAGCAGAAAAACGGCAACAGCGGGGCCGATCACGACACCAAGCAAAAGGGCGGCTAAGTCCAGCGGGGCCGCTGCCTGAAGCACGGCAACCGGCAATGCACCCAGGGCGGCGGGAATTGTCCATAGCGGTCCGTACCGCCATGCGAAGGCGAGCGCCACTGCGGCGGCGGGCCATAGAGGCCAGGGCTGGGGCAGCCTCTGGCTTAAGGCCAGGTGAACAAAGCAGAAGATGGCGCTCAGAATGATCGCAGCCATCACCCGAGGCAACGCAGCGCCTGGAATGGGTGGCGTGGAGCCTTCGGCCGTGTTCCTGACGGTAGAAGCAGGATGCGGCGGCATCCTTTGCGCAGAGCGCTCCTGATTCAGCGGCGGGTGGCGGGATTCTGACATCGGGGTCGAGTGTAGGCCCAGTAACAGTCTCTGGGGCCGGGTTCCTGCGCTTTCGACAGGAACCCGGTCG
>JBMSOD010000208.1:0-5330 GCA_049422085.1 Burkholderiaceae bacterium
ATACCGGCGGAGGTGCGGCCACCGACCTGCAGGGAGGCTCGCTCACCCTTGCCATCCTGGATGCGGTTTCGCAGACACCTCAGGTCAAGGCCGGCAAACTGCGCGCGCTGGCATTGAACGGCACGCAGCGCCTTCCTGCCCTTCCCGATGTCCCCACGCTGATTGAATCGGGCATCCCCTTCGAACTGGTGGGCTGGCACGCGATGTTTGCACCCGCAGGCACGCCCCGCGAAGTGGTCGACAAACTCAATCGCGTCGTCAACCAGATCATCACCCTGCCTGAAGTCAAGGCACGCATCTTCGAGGTGGGCGCCTTCCCGGTGCAGCCTCCCACCACGGCCGAGCAGTGGGGCGCCATGTTCCGCAAGGATGTGCAGGGCTGGGGCGACCTTGTGCGCAGCTCAGGCGCGACTATCAACTGAACCCGGATTCCCATCATGTCCAAGAACACCATCCGCATCGAACGCGATCTTCCCTATGGTGAAGCAACGGTCGGCTACGGCACCCCCCAGGCCCGCGTTCGTCCGCTCCTGCTCGATGCCTATTTTCCAGCAGAGTCCGATGTGTCCGGCCCCGCCTCGCCTCGTGCCGCACTCATCCTGTCGCATGGCGGGGCGTATCACCGTGGATCCAAGGACAAGGACGAGTTCGAGCAGGACGGTTCGCACAACACGCCCGTACACGAATACTGCGAACACTTTGCGGCGCAGGGTCTGGTCTGCTTCTCGGTGGGATACCGGTTGACCCAGGAGCTGGCTGCCCCTCAGCCTCTGCCGATCAAACGCAATCGCACCGTGGTCCATCGCAGTCGGATCGATTATGTGCGCGGACTGCTCGGGCTTGCGCCGGCAACCCAGGACGAAGTCCTGAACGGCGTGGAGGGCGCGTTTGCCGATGTGGCGAACGCATTCCGATTCGTGCAGGCGCAGGCCTCTCGCTGGAACATCGACCCGCATCGCATTGCCATGGGCGGTTTTTCTGCTGGCGGTTTCGCCTCGGCGTATGCCGCCTATGCCATGGGCATGCCGGCTGCGGCGATCATCGGCCTGTCGGCAGGCATGGATGATGAAGATGTGAGCTACTACCTGCACGGTGCACGGGGTCAGCCTCCCGCGCTGATCTTTTTTGGAGAGCAGGATCTGCCCGGCATTCCGGAACGAACGAGGGCGCTGGCCGAGGGCGCCGAGGCCGCAGGGCTAGGGGTGAGGCGTTATCTGGTGCCGGGCAAGCCGCACTTTTACGATCGCCATTCGCAAGTCACGCTAGTGCAGTCCACAATGCCTGGAGGCGAGTCCTGTGACACGGTCGAAGCCGCCATCCGGCCGAGGTCAGCGTCGAGATGCTCGAGGCCTTTGCCCAGGCCTGGAGCCGTCATGACATCGACACGCTGATGTCCTTCATGGCCGATGACTGCATCTTCCATTCATCCAGTGGCCCGGATGTCAGTGGCACGCGCTATGTGGGTCGGGAGGCGGTTCGTGAAGGCTTCATGAAGGCCTGGCATGACATTCCGGATGCGCAATGGACGCGAGCCAGGCATTTTGTGGCGGGGCCGCGAGGCGTGTCGGAATGGACCTTTGTCGGCACCCGTTCCAGTGATGGCGCTCGGCTGGAAATGGACGGCTGCGACCTGTTCACCTTTCAGGGCAACAAGATTCGCGTCAAGGACTCCTGGCGCAAGACCCGGACCGGCTGAGCGCAACCCACAGACCCGCGTGCATCAGCAGCGAAACAAGGGCGTTGTATCGATGCTCGGTGGCGATCACGGCCCACAGTCCCGGAGGCGCCTGGATGCCGTCGTTTAGCGCAAGAATCGCGAGGTTGAACAGGTTGCTGCCCAGCAGGTTGCCCACGGCGAGATCGATCGCCCCCAGACGAACCGCGCCCAGCGTGCTTGCAAGCTCGGGCAGGGATGTGGTGATGGCCACGAAGGTGGTGCCCATGGCGGTGCTGCTCCAACCCATGAGCGCTGCGACCTGCTGGGCCCAGAGCGGAAGCCATGCGCCAAGACCCACAATGCTCACCGAGGCAGCCAGCCCCTGAAACACCACCCACTCGGCGGGCTCTCGCGCACCGTGCGTACTCACCGCCGGCGCCTCATCGGGGTCTTCCTCGCCGATTTCTGCTGAAGTCCCTTCATTGCGAGCCTCGCCTTGCCCTCCGAGCACCACCACCCCGCAGCATCCCATGAGGATCACCAGGCCCGGGAAGGTCAGGACTGGCCACGCCTTGCTCCATGCATGGGTCTCAGGCCAGAAAAGCACCAGCACCACCCAGAGGTTGATCAGGATGATCCCCGACAGCGACACGGGCGGCACCGTCAGCATCGCCTCGCTTGCAGAGCCACCCTTGAACCTGAGGCTGATCAGCAGAACGAGCAGGATCACCATGTTGAAGATGAGACTGCCGAGCACGCTGCCAACCGCCAGATCAGGAAGGTCTTCGAGCATCGCAGCGATTCCGGTGGTGAGTTCGGGCAGGGAGGTCACCACCCCCACCAGTCCCATGCCCACCAGACTTCGCGGCAGACCATGACGCGCAGCAAGCGCATCGGCCACCCATGCAAGGCGCAGCCCTGCCAGAGCAACCCCCGCTGCACACACCAGGAAGCCCGCCCATGACGGGATCACTGACAACTCACCAATCTGCAAGAACGAACCCACGCCCGATCATGGACCGAGGTCTGCACCCGCCGTTTGTGCGCAGTCAAGCAAGCGCCTCGGACGGGAACGCCCCTGGCACCGGATCAGGTCCACCTCAGGCCTGATCCAAAGAAAAACCCCCGCGCAACGGCGGGGGTTGGGTGAGCCAGACGCCGCAGCGCCAGGGCGGGTTCGATCTTGTGCGCGAAGCGCTTTCAGACCCGAACCAGCCCGCGGCCCCAGGCCGCTTCAGACCTCGGGGCTGACGGCGACCTTGACCGGCACAACCACATCGGCATGCAGGGCCACGGTGACGTCGTATTCGCCGATGGCCTTGAGCGGGCCATTGGGCAGACGCACCATGGCCTTGACCACCGAGGCAAAGCCCTGGTTGTTCAGTGCCGTAGCGATGTCGAAGTTGGTGACCGAGCCAAACAGGCGGCCATCAACACCGGCCTTCTGGCTGATCGCCACGGTGACACCGTCCATGCGGGCGCCGGTGGTTTGGGCTTCGGCCAGCTTGTCGGCCTGCACTTTTTCGAGTTCGGCGCGACGGGCCTCGAACTCCTTGAGTGCGAGATCGGTGGCACGACGGGCCTTGCCCTGGGGGATCAGGAAGTTGCGGGCGTAACCATCCTTGACGCGCACGACATCACCGAGCGCACCCAGGTTCACGACCTTTTCGAGAAGAATGATCTGCATGGAGTGCTCTCGCGAATCAATGGTTGTCGGTGAAGGGCAGCAGCGCCAGGAAACGGGCGCGCTTGATGGCATCGGACAACTGACGCTGATAGCGGGCACGCGTGCCGGTCAGACGCGCCGGAATGATCTTGCCGTTCTCGGAGATGAAGTCCTTCAGGACATCAATGTTCTTGTAGTCGATCCACTCCACCTTCTCGGCGGTGAAGCGACAAAAACGCTTGCGCTTGAAGAGCGCGCTCTGGGCGGGACGCTTGGGTTTCTTGTCCTTGCTGCCACGACGCATGAATGCCATGTCATCAGTCCTTTGATTCGATCGGGTTCAATTCGGTGAGGTGAAAGACCAGAGACCTGGAGCCTTGCCTGCGCGGTGCGAGAAATCCGCTCGCTGCGATCAGGCTGCCGGGCTGAATGCCTTTGAGCTTGAGGGCCTGGGCTCCTGCGGCAAATGCCGACAGTTCCAACCTGACCCGCCGCTCCATGCCTGCCTCGAGTTGCATCGATTCGTGTTCCAGCTTCAGACCCTGAACCGCAATACCGGCCGGGGTGTAACGCAGGGCGTCGAGTTCGATGATTCGGGCGTGCAGCGTGAGGCGATTCAATCCGTGTGAGGCGCTGTGTATCTCTTGGGGCCTTCGTTCGTCGCTCAGACCGCCGGAGCAGGCTGGCCTTCAGTGCCAACCACCGCCTTGCGGGCCTCTTCGCGCTGGATGCGCTTGAGCATGGGCGACTGTCCGGTCTCGGCCTTGGGCATGCTGACCACCAGATGACGCAGAACGGCATCATTGAAGCGGAAGGCATGCTCGAGCTCAGCCAGGGTGGCCGGATTGCACTCGATGTTCATGAGGGCGTAGTGGGCCTTGGCAACCTTCTGGATCGGATAGGCCAGCTGCAAGCGGCCCCAGTCTTCGATCCGGTGCATGACGCCCTGCTGGCCTTCGACCAGCGCTTTGTAACGATCGATCATGGCGGGCACCTGCTCGCTCTGATCGGGGTGAACGATGAAGACGATCTCGTAATGACGCATCGATTCCCTTTCAACCTTGAAAAGTAGGTTCGGATAAACCAGCGCCCGATGCTGCAAGGTGCTGGATGAGTTTCCTCATGGACGAGGGTGTTGCCCTGGATTCAAGGAATTCGGGGATTCACCCCTGGCCGCAGGCTGTTGCGGGAGCAGGCACTGTGCTGATCGAACAGTGCCTATCCATACGGCGAGGAACCCGCGATTATGGCGGGGGTGGGTGGAAATGTCCAGCGCGGGCAATCGCTTGTTCCCGTACCCACAAAGGACCACAATAAAGCACTCATTTCAGTACGAAAATTAGGCGATCCATGGAACAGGTTCTTGCGTCCCGCTCAGTCAGCATCACCGAACTCAAGCGCAGTCCGTCTGCCGTTCTTGAACAGGCGGGGTCGGAACCCGTGGCCGTGCTCAATCACAACCGCCCCGCCGCCTATCTGTTGCCCCCTCATGTCTACGCGGCCATGCTGGAAAGGCTGAACGCTGACCTGCGCACTGCGATTCGGGAGGGCATCGATAGCGGCCCGGCGATCCCCGCTGACAGCGTGTTTGCCGAACTCCGTGAGCGCTATGCCGAGACGGAACAAACACCCACCCCCAGGGCACGGAAAAAACAATCGATGTGATCACCCAGGTCACCGATGACCCAGGTCACCTTCTCTGCCAAGGCTCGGCAAGACCTTCTGGAGATTGGCGACTACATCGCCAAGGACAGCCGTGAAAATGCGCGGCGATTTGTCGGCAAGCTGATTGAGCAATGCCAACGGATTGCTGCCTCGCCGATGGGCTACGTCAGCAGGGAAGATCTTGCACCTGGTCTACGGATGGCGGCCTTGGGGCGCTACGTCATTTTCTTTCGACTGATCGACCGCACGGTACGAATCGAGCGTGTGCTCCACAGCGCGAGAGATCTGCCCGGTGTGCTTTCGCGCGACAATAAATCCGCTTCGGATTGAAGCCAGTAACGC
>JBMSOD010000209.1:0-5316 GCA_049422085.1 Burkholderiaceae bacterium
GGTTTGGGAAGTCCGGCAGAGGTGTGTACTCTCTATGACCGGGACAGCGATCACGTCAAGGCACTCACCGCCCATCAGCGTCTGGCACAGGCGGCATCCCGATTTCTGGGGCTGCGTCTGTCCTACGCCGGTGTTGCTCCAGGGGCTGCAGCGACTGGGGAATGGCGGACGCTTGCGGATGCGCTGAGTCGTTGGGCCGGACAGCGTGTCGTCGAGAGTCGGTCGGCGGCGCTTCACTGAAGGTCCGAGAAAGACGGAGAACGCATGTATACCGCTCGAGGCACCCTCGATCGTTCAGCTGCAGTCAATCAGTACGCACCGCTCGTGCGTCGGCTTGCCTCGCAGATGATGTCCAGGCTGCCCTCGAATGTGGATATCGACGACCTGATCCAGGCGGGCATGATCGGCCTCATGGACGCGCTGTCCCGGTTCGAGTCCGGGCACGGTGCTCAGTTCGAGACGTTTGCCACCCAGCGGATCCGTGGGGCAATGATCGACGAGCTTCGAGGCGGCGACTGGCTGCCCCGTTCTGTTCGCAAGAACCAGCGCACCATCGATGCAGCCATTCATTCAATCGAGCAGAAGCTCAAGCGTTCGGCCAGCGAGTCTGAAGTCGCAGCCGAAATGGGGCTCAGCCTGTCGGATTACCAGTCCCTTCTGGGGGATGCCCATGGCGCGCAACTGGTCTATCTCGATGAACTGACCGGGGGCGATTCGGAAGACAGTTTTCTGGATCGGCATGCGGGCGACGAGGAGGCAGATCCGGAGCGGGTCTTGGGTAGCGATCGCTTTCGTGGCGCTCTGATTTCGGCAATCGAAGGTCTGCCCGAGCGAGAGAAGCAGGTCATGGGCATGTACTACGAACACGACATGAACCTCAAGGAGATCGGCGCCGTCCTGGGGGTCACCGAATCCCGCGTGTGCCAGATTCATACTCAGGCGGTATCGCGTCTGCGCGCAAAGCTCAAGGACTGGTGAGCGGATGTTGCGCTGGTTGGGAGGCAAACGCGCCTCGGATGTGGAACCCGGAATTGAACTTGAGCCGATCGAAGACCTCGAGCGCGGTGTGGATCATGCCAGTCTGTCTGATCGAAGTCCCGGCGCGCTGGCCTTCGACCAGATGACCGCGATTGCTCAGCAGGCAGGCATCGTCGGACGCGAGGCCGCCGAAATCCACGGGCTGGTCGATGATCTGGCGGCTTCGGGTGCGCGACAGAGCGCGCAATGTTCGTCGGCGGTCGAGCAGGTGGACGGCATTCATGCCGCCAACCGGTCCATCGCCCAGGCGGCGCTGACCAATCGTGCTGCCCTGCATGAGGCAAGGCTGGCGGTTCGCGGGGTGGGAGAAGGGGTGCTCGCTGTCGTCGAGACCCTGCGTGAGGTGGCGGATGCCGCAACAGACATTACGCGCATTGCCCTGCAGACCCGCCTGGTCGCCTTCAACGCGTCCGTGGAGGCGCGACGTGCCGGGGACGCGGGGCGGGGATTTGGCGTTGTGGCCGATGCGGTCAAGGATCTTGCCGCCAAGGTGGAGCATTCCTCCAAGCTGATTGCCGGCACGGTAGGACAACTCGATCAGCGTATCGACGCCCTGGCAGCCGAGATTGCCGAAGATGCCTCGCAGGCCAGCCGCTTTCATCAGGCCCTTGGGCGTGCCGAGGTGTCGGCTGAGCGGATCACCGCAGCGGCCGAGCAGAATGTTCAGGGTTGTGCCAGCGTGCTCGAGGCGGTGCGTGATCTGGCTTCGGGCATTGCCCAGACAGCCGATTCCCTGATCGATGCCAGGGCGCGTGCAGGCAGTCTCCTGGGGGTTTCGGAGTCGCTGATCGAGCGCACAGCCTCCAGCGGTGTGCGCACGGTGGATACCCCCTACATCGAAACCGGTGTCATGCTCGCCTCGCAGATCTCCAGACTGTTCGAGAAGGCGATTGCCGATGGCGAGATCTCACTAAACGCCCTGTTCGACGAGGCTTACCGACCGGTGGCGGGGAGCGACCCGGTGCAGTACATCACCTCGTTTGTGGCCCTGACCGACCGACTTCTGCCGCCGCTGCAGGAGCCCGTGCTGGAATCCCTGTCCAGGGTGGTGTTCTGTGCGGTGGTGGATCGCAATGGCTATCTGCCCACCCACAACCGGCGTTTTTCTCAGCCCCAGGGCAACGATGCCGTCTGGAACGCGGCGCATTGTCGCAACCGCCGCATTTTTGATGATCGCACCGGCCTCAACGCAGCGCGTAACGAGCGCCCCTTTCTGTTGCAGACCTATCGGCGCGACATGGGGGGTGGCCAGTTCGCGCTGATGAAAGATCTCTCGGCACCGATCCGGGTGCAGGGCCGACACTGGGGTGCGTTGCGGATCGCTTATCAGTTCTGAGGGGCCCGTCTGGGCCACAGACCTGCCAGAAGCACCAGGCCCGCAACAACCGCAAAGCCGCCTGAAAGCGGGCTATGCAGAAAGATGGCGGGGTCACCGTCGGAGATGGCCAGGGCCTGACGCACAGAGCGCTCGAAGATCGGGCCCAGCACATACGCCAGGATCACGATGCCCAGGATGTCGTCGAGCACGGCGGCACACGATGCGCAGGTCAAATCCGTGCTTGCGCAGGAACCAGCCAACAAATCCGAAGATGACCGCGACAGCGACATCATCCGGATTGCCGCTGTTTGAATACACCCCGATCAGGCAGACCACCAGAATCATCGGTGCAAGCATGGCCCGCGGAATCTGGAGAATCTTCACGAACAGGCCGATCAGAGGCAGGTTGAGCGCCAGCAGCATCAGATTCCCGACATACATGCTGGCCACCACGCCCCAGAACACCTCGGGTTGTCGTTCAAGGATGGTGGGCCCGGGCGTGACGCCGTGGATCATGAAGGCTCCGATCAGCAGAGCCGTGATCGCATTGGCCGGAATGCCCATGCAGAGCAGGGGCACGAAGGCCCCCGATGTACCAGCGTTGTTGGCGGCTTCGGGGCCGGCAAGACCTTCGACCGCACCCTTGCCGAATTCTTCAGGATGCTTTGAGAGCCGCCTTTCCACGCCATAGGACAGAAACGAGGCCATGACCGCACCGCCCCCGGGAAGCAGGCCCACCAGAAAGCCCAGCACCGTCCCGCGCCCGATTGGCCCGACCGAGCGGCGAGCCTCTTCCCGGGTGGGCAGAAACCCCGCCAGTCCGCGCGGTGGGGTGACCATCTTGAGGTCGCTTTCCCGCTGCTGGGCCATGAAGAGCACCTCGGATATTCCGAACAGACCAATGGCCAGAGGCACCAGATTGATGCCATCGCCGAGGGTCATCAGCCCGAAGGTCAGACGCGGGGTCATGTTCATGGGGTCGGCGCCCACCGTACCCAGCAACAGGCCGAAGGCAGCCATCAGCAGTGCCCGCCCGAGTGATCCGCCCGCCATGACGGTGACCATCGCAAGTCCGGCGAGCATCATCATCGCGTACTCGGAAGGGCCGAATGCGAGCACCAGTTGGGACAGCGGGGGCGACAGAAAACTGATGGCCACGACGCCCAGTGTGCCGGCAACAAACGAACCGACGCCGGCGATGAACAGGGCCGCACCCGCGCGCCCCTTGCGCGCCATCTCGTAGCCATCGAGGCAGGTGACCACCGAGGAGGCCTCGCCAGGAATGCGCATCAGCACCGAGGTGACCGTGCCCCCATAGGCCACTCCGTAATAGATCCCCGAGAGCATGATGATGGCCGAGGTGACGTCCATCTTGAACGTGATCGGCAACAGGATGGCGATGGTGGTGAGCGGGCCCAGGCCTGGAAGGATGCCGACGATGGTGCCAAGCAGGGCGCCGATGAAGCAGTAGAGCAGGTTGTCCGGAGTCAGAACAACGGCGAAACCACTGAGCAGGGCGTCCATGAATCGGTCTTTCAGTCAGTGAGGCGGGGCGGCAGGGGCATGGGATCGGCGCCGGGCTCTATCGGACCCAGCCCAGGACCGTACGATCAAGCGCTGTCACCGGCAGATCCACGCGCAACAGTCCACCAAACAGGACGAGCCCGATCAATGCGGCAATCAGTCCATAGCTGAGCGCGACCGACCAGCTGCGGCAAAACCGGCAAACTGGGGGCCGATCGCCAGCGCGATCAGGGCTGCAGCGGTCCAGCGGAAGGTGGATTTCACCTCGCGCTGCTCTGCCTGGGTTGCGACCCTGGCGCTTTCCTGCTCGGTCGATGACGCCGCCCCGTCATCCGCTGCCATGGCTTCCTCGGGGTCGCGGGCCTCCTTGCCTGGTCGCAGGATGACTGCAATGGCCAGCGCAACGAAGACCAGCGCCACCAGACTCGGGAACAGGCCTGGTCCAGGTCCTTCAAAACTCCAGCGCTCGAGCGCCAGCGCCTTCCATAGACCGATCAGGCCAAGCACCAGCAGGCCTGTCGCGGCCAGACGCGTCCCTTTCATGACAGTCAGCGCTCAGCCGCGCTTCTTGAGCATGCCGGTCTCGCCCAAAATGGGCAGCAGATCGGTTTCGATCCCTTTCAGATAGGCCTTGTAGTCGGCTCCGCTACGGTGGACCGGCACGATACCCAGCTTGGCAATCTGCCCCTGCACGGCGGGGTCGGCCATGACTTCGGCCAGAGCCGTTTCCATCCGCTTGTGGATCACCGGATCAACTCCGCGCGGATAGGCATAGCCAAATGGCCCCCGCGTGACTGCTTCGTAGCCCTGCTCGCGCAGGGTCTTGATCTCGGGGTAATCCGGCCAGCGCTCGGTTCCGGCCGATGCCAGAAGCCGCAACTTGCCTCCCTCGATCTGGGGTCGCATCTCGTTGACCGTCTGGATGACTGCATCGACATGGCCACCAACCGCCTGAGCCACCGCTTCGACCCCGCCAGCAAAGACCACCCACCGAAACCGGCCGCCGGTGATTTTGGCCAGCTGGTACATGGCCACGACATTGGTGACATTGTTGGAGCCGTAGGTCACCTGGCGCTGCTTGCTCAGGGCAACCAGTTCCTGGATTGTCTTGATCGGCGAGTTGGCTGCAACACCCACGCCATAGCGCAGTTCGGCCACCTGGCCCAGGACATCGAAAGCATCCCAGGGGCTGTATTTCACATCCATCATGGCCGGGACCGTGATGTGACTCGAAATTGCGACCAGACCCATGGTGTAGCCGTCGGGTGCCGACGAAGCAAGAGTCGAGGGCCCCAAGGCTCCCGCGCCTCCAACCACATTCTTGACGATCACCGGCACCTGAACCTTTTTCTCGAGCGCCTGTGCGATCAGGCGGGCGGTCAGGTCCGTGGAGGCGCCCGGGGCGTTCGGGTTGATGAGGGTGATCTCCCGGGTCG
>JBMSOD010000210.1:0-5297 GCA_049422085.1 Burkholderiaceae bacterium
GGTGCCTGCTTTCTGTTCGACTTCTCGGGGACTGCTGGGTCGGACTCTGGTTCGTCCTTGGACTCGGTCCGCTTGGTTGTGATCTCGAAGTGGGCTTCTCTGCCAAACAGGCCAGTAAGCACACCGCGAGCCACTCTGTGCGACAGGCTCATGCCGGCCAGTGCGGCGCCGACCACATCACGCCAGGAGCACTTCATCCGCCGGGCGTAAAGCAAGGGGCCCAGCAGCAATCTGACCAGAGCAAAGATTGCGATCGGTGCGAGAAAGAGTGACGCGGGCACCGTGAACCAGGCAGGCGCCACAAGCAGTCCGATCGTCCATGCGATCGCCAGGAGGCTGAAGCACAGGTGCAGCGCATCGCCCATCCACGGCAGCCAGCCCGCCACGAAGTGGTAGCGCTGTGCCAGCGTAAGAGGCCCTCGCCCGAACAGGTCATGCGCATGAAGCCTGAGGATCTGCATCCCACCCATGGCCCATCGCCTGCGCTGTCGCAGATAGGCCTGCAGGTCCGAGGGCACGAGCCCGCGACCCATCACCCTGTCGACGTACACAAGCTGCTCGCCATTGCGCAACAGGCGCAAGCCCAGCTCGGCGTCCTCACAGACGCAGTCCGGATTCCAGCAACCGGCCCGCTCAAGGCTGTCCCGACGAATGAGCACCATGGTGCCGTGCTGGATGAGTGCATTGCGCTCATGCCGGTGATGCATGCCCAGCCTGAAGAACCCTTCGTACTCCCAGTTCATGAACCGCGACAAGGGATGATGCTCCCACTCACGGTGCGCCTGGGGCGCCTGGATCGCTGCCACTGCAGGCTGACCGAAATAGCCTGCCACCTGCACAAGCCAGTCCGGATCCACCACATAGTCGGCATCGACCAGTCCCACCCACTGCGCCCCCGGATCGGTCCGGGTGAGTGCGTAATTCAAGGCGCCTGCCTTGAACCCGGGCCAGGCAGGCAGGTGATGGAATTTCACGCGGCAATCACCACTGGCCTGCACAAAGTCGCGCACGGGTTGCCACAGGGCAGGATCACGGGTGTTGTTATCGACAATGACAATCTCGAGACGAGGCCAGTTCAATGCCATCAGGCTGCGCACCGTGGTGATCACCATCGCGGGTGGCTCATTGGAGCAGGCCAGATGAAGGCTCACCAGCGGCGTCTCGGACAGACTCACCCGTTCAGACAGACTCGCGTTTTCAGACGAGCTCACTGATCGAGACGGGTTCACGGGCCGGACTGGCGCGATACGGCGCAGGCTGCCCGGCCAGAAGAGCTCCGCGAATTCGAGCATCTGCGTCAGGAACACGGCCCCCATCAGCAGCAGGGCCGGCACCAGCAGGCTGTAGAGGAACAGGTCGAACGGACTCAGATAGTCGGCCAGTGGCTGCGTGGCCACAGCCACGGCAAAGTTCGCGACCAGCAGGGAGCTCAGTGCAAAGGTGAGCCGCCCTGCGGGGCGCATCGCAGGGAAAAGCAGCGCAAGCGGCACCAGGGGCAGGATGGCAAGCACACTGGCCATCAGCGCCTTGCTTCTCCAGTAGGGGTCGGTTTCGATCGGACCGGTGAACTCGAACTTCGGGTTTCGACGCGCATCGAAAAGGCCCCAGTGCGCACCAACCCGTCCCTCGATGCGTGCCTTCCAGGGCTGGTCAACCGCCTCCATGAGGAAGTAGTCGAGCGCATTCGCCTGCGCATGGCGCAGAAACTCGCGGGTGAATTGCGCCTGATTGACAGGCGTGGCGCGAGCCGCCCCGAAGTGGAAATCCCCTCCTGGCCAGCCGATCTCGCCAATCACGATGGGCTTGTCCGGAAAGCGCTCGCGCAACTGACGATGACGCTGCATCGCCTGCTGCAGCGCGACCTCGACCGGCATGCCTTCCCAGTAGGGCAACAGATGTACCGTGATGAAATCGACATGGTCTGCAAGTTCGGGTTGATCGAGCCAGACATGCCAGGGCTCGGCCGTGGAAACCGGCACCGACAGGCTCTTGCGCAGCCGGTCGAGGTAGGCATGCAGCTGTTCGGGACGAAGCTTGTCCTGCAGCAGGGTCTCATTGCCTGCAATCACCCTGTCGATGTTGTCGTGCCCGGCCACCGCCTGGATGACTGCATGCAATTCACGTTCATTGGCGTCGAGCCTGCGATCAAGCCACACCCCGACATGGAGCCTCAGGCCGTGTTGAGCTGCGATCGCCGGCAATCCGGGCAACTCGCCTGCACTGTAGGTGCGCAGCCGACGGGTGTATCGGCTGAGCAGTTTCATGTCCGCCGCGATGTCGGCATCCGATGGAAATTGCTGCTGAAAAGGGCCGTCCCAACGCTGAAAGGCGTTGTAGGCCATGCCCTGGACCTGTCCGGGCACATCAGGCGGATGCAGCAAGGGACTTGCGCTGCGCCAGATCGCAACACTGAGCACCGCCAGCAACACAGCCAGCAGGACCGAGGCTGCCCAGGCCGGGCCTGAGGCAGAATCGGTCAGCACAGGTTTGTCAGGATGCATGGCCATCAGGATCCAGCCTGCCCCTGCCAGCGAGCGGCTGCGCCCCCCGGACCGCTCCATCCCGGACCTCTCCATCCATGACCCGGCTCATTCTCACTCTGTCTGTCTGCCTGGCCCTGCTGATGGGATGGCTGGGCCTTGAAGGGCGCGCTCGAGCGCCTGCGGTCAGTCCATCCGAGACGCCGGCCGGCTCGACGGTCGATGTGCTGGCCCCGACCACGAATGCAGGCCCCGCGAATGCAGGCCCCGCGAATGCAAGTCGAGTGCCCTGCATGTCGTATGCGCCCTATCGTCGCGCTGGTCATGCGCCGTGGCATGAAACGCGCCCGATCCGTCCCGAACAGATCCGGGAAGACCTGAGCCTGCTCAGACCGCTGACCCGATGCATTCGCACCTATGGTGTGGAGCATGGACTCGAGGCCGTGCCCGCGATTGCCCGCGAGCTGGGCTTCAGGGTCAGGCTCGGTGTCTGGATTGGTGCAGACCGGGCGGGCAATCAGGCGCACCTCGAACGTGCGATCGCCCTTGCGAGGGACTACAGCGATGTGGTGGATCTGCTGGTCGTTGGCAATGAGGTGCTTCTGCGGGGCGACCTTCCCGTCGCCGAGCTGGTCCGTCTGCTGGATCAGGCTCGCTCGGCACAAGGGGTCCCGGTGGCCTACGCCGATGTCTGGGAGTTCTGGCAACGTCATGCCGACGTACTCCGGACCCATGTCGACATCGCTGCGATTCATGTGCTGCCCTACTGGGAGGATCATCCGGTGGGCATTGACCATGCAGTGGGCCATGTGCAGCAGGTGCTTCGCACCATGAGACGCGAACTCGCGCCTTTGCCGGTCTGGCTCGCCGAAACCGGATGGCCCTCGGCGGGCCGCCAGCGCGGGCCCGCACAACCGGGGTTGACCGAGCAGGCCCGCTTTGTGCGCGAATGGGTCCGCATGGCCGGGGCTGAAGACAATCTGATCGAAGCCTTCGACCAACCCTGGAAACGGGACTTCGAGGGCGCGATGGGCGGATACTGGGGCCTGCTCGATGCGCAGGGTCGGGCCAAATTCGATTGGGACGGGCCCCTGCCCCCTGGCCAGGCGCTGGGACCCGCGCTGATGGCTCTCATGGCTGGCCTGGTCGCAGGCCTGGTCGGGAAACGGTTCGCAAACCCGCGTGGAAGCGGCATCGGCACAGGATTCGGTCTGCCCTTGGCTGCCGGGCTTGCCGGCGCCTGCCTCGCGCCCCTGGTGTTGCTGCAGGTCCAGATGATCGCGGTCTGGGCCCGCACTCCGGTCGAAGTCCTTGCAGCCTTTGCGTATGCCCTGCTCTGCCTGATGACTGCACTGCTTGCTCTGGGGCAGTGCTTCCTGGGCCGCCCCCTGCGAGCCCTGCGCCCCTGTCTTGTGCTGTTGCTGATCTCGACCGCCGTGCTCGCTCTGGCACTGGTCCTGGAGGGTCGCTACCGCCCGCTGGTGTGGCCTTTGCTGATTGCGCCTGCGATCGCCCTGCTCCTTCCCCGGGAGAGGGGCACCAAGAGTCTCCCTGCAGGCTGGCTGCGCTTTGCCGGTATGGGGACACTGGTTCATCGGACCTTGGCTCATCGGCCCCGGGGGATGAGGGTCATGGGTCTGACCGCGACGGGTCTGATCGCGGCCCTCGTCTGCCTGATCTGTAGCGGCGTGCTCATCCATCTGGAGGGATGGGTCAACACGCAGGCCCGCTATTGCGCTGTGGGCTGGGTGCTGCTTGCACTGGGAGGGCTGCGCCATCTTTTGAATGCGGATCAGCAGGCAGGAGAGCCGACCGTCAGGTCGCGGTCGGTAGAGGACGCGTACTGAGAATCACAGCCAAGCATCAAGGTCGAGGCCCCCTGTCGACAATCACGGACGCGAGTCGGCAAAGGACTTCAACATCATCTCAGTGACCCGATGCAGCGGACCCAGCGACTTTCGAACCGGGGTCATGCCGTCTTCGAATCCCATGGCCCGCCAGCGTGCCAGCAGCTCCGGGTCGCTTGACACGATATGCACGGGGACATCCCAGGATGCAGACTCCCCGCTCACATTGGCGGCCGGCTGGTGGTCTCCAATCAGCAGATAGATGGTTTCGCGCGGCTCGGGCTGACGCAGATGACTGCCGAGCCAGCGATAGCTGTACTCGACCATGCGCAGATAGTCGGGAAACATGTTCAGCCAGTTGGGCCGTTCAGCCAGGGCACGCTCCAGGTCAGTGCCCTCAAAGGGCTGGCGTGTCAGCAGGCGCCCCCAGTCGGGCTGAAAGGGGGGCACCGGGCTGAAGGGAAGGTGCGTGGTGATGGTCGGAAAGAACAAAAAGCGCGGCGGGGTGCCTGGGCCTCTGGGCATCAGCTGCTCAAGGCGGGCCATGCTGTATTGATCGGGAATCTTCCAGAAACCCAGCTCCGGCCCCGGATATGCAAGGTCTCTGCCCTCGACATAGCGGTCGAAATCGTAAAAGGCCCGCTCGGGCCACTCCCAGAAGACCGAGGGATAAAAACCGACCGTCTGGTAGCCCAGACGACGAAAGAGTGTGTTCAGGGTCGGACGCCGTGTGGTGAGCAACAGGTCGTGACGAAAGGGGTCGCTGAGGTCCATCGCCGCGAGCAGGCTCAGGTGAGCCAGGTCGGACCCGCCGGCAAAGGTGGGCGAGGTGAACCAGGCACTGACCACCCCGCGTCCGCTGGCTCGCACATCGGCTTCGAAGCGGTCACGCACCGGCGCCAGCACGGTGCTTGCACGCGGGTTGTCAACGACGATCGCACCGACCGACTCGAGCATGATCATGGCCACA
>JBMSOD010000211.1:0-5293 GCA_049422085.1 Burkholderiaceae bacterium
GCAAAGCCAGCTTTGCCACCTTGCAAGATTCCACTGGCAGGCTACAGATCTGGATCAATGACGAAGGCGTGGGCGAAGCGTTGCACGAGGCCTTCAAGCACTGGGATCTGGGCGACATCGTTGCCGCCGAGGGCGTGCTCTTTCGGACCATGAAGGGCGAACTTTCGGTCCGGGTGTCTGGCCTGCGTCTGCTGGTCAAGTCGCTACGCCCCTTGCCGGACAAGTTCCATGGTCTGGCAGATCAGGAACAGCGCTATCGGCAGCGCTATGTCGATCTGATCTCCAACGACGCCTCGCGGGCGACTTTCGTTGCGCGTAGCAGTGCGGTGTCAGCAATACGCCAGTTCATGACCCGCCACGGCTTTCTCGAGGTCGAGACCCCCATGCTTCAGCCCATCCCAGGTGGCGCTGCGGCCAAGCCCTTCGTCACGCATCACAATGCGCTTGATCAGCAGATGTTCCTTCGCATTGCGCCTGAGTTGTATCTCAAGCGGCTGATCGTGGGCGGATTCGAGCGTGTGTTCGAGATCAACCGCAACTTTCGCAATGAGGGCATCAGTCCGCGGCACAACCCTGAATTCACCATGATGGAGTTCTATGCCGCCTGGACAGACTATCGCTGGATCATGGACTTCACCGAGGCGGTGATTCGTGATGCCGCTCTGGCTGCCTGCGGCAGTACCACCCTGCAGTACCAGGGTCGTGAACTGCACCTGGGCGAACCCTTTGCCCGCATGACCATCTGCGAGGCCATCCTGGCCCATGCGCCCCAGTACGAGTCAGAAAAGCTGGCTGATCTTGCCTGGCTGCGCCAGGAACTGGCCGGACTCGGCGTGAATCTGAACGATCCCAGGCACCGCCAGGCCGGTGTGGGCGCGCTTCAACTGGCGCTTTTCGAGGAGACCGCCGAAGCCCGCCTGTGGCAGCCGACCTTCATCATCGACTATCCGGTCGAGGTCTCCCCGCTGGCACGCGAGTCAGACGCGCGACCAGGTATCACAGAGCGCTTTGAGCTCTTCATGACCGGCCGCGAAATCGCCAACGGTTTTTCCGAGTACATGGACCCGGAAGATCAGGCCGCAAGGTTTCGGGCCCAGGTTCAGGCGAAGGATGCCGGCGATGAAGAGGCGATGTACTATGACGCTGACTACATCCGCGCCCTTGAGCATGGCATGCCGCCAACAGGAGGATGTGGCATCGGAATCGACCGGCTGATCATGCTGCTGACCGATAGCCCGAGCATCCGGGACGTCATTCTTTTTCCGGCGCTCAAGCGCGAAAGCTGAACCAAAAAAATCCAGTCATCAAAGCAAGGAGACATCATGAGCAAGCAGCTGCCCCCCCCATCAGGCACTCGCCGCCGACTGATCCAGGCGACCGCCGGCGTCATCGCGGGCGCGCCGGCGCTCATTCACGCGCAACCGAAGCAGATGCGCATCATTGTGCCGCTGCCGGCAGGCGGTGCTGCCGATGTGGGCGTTCGCATGATGGGCGAGGTATGGACCCAGATTACCGGCACACCGGTGCTCGTGGAGAACCGCCCCGGTGCCTCCTACCTGATCGGTATGCAGGCCATCCAGACCGCCCCAGCCGACGGAAGTGCGCTGATTCATCTGAACAATGGCATGAGCGCCACCCAGCTCAGCTTCGGCAAGTACGACCTGCTCAAGCAGCTCGCCATGGTCGGTAAGTTTGGCGGCACGCCTGGCACCATTTTCGTGAAGGCCGATTCGCCCATGAAGACCCCGGCCGACCTGATTGCCTTCCTCAAGGCGAGTTCGGGTAAAGCCAATTACGGCACCATCCTGGGGGGCCAGGAGCACATGACCACGGTGCTCATGCTGCGCAATAACGGCTGCTCAGCACAGGCCGTTCCGTTCAAGGGTGGGCCGGACAGCATCACCGCCCTGGCTCAGGGCGAAATCGACTTTGCGGTCTCCGCCTTGCCTCTGGTGGTTCCCTTCAAGGGGCGAATCCGGCCCTTGTGCGTCATGACAGACAAACGCTTCCCGCTGATGCCGGACATTCCCTCCTTCCGCGACACCCTGGGCAACACCACGCCGGTGCTCGACTACTGGGGCGGTTTCGGTGCGCCCGCAGGCACGCCGGCGGCGGTGGTGGAAGGGCATTACAAGACTTTGCTTGAAGTCCTCAAGAACCCCGATCTGCCCAAGAAGTTCGCAGCCCAGGGGCTGGTGCTCGAGAGTGACACGCCTGCTGCCCTGCGCAAGCTGATCGCCGATGATCTGGCCTGGATGGCTCCGATCGCAGCCGAGCTGAATCTGAAGGCGGGTTGAGATCCGCAGGTTCGCCCCCACTTCCCCGGCAGGAACGATGTCGTATTGAAGCCACCGCATCAACCGATGCGCTTGCCGGGGAAATGACCATGCACCTGCCCTGCCCTGACTGCGGAACCACCAACCGGGTTCCGGAAGAACGCCTGCCTGAACATCCGGTATGCGGTCGATGTGGAACCGAGCTGGCGCCCGCGGCGCCCATGACTCTCTCCGAGTCTGCCGCTGCCTTGTTCATCGCGCGAAGCGAACTGCCCGTGCTGGTCGATTACTGGGCCGAGTGGTGTGGCCCGTGCAAGATGATGGCGCCGCAGTTCGAGCAGGCAGCCCGGCGGCTGCCGGCGGTGCGTTTCGCAAAGATCGACACGGATGCCTGCGCCGAAGCGGCTCAGGCCGCCCGAATCCGCAGCATTCCGACGCTGATCCTTTATCGCGAGGGTAAGGAAATCGCCCGGCAGAGCGGAGCGCTGTCTGCAGATGCCATCGCCCGCTGGGTCACCTCGGCCTTGGCCACGCACGCGGCCTGACGACGAGGCTCAGACCTCAGAAGATCGCCTGCCTGAAGACACTGACTTCGCTCAGAAACAGTCTCACGGCATAGTCGGGCGCATAGGTCTTGAGCACATGCGCTGCGATGGCCTGTGCAACCTCATCCGTGCAGACCACCTGCATCTCGATCGAACGCTCCGCCTCCCATTGACCAGGACGCTCGCCGCCAGGGCCACCCCCGCGGACATCAAGCACGGTATAGCCCTGTGCCCCCAGGCGAAGACAATCCTCGATCAGCGCGCGCTCCAGCATGGCCTCTGAAATCAGGGTGAGCAGCTTTCGGGGGTGGCGCTCGGGCCAGGACTCGCTTGCCATCTGTGCCTCCAGCAGGTCAGCCCGCAAGCCATTCGGCCCAGGCCATGTAGATCGGAATGCCGACGATCACATTGAACGGGAAAGTCACGCCCAGGGCCGCACCGATCGACAGACCGGGATCAGCTTGAGGAACCGCCATCCGCAAGGCGGTGGGGGCCGCGATATACGACGCACTGGCACTCAGTGCGGCAAAGACGACCATACCCGGCAGCTGTAGTCCCAGCCATTGACCGATGCATGCCCCCAGCAAACCCAGGAAAAGCGGGGCCAGCACGGCAAACACGATCAGCCTTGGGCCGGCACGCCGTAATTGCGGCAGGCGTTGTCCGACCACGAGACCCAGTTCGAGCAGAAAGAGCGCCAGAACCCCACGAAACAGTCCCGAGAACAGGGGATCGATCGGCGCAAGCGCCTTGGGTCCGAAAATCCAGCCGATCAGCAAGCCCCCGGCCAGCAACACGATGGCCTTGCCAAAGAACACCTCGTGCAGGACCTGACCCCAGGGCTGTGGCGTGCCCGATCCCTGTGTCATCAAGGCTCGTCTGGCGAGGACAACCCCCACCACGATACCGGGCGCCTCCATCAGTGCCACCAGTAGCGCGAGCCAGGACTCCGCCGCCCAGCCTCGCGCTGCCACAGCCCCCTGCGCAACCGCGAACGTCACCACAGACACTGAACCGTAATGCGCAGCCACCGCCGCAGCATCGATCCGGTTCAGGCCCGCCATTCGCACCAGAACCGGCACCAGAAGGAGCGGGATCAAAGCAGACCAGAGCATGGCACTCAGTGCAACCGGCCACACCATGCCCAGCGGCTGAATCGCAAGCTGGATCCCTCCTTTCAGCCCGATCGCGAGCAAGAGGTAGATCGACAGCGCTTCGTACAAGGGCTCCGGCACGCGCAGGTCGGATCGCCCCAGTCGAGCGATCAATCCGAGCAGAAAGAAGCCTACAACGGGGTCAAACACGGCTTCTTATGCCCGCTCGTCGATCCAGGCCTGCTGAATGGCTTCGAGGACCTTTTCGCCGGAACGCTTCGGATCATCACTGAACCCGGGCAGTTCGAGAACCCATCGATGCAGATCGGTGAACCGCACCTGCGTGGGATCAATCTGGGGAAAGGTCTCATCGAGCGCAATCGCGATTTCGAGTACATCGGTCCACTTCATGCGCTCACTCCCGTGCATGGTTGATGGTGTAGCGGGGCAGCTCGATCGTCAGGTCAGTGAGGCCGCCGTCGACCTGACATGCAAGGCGCGATGTGGCCGTCAAACCCCAGGCCTTATCGAGCATGTCATCTTCCTGATCACTGGCCAGGGGCAGGCGCGCAAAGCCCTCGCGCACCACAACATGACATGTCGTGCATGCGGCCACCATACCGCAGGCATGTTCGATATCGATGCCGTGGTCAAGAAGCTGCTGGCACAGACTCACACCAACACGAGCCTCGAACTGGGCGCCCTGTGGCGCCAGGCTTTCATGCGGAAGTACCTTGATGATGCTCATAGTTGATCGATGCGCTGTCCGGCGAGCGCTCTCTGAATCGCTCTGTCCATGCGTCGGGCCGCAAAGGCTTCGGTCTGTCTTGCCAGCGACTGCACTGCAGACTCGACCACCTGAGCGTCATTGCTGCTCTGGGTCACCTGCCGCAGGGATCGCATCTGCTCCTGAATGTCCGCCAGTTCGGCCGTGTCGAGAAGGTCAGCATCTGCATCCAGTGCCGCCTGGGTCGCCTCGAGCATGCGATCGGCCTCGACCTGCTGCTCCCGCAGTGCACGCGCCTTCATGTCGGACTCTGCCGAACCGAAGGCCTCTTGCAACATGCGCGCAATATCGTCGTCGCCAAGACCATACGACGGCTTGACCGTGATGCTCGCTTCAATGCCTTGCGAAAGTTCTCGGGCACTCACCGAGAGCAGGCCATCGGCATCCACCTGAAAGGTCACCCTGATCCGCGCTGCTCCAGCCGCCATGGGTGGAATGCCTCGCAATTCAAAGCGGGCAAGCGAACGACAGTCGGCCACCAGTTCGCGCTCACCCTGAACGACATGCACTGCCATGGCGGTCTGTCCATCCTTGAAGGTCGTGAACTCCTGCGCGCGCGCACAGGGGATCGTGGAATTACGGGGAATGACT
>JBMSOD010000212.1:0-5237 GCA_049422085.1 Burkholderiaceae bacterium
GTCGAGTTTGTGCGCGAATTCATGGATCACCAGATTGGTGCATTTATTCTGGGTGGATGTCGACTTGAGATCCACCCAGGACAAGACGACCGGCCCACCCGGCTGAGCTTCACCCGAAAGGATGTCGTCGAATTCGCTTACCAATCCTTCAGGCGTTTCAAGTCGCCTTCGTACTTCAAACGCGCTCGGATACACGATGACTTCAGAGAAGCGGTCATACGCCTGCAAGCCGAGCGCAAGGACGGGCAGGCAAGCCTGGGCAGCAATCAGTAATCGCATGGCATCGGTGACTTCGAGACCTTGCGCGCCTGTGACCGTGTAATCAGTCAGAAAACGAGCCATGAGCCCTTTCAGGCGATCCGACTCATCGGCAGCGAGTCGGGACAGGATCGGCAGTTCCTGCTCCAGGGCGTGCAGCGCCGCGTCATCAATCACCAGCTCTCGCCGTTTCCACCAGGGCCATCTCATGGCATGGATTTTATAATCGACCGATGACAGCGAGCGAATCACAGGCCTCACTGAACGAGGACTCATCGAAAGACCTGCCTGCTGCGCTGCTCGCAGCGCGAGCAGTTGCGACGGGTCGCGCCGGCGATCGCCTGGGCGCCAGCGGTGAGCGCGTGATCGATCACGCAGAAGGAACACTTGCGATTCTCGAGCAGCTTCGGGTGGACGAACCGACCCGAGTGGCTGCATTGCTGTTTGGCTTGAATGAGTCTTTGCCGCTGGACGAAGTGGCAACGCACTTTGGCGAAGAGGTCAGGGTGCTTGTCGATGGGATGCGCCAGCTCCTTCGGTTGCGGGACCTCAATCTTCTGAGAGACGGTCTTGCCAGCGGGGAGGAACTCGAGACGCTGCGACGGATGACCCTGGCGATGGCCAGTGACATTCGAGTCGTACTTCTGCGCCTCGCGTCGCGTCTGCAGACCTTGCGTCACCATGCCGCGAGCAGACAACCGGCCCCTGTCGCTGTGGCCAGAGAGACGCTGGAGGTCCTGGCACCTCTGGCAAACAGGCTGGGCCTGGGCCAGCTCAAATGGGAGCTTGAGGATCTGGCCTTTCGCTTTCTTGAGCCGGACCGTTACAAGGCGATCGCCCGCGCTCTGGAAGAGCGCCGCAGCGAGCGCGAGGCCTTCATCCAAGCCGCGACCGAGCGCTTGAAGCAGGCCTTGCGAGCCCATGGCCTGAGGGCCGAGGTCACCGGTCGCCCCAAGCACATTTACAGCATTCACAACAAGATGCGGACCAAGGCGCTGGAGGTGAGCGGGCTGCAGGACCTGCGTGCTTTCAGGGTGCTGGTGGACGATGTCAAGGACTGCTATGCGGTCCTGGGGGTGGTGCATGCCATGTGGCCGCCGCTGGAGAAGGAGTTCGACGATTACATCGCGCGCCCCAAGCCCAATGGCTATCAGTCCTTGCACACGGTGGTGACAGCCGAAGATGGGCGACCTTTCGAGATCCAGATCCGCACCCGCGAAATGCATCAGCATGCCGAGTTCGGCGTGGCCTCACACTGGCGCTACAAGGAGAGTTCGACCGGACTTGCCGGGGCTTCCGGCCCGCGGGGGGGCGATGTGCCTCAGGGCACTTCAACTGTCCAGTGGATGCGGCAACTGCTGATGTGGCAGCAGGAGGTGGGGGCCACCCTCGGGGGCAGGGTCTCGACCACCGGGGAGGGGCCTGATGCATTGATCTATGCCCTGACACCCGAAGGAAGGGTGGTGGAACTGCCCCAGGGTGCCACGCCCATCGATTTTGCCTACCGGGTTCATACAGGACTGGGGCATCGGTGTCGGGGTGCCCGGGTGGATGGTCAGATGTTGCCCTTGAACACGGCCTTGCGAACGGGGCAGACGGTGGAGATCATGGTGGCCAGGCATGGCAGCAAACCTGGCGGCCCCTCGCGCGACTGGCTCAATCCCCAACTTGGCTTTTTGCGAAGTGCACGGGCGCGTTCCAAGGTGCGGCAGTGGTTCAATGCCCTCGATACCGAACGCGATGCCGAGGAAGGGCGGGCCCGGGTGGAACGGATCCTCCAGCGGGAAGGCCGAACCTCGCTCAGTCTGGATGAACTCGCACGGCGCCTGCGCCTTTCCTCGCCGCTCGAGCTTTTTCTGGCGGTCGCTCGCGAAGAAATTGGTCCCAGAGCGCTGGAGGATGCAGCCCGGCTTGCGATTGAACCCGGCAAACCGATGGCCGAGACCGGACGTGGCGCCCTTGAGAGTGCCCGTCCAGGTGAGACCGAACGTGGTCAGGCGGCCGATGCTGAAGCACTGAGCCGAATCGAGCGTGCAGGAAGGGCCGCCGGCGATCGCGGGCATGGTGTGCTCGTGGTCGGCGTGGATTTTCTGATGACCCAGCTGGCCAGATGCTGTCGTCCGATACCGCCTGATCCCATTGTCGGATTCGTGACCCGGGGGCGGGGTGTCTCGGTCCACCGGCAGGGCTGCCGGTCGCTCGCAGAGTTGTTGCGCAAGGCCCCGGAACGGATGCTGCAGGCCGACTGGGGCAGTGCCCCCGCCGCTTATCCGGCCGATGTGCTGTTGCGTGCCCGCGATCGACAAGGCCTTTTGCGAGACATCACCGAGGTCTTTGCTCGCGACCGGATCAATGTGACCGCCGTTCGCACCCTCAGCCGTGACGGCATGGCCCAGATGCAGTTCACGGTTGAAGTGACCGGCGCTGCCCAACTTGCAACGACCCTGACCTCGGTGCGTAACGTGGGTGGCGTCACCGAGTGCCGGCGAATGTGACGCTCAGTCGCGAACGGGCTGAGGGGCCGACTTGGGCCGAAAGGCCTTGCATACCGCGTCATTCGTTTCGATATAGGGCGCACCAATCAGGTCCAGGCAATAGGGAACGGCCGCAAAGATGCCGTGTACCTTGGGGCGTCCCGCCTCATCTTTGAGCCCCTCCAGGGTTTCTCTGATCGATCTGGGTTGCCCCGGCAGATTGATGATCAGGGCTGCGCCACGAATCACGGCGACCTGACGCGACAGGATGGCCGTGGGTACGAAATTCAGGCTGATCTGTCGCATCTGCTCGCCAAAGCCCGGCATTTCGCGATCTGCCACCGACAGCGTGGCGTCGGGCGTGACATCCCTCGGGGCCGGGCCGGTTCCTCCGGTGGTGAGGACCAGGTGACAGCCGCAGTCATCCACCAGCTCACAGAGGGTGGCTTCGATCACCGCCCGCTCGTCGGGGATAAGGCGCGTCTCGCAAACCCAGGCAGTGGACAGTGCCTGGTCCAGCCACTCCTGAAGGGCGGGGATGCCCGCGTCCTGATACACGCCGCTGGAGGCCCGGTCGGAGACCGAGACGAGTCCGATGCGCAAAGGATGGTCGGGGCTTGCCAGTCGAGGCAAAGAGGGTTGGCTCATGCTTGGGTACTCAGTCCGCTGTGATCAAGCAGGATCTGCCGGAGCTCGCGATACAACTCTCGATAGTGTCGCCCCCGTTGGCCTTTGCTGTGCTCGGTGCAGGCGGATCGCAACAAAGGATGGAGGGTCCGGGCCAGGCCCTGCGGATAGCGGGTGACGAACTCGTTGAGCCGCTTGGGCTCCGCGATCAGTGCATCCCGCCATTGTTCTGCTGCATGCATCACGGCAGTTTCAGCGCGATGGCGTTCATCGTCCTGGCCAAGTGCGGCTTCAATCCCGGTCGGATCAATCCGCCGCATCAGCTTGCCCACATACTGCAACTGGCGCCTGCGGCCCTCATGGGCGGTAATGCGCCGGGCAAGCGCGATGGCGTCGCGCAGGTCTTCAGGAAGTTCGAGCGCGGCCAGACGACTGGCGGGCAATTCGACCAGTCGTTCGCCAAGAGATTGCAGCGCATGCATCTCTCGCTTGCGCTGTGATTTGCTCGGCGATGTGTCCTCGGTGTCGAGGCCGACATCCGGTTCGGGCGAAGGGGAAGGGCTGGGGCGGTTCATGCGGTTGCTATGATAGGACGATTCGTTTCGAGGCCCTCCTTTCATGTTTGATCATTCGCGTGCCCAGTTCGAGGACATCGCCCAGGACGTCCTTCGGCAGGCCAAGTCGCTGGGCGCGAGCGCAGCTGCCGTTGATGTGAGCGAAAGCTCCGGGCTTTCGGTCAATGTCCGCAAGGGCGGTGTCGAGACCATCGAGCAGACCCGCGACAAGGGCCTGGGTGTGACGGTGCACCTTGGCTCATGCCGAGGCCATGCAAGCACCAGCGATTTTTCCGCTGCCGCGATCGCGCAAACGGTGCGTGCTGCCTGGGAAATTGCGCGCTTTACGGGCGAAGATCCTTTCGCAGGATTGCCTGATCCAGCAACGCTTTATTCGGGCAGCCTGGATCTCGATCTGTTTCATCCCTGGGCGATCGAGACCGCCGAGGCGGTGGAGATCGCACGCCGCATGGAGGCCGCCGCCTTTGACGTGGATCCCGCAATCCGGAATTCCGAAGGGGCTGGGGTTTCGGCCAGTCACGGACATTTCATATCGGCCAACAGCCTGGGCTTCATGGCCGGATTCCCGTACAGCCGGCACTACATTTCGTGTGCGCCGATCGCCCGCAAGGGGCGCAGCATGCAGCGAGACGACTGGTATTCGGCCGCCCGCAGCGAAAAGGAACTGGCGCGTCCAGAGGCGGTCGGTCGCTATGCAGCACAACGCGCCTTGTCGCGCCTGGGGGCCACGCCACTCAGTTCGCGCAAGGTCCCGGTGCTGTTCGAGGCGCCCCTGGCCTGCGGACTGTTATCAAGTTTTGTCGGCGCAGCCAGTGGCGGTGCGCTTTATCGTCGGGCGAGTTTCCTGCTCGATGCGCTGGGCACGCAGGTCTTTTCGCCCCACATCGATCTTGTTGAGGAGCCGCATCTGCCCGGTGCACTGGGCAGTACTCCCTTTGATGATGAAGGCGTGGCGACGCGGGCCAGGACGGTGGTTCGGGGCGGCGTGCTCGAAGGCTGGTTCCTGTCGAGCTATTCGGCGCGCAAACTCGGTATGCAGACGACCGGCAATGCCGGAGGTGCGCATGGCCTTCGGCTGCTCAGCCGAGGCACTCGACCTGCAGACAATCTTCGGGCCATGCTGCGCAAAATGGGAACGGGGCTGTTCGTGACCGAGCTGCTGGGGCACGGAGTCAATACTGTTACCGGCGACTATTCCCGGGGAGCGAGCGGCTATTGGGTCGAACGGGGTGTGATTCAGTACCCGGTCGAAGAGATCACAATCGCGGGCAATCTGAAGGAGATGTACGCGAACCTGGTGGCG
>JBMSOD010000213.1:0-5136 GCA_049422085.1 Burkholderiaceae bacterium
GGCGTCTGCGGGCACCCCGGGAGCCTGCGAGGGCTTGGGCATGCTGTTGACGGCAGCGGCGGTGTCGTTGGACATGGCAGACAATCCCCGTGAATCGAACCTCCCAGTGTACCGGAGCGAGGCTTATCCGCCTCACCCAGCGCGCGTTCGTCGACACTCGGGCGCCGCTCATGCCCAAGACACACTTCGACAACAGATTGGACAGGGGGTCTGCCTAGACTGCAAGTCATTCCTTGAGGCCTGCACACCATGAGCACCTCCCTGTCCGCACCGACCCTGTCGGCTTCCCCGCCGGTGTCGAATGCCTTTGCGAAGACCTCGGCGCCGCCATCAACCCGTCAAGCGCCTGCGCTACCCAGAGGGCGCCTGGCCACGCGTCTGGCCCTGATCAGCGCCGGCGCGCTGCTGACCGTCCATGGCGGGCTGGCGGTGCTGGTCTACCTTCTCGGCGGGTCACATGCCCTTCCCATGCTCACAGCCCTGGGGGCCAGCGCCGTCCTGAGCCTGTGCATCGTCAGCGGAGCGGTCCATCTCGAGGGGCATCGTCTGGGCCGGCGCATCGCACGCATCATCAGCGTCCTCGATGCCGCCCATACGGGCGACTACAGCAAGCGAATTTCCGTGCGCACCCAGGACGATCTGGGCGCGCTGGCCAGTCAGGTCAATGAACTGCTCAGCAATTCGGCCACCCGTGAACTGCGCATTCTTGAATCTGCCCTGTCAGACCCGCTCACCGGTCTGCCCAATCGAACCCTCCTGACCGAACGGCTGCGGCACATGCTCGCCCTGTCACGGCGTCGTCCAGCGCCCTTCGCCATTGCCGTGCTCGATCTGGATCGCTTCAAGTTCGTCAACGACACCCTCGGCCACGCCGCAGGTGATGCCGTGCTCAAGGAGGTTGCCCGCCGGCTACGTAAAACCGTGCGCGAGGGCGACACGGTGGCGCGTCTGGGCGGCGACGAGTTCGTGCTGATGCTGCCCGGAGGCGAAGCCGCGGTTCGCGAAGTGGCCTCCAGGATCATTGATGCCATGCAGGAGCCCTTGAACTTCCGTGAGCAGCGCATCGACATCGGACTGTCCATCGGCATTGCGATGCACCCCCAGCACGGCGCAGACGACCTCACCCTGCTGCGGCATGCGGACAGTGCCATGTACAAGGCCAAGCGCAAGCGCGCAGGCCTCGAGGTCTTCAGTGGCGAGCTCAATGAGGTGCGCCGCAGCTATCTGTCCATGCTGGGCGAATTGCGTCGTGCGCTCGAGGGGGATCAATTATTTTTGCAGTATCAGCCCAAGCTCGAAGTGAGCAGCGGCATGATCGTCGGCCTGGAAGGGCTGGTGCGCTGGCGGCATCCCACACGGGGCAACGTGCCACCGTCGGAGTTTGTGCCCTTCGCCGAGCAGAGCGGTTTCGTTCGCGAGATCACGCAATGGGTGATCGGTCAGGGCGCACGCTTTTCACACAAGCTTGCAACCGAAGGCCTGGACATCTGTGTGGCGGTCAATGTCTCGGCGCAGGATATCGAGTCGTCGGTCTTCGCACAGGCGATCACCGAGATCGTGCGCAAGGAGCAGCCAGCCCCCGGGCGCCTGTGCCTCGAGATCACCGAAAGCGGGCTGGTGAGCGAAACCGCCAATGCGGTCGCCAATCTGCGCGCCATTGCAGCTCTGGGCGTTCGACTCGCGGTTGACGACTTCGGCACGGGCTATGCCACGCTCAAACAGCTGCAGAGCCTGCCGGTTCATGAACTCAAGGTTGATCGCTCCTTCGTGAGCGGCATGCACGAAAACCGTGGCAATCAGACCATCGTGCGATCGACCATCGATCTGGGCAAGCAACTCGGCCTCAGGGTGGTCGCCGAAGGCGTGGAGACGGTCGAGGAGCTGCGTGGCCTGGCTGCGATGGGCTGCGATGAGGTGCAGGGCTATTACGTGGCCAAACCCATGGACCCTGAAGAGAGCATCGACTGGGTCAGGATGCGCAACGCCCTGCAGGGCGCCAAGCACAAGCGTTACAGCGCCCTCTCAGGCGCCCCCGCCTGATCGTCCCTGCCGAGCAGCCGCTCGCAATAGCGGGCAATCAGATCGATCTCGAGATTGACTTTCGCGCCTGGGTGCAGGTGGCGCAGGGTCGTCACCTGCAGCGTGTGGGGAATGAGGTTGATGCTGATATCGCATCCGCCCTGTGGCAGGTCATGGACCCGGTTCACTGTCAGACTGGTGCCGTTGACCGTGATGGACCCCTTGTAGGCCAGGTATCGGGCGATGGAGGCGGGCACCCGGATATCGAGCTGCCACGGCTCTCCCACCGCCTGAAATACAACCACCTCGCCCAGGCCGTCGACATGACCGCTGACCAGATGCCCGCCCAGACGGTCCGAGAGGCGTAGGGCCTTTTCAAGATTGACTTCGCCCGGGACTGCAAGCCCTGCGGTACAGGCCAGGCTTTCAAGCGACACATCGACCCAGAAGCGCTGCCCTTCGATGGCCACGGCGGTCATGCACGCGCCCTGAATGGCGATCGAGTCGCCCGGAGCGACGTCCGACAAATCGAGTGCCCCCGCATGCACGGTCAGCCGCACGCCGGCATCGGTACCCAGAGAATCCACCTGCTCGATGCGGCCCACTGCGGCCACAATGCCCGTAAACATGTCTTGTCCTTTCTTCAGGTCATTTCCTGGCGGCTGCGATCGACTCTGGCCAGCAGCCTCAGATCCGCTCCGACCCGGGTTGTTTCGTGCCAAGTCATCCGAAGCCGCTCATCAAGCGACGCCAATGAGGGCAGATCGAAAGGCGGCAGTCCTTGGCCAAGCGCACAGGGCGCAAGGTAGAGCAGCAGCTCATCGATCAGCCCCGCGCGCAGCAACGATCCGTTGAGCTTGTAGCCCGCCTCGACATGAACCTCGTTCAGCCCCCGCTCGCCGAGCGTTCGCAACAGTGCGGCAAGATCGACCTTGCCCTGGGCATCGGGCAGAAACAGGAGTTCGCAGCCACGTTCCCTGAGCTCACGCTCGCGCGCCTCGTCACGCACTGCGAAGGCCACCCAGACCGGCGCGCCACCAAAGAGCCTGGCATGAGGATCGGCCTGCAAACGCGAATCAACCAGCACTTTCAGAGGTTGGCGCGAGGTCTGCACATGACGCACATCCATTTTTGGATTGTCGTCACGGACGGTGCCGATCCCGGTCAGCACCGCGCAGGCACGGGCTCGCCAGGCATGCCCGTCAGCACGGGCCTCCTCGCCGGTGA
Organism: Burkholderiaceae bacterium; assembly: GCA_049422085.1. Taxonomy (GTDB): domain Bacteria; phylum Pseudomonadota; class Gammaproteobacteria; order Burkholderiales; family Burkholderiaceae_E; genus UBA4615. The sequence goes on from JBMSOD010000213.1 coordinate 3,247, forward strand.
TCCACTGACTCGTCCCGTCGGGCAGGGCCGTGAAGCCATCGAGTGATGCTGCAACCTTGAGCCGCATCCCGGGCGTACCCCGCTCCATGCGGGATACGAATCCGATATTGAGTTCACGGGCTTCGGCCGCCAGCAGTCCACAGCGCACGTCGATGCCCGCATCGCGCAGCCGCTGCAGTCCACGCCCGCTGACCTGCGGATTCGGATCCTGCATGGCGACCACCACGCGAGCCACGCCCGCAGCCACCAGGGCATCGGCGCAAGGAGGCGTTCTGCCGAAATGACTGCAGGGCTCGAGCGTGACATAGGCGGTCGCGCCGCGGGTGTTGCGTGCCCCGGCCAGGGCGATCACTTCGGCATGGGGCTCGCCCGCCCGCGCATGCCAGCCTTCACCCAGGACCTGTCCGTCGGCCGAAACGATCACACAGCCGACGCGGGGGTTGGGCGTCGTTGTGAACATCCCCTGACGGGCGAGCGCGAGCGCCCGCTGCATGTGGGCCTGGTCGCGATCGTCAAACATCTTGTCCGCGCCGCTTTCGAGGCTGCACTTCTTCGATGGCGTCGGTGAACTCGGCCACATCCTCGAATTCGCGGTAGACCGAGGCAAAGCGGACATAGCCGATCTTGTCGATCTTCTTCAATTCGCGCATGACCAACTCGCCGATACGCTCGCTCTGAACCTCGCGCAGGCCCAGAGAAAGGAGCTTTTCCTCGATGCGTCCGATGGCGGCATCCACCGCCTCGGAGCTCACTGGACGCTTGCGCAGCGCCAGTGCGAGCGACGCTCTCAGCTTGCGCCGGTCATATTCGGCCCGCATGCCGTTCTTCTTGACCAGGGCGGGCAGTGCAAGCTCCACACGCTCGTAGGTCGTGAAGCGCTTGTCACACTGCGCACAGCGACGTCTGCGCCGCAGGGCCGACCCATCGTCGGCCTCGCGGGTCTCGATGACCAGAGTCTCTTCGTGGTCACAGAACGGACATCGCATCAGCGATAGACCGGGAAGGCACGGGTCAGTTCGGCGACCTGGCTTCGGACCCGGGCCAGATTCGCTTCATCGGCAGGAGCATCCAGCACATCGGCGATCAGGTGCCCAACCTTGGCTGCTTCGGCTTCGCCAAAGCCCCGGGTGGTCATCGCCGGCGTGCCCAGCCGGATCCCCGAGGTGACCAGCGGTTTTTCAGGGTCGTTGGGAATGGAATTCTTGTTGACCGTGATGTGCGCGGCGCCCAGCACCTGCTCGGCCACCTTGCCGGTGATGCCCTTGGCGCGCAGATCGACCAGCATCACATGGCTCTGGGTTCCCCCGGAAACGATGCGCAGTCCGCGAGCAATCAGGGTCTGCGCCAGCACCTTGGCATTGGCGATGATGCGCACCTGATAGTCGCGAAAATCGGGCTGCATGGCCTCGTGGAAGGCCACTGCCTTGGCGGCGATCACATGCATGAGCGGGCCGCCCTGCAAGCCCGGAAACACGGCCGAGTTGATGGCTTTTTCGTGTTCGGCCTTCATCAGGATGATGCCGCCGCGCGGGCCACGCAAGCTCTTGTGGGTGGTGGAGGTGACCACATCGGCATGCGGCACCGGATTGGGATAGACCCCTGCGGCAATCAGGCCCGAGTAGTGCGCCATGTCGACCATGAAAATCGCGCCGATCTCTTTGGCCACTCTGGCAAAGCGTGCAAAGTCGATGTGCAGCGAATAGGCCGATGCACCGGCGATGATCAGTTTCGGGCGCGTCTGTCGCGCGCGCGCCTCCATGGCGTCGTAATCGATGGCCTCCTGGGCATCCAGGCCATACGACACCACGTTGAACCACTTGCCCGACAGGTTGAGCGGCATGCCATGGGTCAAATGCCCGCCTTCGGCCAGGCTCATGCCCATGATGGTGT
>JBMSOD010000214.1:0-5109 GCA_049422085.1 Burkholderiaceae bacterium
ACCGCCGATCGCGCAGGCATAGGACAGGGCCAGGTCTCGGGCTGCGCCACTGCGGTCCTGATGAATCGACACCAGCATCGGCACGCCACCGCCCTGGGCATAGGTGCCTCGCACGGTGTGTCCGGGGGCCTTGGGTGCAACCATCACGACATCGAGATCATCGCGAGGACTGACCTGGCCGTAATGGACGTTGAATCCATGGGCGAAGGCGAGGGTCGCCCCCTTCTTGATGTTGGGCTCGATCTCTTCGCGGTAGGTGGCCGCAATATGCTCGTCAGGCATGAGCATCATGATGAAGTCGGCGCCTTTGACCGCGTTTGCGATGGTGTCGACCTTGAGGCCGGCTTTCTTGACCTTGTCCCAGGACGGTCCACCCTTGCGGACGCCCACGACAACCTTGCCGCCGGAGTCGTTCAGATTGAGGGCGTGCGCATGTCCCTGCGAACCGTAACCAATGATGGCGACCTTCTTGCCCTTGATGAGCTTGATGTCGCAGTCCTTGTCATAGAAGACTTTCATGAAGGATCTCTCGTGGAAGTGAAGGCAGAAGGCCTGGTGGGAATCGTGAAGGAGAAGGGGCAGGCGATGGTGCGGTTGCGCGAGACTGAATGCCCCTGACAGTCTCGGTCCGGGCGAAGGCTCAGGCCTTGAGGGTGCGCTCGCCTCGGGCAATGCCCGAGGCACCGGTTCGCACCGTCTCGAGGATGGCCGTTGCGTCGAGTGCGTCGATGAAGGCATCGAGCTTATGGCCGTCGCCGGTCAACTCGATGGTGTAGCTGCGATCGGTGACATCGATCACCCGGCCGCGGAAGATGTCAGCCATTCGCTTCATCTCCTCGCGCTCCTTGCCGACCGCCCTGACCTTGATGAGCATGAGCTCGCGTTCGATGTAGGGCGTTTCGACCAGATCCACGACCTTGACCACGTCGATCAGGCGATTCAGCTGCTTGGTGATCTGCTCGATGACATCGTCCGAGCCGGATGTCACGATGGTCATGCGCGAGAGCGAATGATCCTCGGTCGGAGCAACGGTCAGCGTCTCGATGTTGTAGCCACGAGCGGAGAACAGGCCCACCACGCGCGACAGCGCCCCGGGTTCGTTCTCGAGCAGAACGGAAATGATGTGTCTCATGCCGGCCTCCTCAGAGATCTTCCGAACCGAGAAGCATCTCGGTCAGACCTTTGCCACCCTGCACCATCGGCCAGACGTTCTCGGTCTGGTCGGTGATGATGTCCAGGAACACCGTGCGGTCCTTGTACTTGCCAAAGGCATCGCGCAAGGCCGGCTCGACATCGGCGGGCTTGTCCACCCGGATCCCGACATGACCATAGGCTTCGGCCAATTTCACGAAATCGGGCAGCGCGTCCATGTACGACTGCGAGTAACGGCTGCCGTATTCGATCTGCTGCCACTGACGCACCATGCCCAGATAGCGATTGTTCAGGTTCACGACCTTGACCGGCAGGTTGTACTGACGGCAGGTGGAGAGTTCCTGGATACACATCTGGATGGAGCCTTCACCGGTGATACAGGCCACCGTCGCCTCGGGATTGGCCAGCGCCACGCCCATGGCATAGGGCAAACCCACGCCCATCGTGCCCAGTCCACCCGAATTGATCCACCGCCGGGGTTTGTCGAAGCGGTAGTACTGCGCCGCCCACATCTGGTGCTGGCCGACATCCGAGGTGATGAACGCATCGCCGTTGGTGACTTTCCAGAGGGTCTCGACCACCGACTGGGGCTTGATCACGTCGCCCTTGCCCGCGTCATAGCGCAGGCACTGGCGCTCACGCCAGGTATTGATCTGAGACCACCAGGCGGCAAGATTGCGCCCGGGCTTTCCACCCGCTGCGACAGCGGCCTTGAGCTGGGCGATGAGTTCAAGCAGGCACTCGCGGACATCGCCAACAATGGGCACATCCACCTTCACCCGCTTGGAGATTGACGAGGGATCGATATCGATATGAACGATCTTGCGCGGGTTCTGGGCAAAATGCTTGGGATTGCCGATCACACGGTCATCGAAGCGCGCACCAATTGCGATCAGAACGTCACAGTTCTGCATGGCAAGGTTGGCTTCGTAGGTGCCATGCATGCCGGGCATTCCGACGAAGTGCGGGCTGCTGGCCCGATAGCCGCCCAGGCCCATCAGGGTATTGGTGCACGGATAACCCAGCAGATCGACCAGTTCGTTGAGCTCGGCCGCCGCATTGGCCAGGATGATGCCGCCCCCGGTGTAGATCATGGGGCGCTCGGCCTGCATCAGCAGTTGCACCGCCTTCTTGATCTGCCCCTGATGGCCCTTGACCACCGGGTTGTAGGAGCGCATCGGGACTGCCTGGGGATATTCGAACTTGCATTTGTTGCGGGTGACATCCTTGGGAATGTCAACCAGCACCGGGCCTGGCCGGCCGGTGGATGCAATGATGAACGCCTTGCGGATGGTGGTCGCCAGATCCTTGACGTCCTTGACCAGGAAATTGTGTTTGACACAGGGCCGGGTGATGCCGACGGTGTCGCACTCCTGAAAGGCGTCTTCGCCGATCGCATGGGTGGGCACCTGGCCGGTCAGGACCACCATCGGGATGGAGTCCATGTAGGCGGTCGCGATCCCGGTCACCGCATTGGTCACCCCGGGGCCGCTGGTGACCAGGCACACGCCGGTCTTCTGGGTCGATCTGGAGTAGGCATCGGCCGCATGCACTGCAGCCTGCTCGTGCCGCACCAGAACGTGCTGCACCTTGTCCTGCTGAAAGAGGGCGTCGTAGATGTACAGGACGGCACCACCGGGGTAGCCGAAGACGTGATCCACGCCTTCTTCCTGCAGACAGCGCACGACGATTTCTGCGCCAGTGAGTTCCATGAGGGGAAGTCCCATTCAAGGTCCGGGGAGCCCGCCCGCCGGCACCAACGCACCCTGAAGGCGCCTCGATGCAGGCCTTGAAACGGGGCCCGAAAGATTGATCGGACGCCGCAGTGACGCCTTTTGGGCGCCCTTGCGACATTCAGCTCCCTTTGTTTGCCACCTGCCCGAAGGCAATGCGCCGATGCACGATGCCGATTCCCGACAGGCAACAAAACGCCCTGCCTGACCCAATCTCCGAGTCGCACAGGGCGTGGGGGAACCGCGAAGGATACTGCGATGCAGCAAGGACGGTCAAGGCAATTTGCCAGTCTCTGCTAGCATCCGCACGCCTCGCGCACGATGCTGGTGCATCGGTTGCGTTCGAAGGCTCCACCCATGGCGTCGCGTCAAGAGCTTTCAGCCTTCCTCGCATCGATCGAACGCAGAGCCTTCAAGCAAGCGCTCTTTGCCGTTCGGGACGAGGACGTCGCGCTCGACGTGGTGCAGGATGCCATGATGAAACTCGCCGAAAAATACGCGGAAAATCCGGCGGGTGAATGGCCCATGCTGTTTCAGCGCATCCTGCAGAATGTAATCCACGATCATTTTCGCCGGCAGAAGGTTCGCAACCTCTGGACGACCCTCTTCTCCTCCCTGAGCCCGGGCAATGATGAGGAGGACCGGGATCCGCTCGAGATGCTGGATGCCCAGGGCCATCTGGGCCAGGCTGAAAGTGCGGGAATGGAAGCGGAGCGGGCGCAGGTCATGCGCATCATCGAGGAAGAGGTCGCCAAGTTGCCCGCCCGTCAACGGGAAGCCTTCCTGATGCGTTACTGGCAGGATCTGGACGTTGCAGAGACCGCCTCGGCCATGGGGTGCTCAGAAGGCAGCGTCAAAACCCATTGCTCGAGAGCCACCCATACCCTGGCCGCAGCACTCAAAACCCGCGGCATCAGCCTATGACAGCACCGATCACGCCAGACCGCCTCACCGACGCCCAGGAGCATCGGTTGGGGCTGGCCGTCACCGACGCGCTCGATGCTGGGAATGAGCACCTGCCCTACCGCATCACGCTCAGGCTGGAGCAGGCCCGCCAGGCGGCACTCAGCGCCGCAAGCCCGCAAGGCTCGCTTGCGCTGCAACCCGCAACCGGCGCAGCGCTTGGCCGGGGTCACTCGGCTGTGCTGCACGCCGGTGGAGGTTACGGGTCGCCGACGGGTTTCGAACACCGCCTGTGGTGGCGGGTCGGCAGTGTCATCCTGCCGTTTCTGATCGTGATCGCCGGCCTGGTAGGGATTGGTCTTTGGCACGACGCCGATGACCTGGTCGATCAGGCCGAGGTCGATGCCAGCCTGCTGCTCGGTGACGACGATCTGCCGGTCAGCGCCATGGCCGACCGTGGCTTCAGCGTTTTTCTTCGAAATACCCGTCAATGAATCCGCGCCTGAATCCGCGCCTGAATTCGCGATTGAATCCACCTTTGAACCCGCTTCCGGCCTGATCGACCCAACCCACACCATGCGTTTTATCCCGAACTCCTCTGTTGGCCTGGCCAGTTTCTGGGCGGCCCTGAGCCTGATCGCGTTGCTACCGCTGGCTGCTGCGCTCGATCCTTCAGGCTCCACGGAACCGGGCACCGAGTCAGAGACAAGAACGGGTGCAACGGCATCGTCCCGCCCCGCCGCCACGTCACCCAATGCGGCCCCATCCAGAACCGCTGCCCAGAGCGCTCCCGCGGCCGCTGCGGAGGCCACACCAACCATCACCAGCAACGCTCCCCCGGAGCGCCGCACGGACAGCCAGAGAAACGACATCGCCGACACGGCCCAGCTCTCCCCCGATGGCTCCAGCAGCCTTGACTCAGCAAGCACAACGGGCACGGCACTGGCTGAAGCCCCCGCACCTGCGACGAACCGGCGTGATCCCCCCCGCCTCACCCCGGCGCGACCCAGCCTGACACTGGCCTCGCAGGAAACCCGCTGGAGCCAGCTTTCCGACGGTCAGCGCAACCTGCTCGCGCCCTTCGAAGATCAATGGTCCGAACTGACCCAGCGGGAAAAGCAGGCACTGGCCCACATGGCCCAGCGCTTCCCGGACGTGCACCCAGATGACCAGGAGCGGAGCATGAAGCGCCTGGCCGCCTGGGCCGAGCTGTCTCCCGATGACCGGAAACTGGCCCGATACAGCTACCGCTGGATTCGGCACCTCGATCGCAATGAGGTCGTCGCTGCCTGGGAGCAGTATCAGAGCCTGACACCAGCGC
>JBMSOD010000215.1:0-5075 GCA_049422085.1 Burkholderiaceae bacterium
CGGGGAAACAAGCAATCCCTGCCCAGCAAGCCCTGCCAGGCCTGCGGCCGCCCCATGACCTGGCGCAAGGCTTGGGCCCGAACCTGGGACGAGGTGCGTTACTGCTCGGATCGGTGTCGCGCCCAGAGCAAGAATCGCGACATTCGGTCATGAGCACAGATCGATCGACACCGCCTTCTCAACCGGGCGGGTCACCATTTAGAACCGATCTCGTGATCGTCCTGGGCGATCAGCTGAGCCTGTCTCAGGCGGCTCTTGCAGCCACTGAGCGCGACAGGACCTGCGTGCTGATGGCAGAGGTTCGACAAGAAAGCCTTTCACCTCAGAGCAGTCGGATCCGAACTGTGCTGTTTCTGTCTGCCATGAGGCACTTCGCCGCGCAGTTGCGACAGGCAGGCTGGGCAGTCGACTATCGAAGACTGGGAGCGCATCCGCATGACAGCCTCCAGGAGGTCTGGAGGCAGGCCCTGCAACAACATCAGCCCAGGAGAGTGCTGTGCACAGCCCCAGGCGACTGGCGTGTTCAGCAAACCCTGGAAGCCACGTGCCGTGAGCAGAACACTGACGTCGAGATCCTTGAAGACAAGCACTTCCTGATCAGTCGGGAAGCCTTCGCCCGCTGGGCTGGCCGCGCTCGCACGCTGCAGATGGAACGCTTTTATCGCCACATGAGGGTGCGCGAAAAGATCCTCATGCAAGGCGACGAACCCCGAGGTGGGCAGTGGAATTTCGATGCTGACAACCGGGCCGCCTTTGGTCGCAAGGGCCCAGGAGCGATTGCGCCACCGCCCCAGTTCGAGTGCGACGAGATCACGCAGGGGGTGATGCATGACGTCGCCAGGCATCTCCCGGGCCTGCCCCACCTGCCGAGTCGGCAACCGACCTCGCGGCAAGTCCAACCGCACGGGGATGCGCCAGTGGATCTCCCTGACCCCCTTGATCCCCTTGATCCCCTTGATCCGCTTTTCTGGCCGGTCAGTCGCGCGCAGGCCCTGACGGTGCTGCAGGACTTCATCGACCATCGACTGGCAAACTTCGGTCGTACGCAGGATGCCATGTGGTCGGGCGAGCCCTTCCTGCATCACAGCCTGATCGCATCTGCCCTGAACCTCAAGTTGCTCGACCCGAGAGAGGTCATCGAAAAAGCCGAACAGGCCCTGGACGCAGGCCGGGTCAGCATCGCCAGCGCCGAGGGATTCATTCGGCAGATCCTCGGCTGGCGCGAGTTCATGCGGGGGGTGTACTGGCTCGACATGCCCTCAATGCGCGAGGCCAACCACTACGGCCACGAGCGCGCCCTGCCCCGCTGGTTCTGGACTGGCCAGACGCAGATGAACTGTCTGCGAGAGGTGATCGTCCAGACCCTGCGACTGGGCTATGCGCACCATATTCAACGTCTCATGGTGGTTGGAAACTTTGCCCTGCTTGCAGGTCTCGATCCGAAGGCGGTCGAGGACTGGTTTTTGGCCGTTTATGTTGATGCCGTGGAATGGGTGGAGTTGCCCAACGTGGCCGGGATGGCGCTCTACGCCAACGGAGGACGATTTACGACCAAGCCGTATTGCGCCAGCGGGGCCTACGTCAAGCGCATGAGCAATTACTGCTCGGGCTGTCGCTACGATCCCTCAGTGCGCACCGGGCCTCGTGCCTGTCCGATCACAACCCAGTACTGGGATTTTCTGATCCGCAACGAGCGCGAATTGTCGGCCAACCCGAGGGCTGCCCTGATGATGAAGCACGTGGAAAAGCTCGATACCGAATCCAGGCAGGCCTTGCATCAATGTGCACGAGAGCAGCTGCGCGACATTGAAGCGCTTTGATCACCACCGCCCGCCCGGGCGTGGCGCTTGCCCCGATCGGGCATGGATGAATTCAAGGCTCAGGTTGCAGCACTGCTGCGAACAGACGCCTACCCTTTGCGGGTGCATCGGATTCGATGCAAGCCGACCCATATGGCCATGGTTTTTCTGACTGACCGTCATGCCTGGAAGCTCAGGCGTCCGCTGTTGCGCGGACGCATGGACTTTCGCACTCGCACGGCCCGAGAGCGCGACGCCCTGAGCGAGGCAGGACTCGATGCACATTTTGCGCCCGGGGTCTGTCTTGGGATCGCAAGGCTGCAGCCTTGCCCGGGCAACGCGCAAGGCTGGGTGCTCCGGCATCCGGCAGATCCTCTTGCCGTCGAAGGAGAGCCGGTGGTCTGCATGCGAAGGCTTCCTGCATCCGGCATGCTCGACCATCTGGTCAGAGTCGATCGTGTAAGGCAGGTCGCACTGAAGCGCGGTCTGCAGACGCTTGCATGTCGACTGAGTCAGCGGCATCGCTACGACACCTCCTCAATCAAGCTCATCGATCATCATCGACAGCGCGGACATCAACTGATCGACTCGCTGCGCAATCCGATCTACCGACAACCTTCAGGACAGCTTCAAGAGATCGGTGCACTCCTTCAGGCATGCATCGACCGGCAGCGGGAAGCCCTGGCGACGCGGGCGCGATCGGGCCGTATCCGGGATGGTCATGGCGACCTTCGCCCGGAGCATGTCTGCCTGGAGGGCGCATGGGTCAGGCATCACGGGCCTGCATTCATCGACGCGCTCGAGTTCAGCGATGAGTTGCGCATGCTGGATCCCCTGCAGGAAGTCGCCGGCCTGGCGATTGAGTGCGAGTTCATCGGTTCGCATGACATTCACGCCCGGATTCGCGAGGCATGGATGGATCTCGATCGACATGCACCGATCGGGCTATGGCTGCTTCATACCGCGCAGCACGCCCTGATGCGGGCGCTTCATGCCCTCTGGCATCTCGACACGATGCGCAAACCAATGCAGGCGCAGCCTTGGCAGGAGCGCGGCGAGCACTGGATCAGACTGGCCCGCCGACAGCTCCTGTACTCGATGTCGGTGCATTGACTGCGTCCGCAGGTACGGATGTCGCATCACTTGAGGCAGCCACCGTCTGAGCGAGCAGTCGGACCACCGTGGCGTCGTCTACCTGTCCAAAGTGACGATACCAGGGCGCCACCGCCAGAAATGGCTCCGGTGTCGCCAGGCAAATCAACTCATCGGCAAGGGCCTGCAGATGCCGCGCCGTCTCGGGCGAGGCGACCGGAAGAGCCACCACGACCCGGGCAGCGCCCATCGCTCGAGCCGCCTGAATCGCCGCCGACATGGTTGCGCCCGTCGCGGCCCCGTCATCGACCAGAATCGCCCTTCTGCCACCGAGCATCAATGGCATGCGACCTGCACGGAACATACGCTCGCGTCGAACCAGTTCGCGTCCTTCATGACGCTCGATCCGTCGCAAGGTTTCGGTATCGACCGCGGCGCCCGTGTCCGGATTGATCACCCGAGCGCCTCCTGCGGCAATCGCACCGGCAGCCAGCTCCGGCTGATCAGGCACACCGAGCTTGCGGACAACCATCACATCAAGCGGCGCGTTCAGGGCTTGGGCAATGGGCAGGGCGACCGGGACGCCCCCACGGGGCAAGGCCAGCACGATCGTGCCCGGAGCGGGCTGAATCCGTTCAGCCAGCGCCTCGCCTGCTGCATGCCTGTCCTGCAGCGGCAAGGAGAGTGGCTGCACAGTCATTCTTCAAACAAGGGAGGTTCTTCGGGTCCGCGATCGACCAGTTCCAGCCATCGATCGATCTCTTCCTCCGCTGCAAGCCAGTCCTCGAGCTCTGCACCACTCTCGAACCCCCGGCGCTGTGCCCTTAAAAAGGCGCCTGTGGCGATCATCTCGCGACGTTGTCGTTCATCCAGAAGCGCGCGCCCGTTGGGCGTCGAAGACGGTGCCACTGACTCCTGACTCTTTCGGGACGCACGGGTCTTCGAGCGGACCTTCTGTTGCCGGGCCCTCGATTCCTCGGTGAGCCGGCTCGCTTGTTGGCCATTGGGTCTGTCCATGTCGCTCTCCATCCCTTCATGTCATCCGGTCTTCAACCCCTCAAGCCACCCAGTTCACACGCAACTGGTATTGCCCCTCGGCAAACCCGTAGTGAAGCAATCCGCCAAAGGCATGGTGAAGTGCCTTGCCGATGGACTGCACCAGATGCACATCGGTGGTGGTGATCCTCAAGCGCCCGTCCAGGGCCTCAATGTCCATGATCCGTTCCAGCGGATGCTCCGTCTGCAGGCGCTCGGCCACATTCCTTGCGGTCTGAAGCACCTCGCTGCGATGCTCGTAGGCATAGGGGCCTTCGATGGTGAGTGTGCCTGCCGGATAGCGGTCAGCGATCCGCTGGCAGGCAGGACATCGATGATCAACAGGAGTCATTTCCTTGGTGATTGCAGCGAGTCTGTCGCCGCCGTCCGACTGCCATCGCCCCTGCACACAGAGAAGGCCACAATCCGGACAGCGTAGAACGCCCCTTGCCTTGCGCTTGGCCCGATACGGATCATTGCGCGGGTCCAGCATGAACTGGAGCCGGCGGCCTGGCGAAAAACCAAGGGGGCGATTCCCAGCGGGGGCGTGCTTCATCAAGGCTCCGGAACAGACGGGTTACCCCGCTTCGGGAGCAATGCGCGTGCCTGTTCTACCCGGATCAACCTGCGCGGTTGCGCATCCAGTCGGCCGTGGATGAGAAGGACGACAGCAGTCGATCAAAGAGCGGCTCGGGCACCGCAACATCGGCCATGGCCTCGGCCATGCACAGCAGCCACTGGTCGCGCTCCCGGCTTGCAATCGAATAAGGCAGGTGGCGGGCTCTCAGGCGTGGATGCCCGAAGCGTTCGATATAGTGATCCGGTCCGCCCATCCAGCCGCACAGAAACCAGTAGAGCTTGTCGCGCGATCCATCGAGCGGCACAGGATGCAAGGCCAGGATGTCTGCGAAGCGCTCATCCAGCGACATGCGGTCGTAAAAAGCATCAACCAGTGCCCTGACCCCTGGCTCACCACCCATCTGCTCGAAGGCCGACTCGCTCAATGGGCACTCTCTCTCAGGGTCTGCAGTGGCGGCGCATTGACCACACTGCGCAGGCCGAGGAAACCAGCCAGCGTGGCCAGCGCCGCGCCAACCGCCAGGCCCAGGGGCAGAACGTCGAGTTCGTCGCGGACGGGCTGGAGGCGGC
>JBMSOD010000216.1:0-5062 GCA_049422085.1 Burkholderiaceae bacterium
ATCGAGATCGGCGGATTCAGACTGACCGTAAGCAACTCATCCATGAATTCGCATCGAAAGGCTGCTCCCGAGTATCAGCTCGAACAGGCTGGATGGAGCACACCGGTGGCCAGGACATTCGAGACCGTGCGGAGTGAAATTGTTCAAGGTGGGTTGCCACTCGAGCGGGTGCACTCATTTGAACGGAAAGCGCCAGAGCATCGAAGACAGGTTCCTGCAGCACACCCCTCGCGCGACCGCCAGCATCGGGCCGAGGCAGCAGAGCGGATGGATATGGCAATGCCAGCACGTCCTGAGATGACGCCGCTGATGCAGTCCTGGTCAGATCGATTCCAGCGGGAAACTCTCAAAGCCTTGGACCTTCGACGTCAGGATCTCTCCCGACTTGACGATGCCGAGCTGAGGGCCCAGGTGGCCGATCTGGTCCGGCAGCTGATCGCTTCTACCGAGGGATTTCCTGTCAGCCTCGACGAAGATCATCTTGTGCGTGAGGTGGTCGATCGCACACTGGGCCTGGGGCCGCTGGATGAGCTTCTCGCCGATCCTACGATCAGCGAAATCATGATCAATGGTCCATCGGAGATCTGGATCGAACGCCATGGAAAGTTACAGCGTAGCCCGCTTCGCTTTCCAGGTGAGCCCGATCTGCGCCGGGTGCTGGATCGGATCGTCACGCCGCTCGGGCGGCGTATCGACGAAGGCTCGCCCATGGTGGATGCGCGGCTGCCGGACGGATCACGGGTCAATGCCGTGCTCGCGCCACTGTCACTTCGCGGCTCGGCGCTAACCATTCGGCGATTCACCCGCAGCCTTCTGACTGTTCAGGATCTGGTCGATCGAGGCAGCGCCAGTGCGGCCATGCTTGAATTCCTCGCGGTCTGTGTCGAGAGTCGTCGAAACATCATCATATCTGGGGGCACTGGCTCGGGCAAGACCACGCTGCTCAACCTGCTGTCCAATCTGATCCCTTCAGGCGAACGGGTGCTGACAATAGAGGACTCTGCAGAGCTCAGCCTTCGTGGCGACCATGTGCTCAGCCTCGAGGCCCGACCGCCCAACCTTGAACAGCGCGGCGAGATCACCATCCGTGATCTGGTCCGCAATGCCTTGCGCATGCGACCGGACCGCATCGTGGTGGGGGAGTGTAGGGGCGCCGAGGCCCTGGACATGCTTCAGGCGATGAACACGGGTCATGATGGATCACTGACCACGCTGCATGCCAACAGTGCCAGAGATGTGGTCTCAAGGCTGGAGGTGCTGGCTCTGATGGCAGGGATGGACTTGCCCGTGCTGGCGCTTCGCGAACAAATAGCATCTGCGATCGATTTGATCGTGCACCAGGCGCGGTTTGCGGACGGCCGAAGGCGAATCACCACGATCGCTGAGGTGACCGGCATCGAGTCAGGACGGATCCAGATGCAGACCCTCTTCGAGTACCAGCCCGAGCGAGGATTCATCGCCTGCGACGTGGTGCCTCAGTTCTACGAAAGGCTGGCCCGAACCGGCACAACGCTGGATCTTTCGATCTTCTCGGCGGAGGCAGGATCATGAGTCTGCTGCTCATGATGGGCGTGGCACTGGCAGTCTTCATCGCGGTTGGCTGCGGGATGCTGCTCTTTCACGAATCCTTGCGTGTTGCGCTGCGACTTTGGGTCGAGCGATTTCATCTGGACATGGGGGAAAGGCTGGGCGAGCAATTTTTCAGTTTCGATGTCGCCAGGAGCCTGCAGTTCCATGCTTTTTTCGTTATCGCCTTGGCGCTCGTATTTGGTCTATTCACGGCGCAATGGACTCTCGCCCTATTGGCGGGGGCACTCGCAGCGATTGCCCCGGTTCCCGTGTCACGTGTGCTGATTGCTCGCCGACTGAAGCGCCTGTCGTCGCAGTGGCCGGATGCCCTCGGTCTGATTGGTGCCGGTCTCAGGTCCGGAGGCAGTCTGACCCAGGCCATGAGCCAGGCAAGCAAGGAATTGCCTGCCCCCTGTGGACAGGAGTTGGCCCTGTGCCTGCGCGAGCAGCGCATGGGTGTTTCGCTAGAAACCTCTCTCTTACGTCTGTCCGATCGGGCGCCGAGTGAAGGTCTGTCGCTCTTCGTTGCCGCCGTTCGAATTTCCCACGAGACAGGCGGACAACTCGCCGAGACGCTCGATCGACTGTCCCACACCCTGCGCCGAAAAGCGGCACTTGAGGGTCGGATTGATGCGCTGACGGCGCAGGGGAGGCTGCAAGGCTGGGTGATGGTCGCACTGCCGCTGGCGGTCGGAGCGGCCTTGTTTCTGATCGAACCTCAGGCCATGCAGGCCTTGTTCACCACCTGGCCAGGGCGATTTCTGGTGGTGACAGTCGCCGTACTCGAGGCCTGTGGACTGCATTTCATTCGTCGCATTACCCAGGTGGAGGTCTGAATGCTCGCGGGAATTGTCCTGATTGCGGGTGCCATCTCAGCAATGTGCCTGTATCGACTGTTCATGGGGCGAGGTACTGAGAGCCTGAAGGTGGCCTCTGCGTCATTGAGTCGACCGATCAACTCGAAAGGTCTCTTCATGCAAGTGCAGCCCGCCCTGGCCCTGATTGAAAGGCAGGCAAGGCATTGGGAACACACCCGATGGATGCGGACCATTTCAGCCAGGGATGAGCGCCTGATTCAGCAAAGTGGTCTGTCAGGATCCATTGAGGTCTCGCAAGTGCTGGCACTTCGAGTCGCCCTGGGCTTCACCGCGCTGTGCACGGGCCTGCTTGTGATTCTGGTCTGGGTCTTCATCAGGTCCCTCACCGTGGTCAACTCAGGCCCTGTGCCGGTCACATCGGTGTTTCTGATCGCCCTGTGTGCCGCATTGATGGGCCTGTGGTGGCCCGAGCGGTGGTTGAAACTTCGCCGAATCCGCCGGGAGCGCTCGATTTTGCGAGCGCTGCCCTTCATGCTGGATCTGCTCACCTTGTGCGTGGAGTCGGGAGCCTCATTGGCGGCTGCGCTGGCGCACACCGCCGACAAGGGACCGCAGGGCCCACTCAAAGAAGAGCTGCAGCGCATGCTTCAGGAGGTCCGGGCGGGCAAAGCACGCACGGAGGCTCTCCGAACGATGGCTGAGCGCATGGATCTACCCGCGATCTCGAACTGGGTCGCTGCCATGATCTCTGCGCAGCAACAGGGCAGCAGCCTTGGACCCTTGCTTCGGGCTCAGGCGGATCAGCGTCGCGAAGAGCGCTTCCTTCATGCCGAAAAGGTGGCCATGAAAGCGCCGGTGAAGATGCTCTTTCCTTTATTGGTGTTCATTTTTCCCTGCACCTTTCTGTTGCTTTTCTTTCCGGTTGCGGTGCGCCTGGTTCAGGAAGGGCTTCTGCGATGAGCACGGTGGTGGTGGTCGGTGTGATTCATGCACGAACACCCTGGGCCAGGTTGATCGGCCTGTTGGGCAGGCGTCACCTGCCTTCGGGATGCGGCTTGCTTCTGAGTGCCTGCATGGCAGTGCATACCCTGGGCATGCGCCGTCCGATCGACGTGGTGTTTCTTGATGTCTTCGGTCAGGTCCTCAGCGTGGAGCGCCATGTCACTGCCGGGCGCGTACTCTGGTGCCCTCGCTCAAGTGCCGTGATCGAGTTCGCGGCGGGCGATGCCTGGCGGCTCGGACTGCATCAGGGAAGCCGGGTCTTGATGATGGAGGTCAAGGCATGAATACCTCCAGACGCATGGCCTTGAGCAGGCTTGTGACCACCCTGCTCACTTTGGCAGGACTGATGTCCTCCGCCCGGGCATCGCCGGAGCCCTGGACCGTGGACCGATGGGCAGGGCGTCCACGCCGTATCGCCCGCCCTAGACCGGACAAGCCCCTTCCACGCTCGGCCGTCTCCGCCTCGAGTCCAGCCGCTCGAGGCGGATTGGTTGAGCCTGTCCATGCAGATCCGTTGCCGGATTTACCAGTGGTCGATTACTTTGAAGGCAGACCGCCTCCAGCGACTGAGACCAGGCCAGAGGGACGGGACCGGCAGCGCACTTCAGAGGCACACGACCGACAGGGCACTTCCGAGGGGCATGACAGGCAGCGCAAAAAAAACGCACGCGGGCCTGCATCACGACTCAAGGGCCAGGGCATGATCGAACTTCTGATCGCGGCCCCCGTGCTGCTGTTTGCTGGCTTGGTGATTCTGCAACTTGTGCTGCTGATGCAAGCAAGGCAGGCCTTGCGTCTGGGCACGCTCGAGGCAGCACGCGAGGCGAGTGTCAACCATGCCGATCCTCAGGCCGCCTTGCGCGGACTGGCCCGCGGGATGTCGCCCTGGTGGGTGGGAGCGCAGGGAACTCAGGATGCCCTGACAGGCCCCCTGGAGACTCAGGCGCACCTGATGCAGGCCATGGCGATGGGGCGCCTGCGTCTGACTCAGCTAGCGCCGACCGAGTCGGCGTTTACAGATTGGGCTGCTCCTGCCCTTGATGATGCGGGGGGCGAACTGGCCGGTGTGCGCGAAATCCCGAATGACGCCCTTCGAATCCGCGCGACTGAGACCCTGCCCAGCGGCGCAGCGTCGACCTGGCGCGACGGGCAGCCCGTGGGGGCTGCCTCCGGGCTGACCCTGCTGCAGGCCAATGTCCTGAGATTGCAGGTCGACTATGTGTTGCGGATGCGCGTCCCACTGGCGGGGCAGGCGATCGCGGTGCTGGCCCGAGCCTGGCAAACCGACCCTTTATTGCGGGCCATGGTGGAACTGAATGGGGTTCCGATTCGGGTGAGCGTGGCGGTGCGGATGCAATCGGGGGCGCGTCATGCGGGGGCGGATCCAGTGGGAGGTTAGGCCGTACGGCTCAAAACTGGGGTGCCGAGCGGGAATAGCGAATTGGACTACCGGGTGTGGAATAAACCGGCCGAAATACAACGCTGGGCCAGCGCCGTGGGGCGTAGCCAAGAACATGCAGTGTGGCATCGACCGTGCACCAAGACACATGCTCCTGTTCGGGGCCGGATAGACTAAGAAGCATGTCGTCTTTTCCTTTAGCTCCGATCGCGACCAACGCATGGCGCTCAGCAGGTATTCGACTGCTGCTTGCGGCTTTGGTGTTGGGTGCTGC
>JBMSOD010000217.1:0-5017 GCA_049422085.1 Burkholderiaceae bacterium
ATCAAGACGGTGCAGTCCGAAGACGAGATCGCCGCAATCGGCGCCGCTGTGAGCGATGGCCATAGCGGGGCGCATGGCACGACCGGTCACATGCCAGGCACGGCAGTCATTGTGCCGGGCGGACCGGCGCCAGCGGTGGTCGTGCCCAGCCACGGCGGCGCTCACGGCCATGACTGCCCCCCGGGCTTGCGCAAGCACGGGTGCGAGCCCCCGGGCCATGGCCGTGGTCACGGGCATCGACACTGATTCGAATTTGTGACGAAAAAATAAGATTTGTGTCTTGACACAGCCATATCGACACAGTTAAGGTACGTCCAAGACACATTTCTGCACCACTTCCGACCCAAACTCGACGGCGCCCGCATTTCTCCATGAGCCTGCCCTTACTTGAAACAGAGCGCATCAGCGAGCTCCGTGCTGGCTGGCAGCCTGGCCAGACGGTTGAAGTCACTCGCGGCGAGCTCTGTGGCAGGACAGGCTCGGTGGTGATTCAGGCCGGCAAAGAGGTGCTTGTCCGACTTGAGCCAGCGTTCAACTGGCCCATGACCAACACCATCGGAATTCCGGTCGGGTCCCTGCGCGCCGTATCTGGTCGACGCTGATTCAACGGGCCAGGACGGCCCCTCCCCCGCGCACTAGCCGGCCGGGCCGAAGTCCGGTGTCCCTGTCGTGATCCCGTGTCCGGGTGCCACGAACAAAGGTGGCCACATAGCCGCTCGCGGGCTGCAGCAGGCGCGCCCCGCCGGCGGGCAGATCGCGATGCACCGCCAGGCGCCCCAAAGCCAGACGATCCAGGTCGATCAGATTCAGATCCGCGCGCAGGCCCTCGCGCAGCAGACCACGATCATGCAGTCCGAAGAGAGTCGCATTGCGCCCTGTCTGACGATGGACCACCTGCTCCAACGCCAGCCGAGGGCCGCGACGACGATCGCGAACCCAGTGCGTCAGCATGTAGGTCGGATGAACCGCATCGAAGATCACGCTGACATGGGCCCCTGCATCGCCTAGTCCGCTGACCGTGGCAGGATGCTCCTGCATCTGGCGAACGGCCTCCAGGTCATGATCGCTGTAATTCGTGAAGTAGCGCATCACGAAGGCCTGACCCTCCTCCTCGAGCAGCATGTCATACAGTACCTCCGACGCAGAGCGGCCCTGGGCCCGCGCGATCGAACCCACACTCAGATGACTGCAAGGCTCGTGATCTTCGGCATCCGAGAGCCGAAAGGTCTGATCCCACAGCGGCATCATGTGGGCGACGACGTTTTCCATCTTGCCAGGCAGTTCGTGCGCCTGATTCGATTCGGCAAGAATGCGACTGCGGCATTCAGGATCTTTCATTCGACGGACCCGTTCGGTCAGCGGCAGCTCACGCAGCGCCAGATAGGACGGCTTGCGCATGAAGGGATGGTAGGTCGCCAGACTCATCACGATCGCGGTGGGCCGCGGACCAACCTGCGGATAAAGCTGAGCACCGTCGCGATTCAAGGCAACCACCCGCTCCAGAGCCTGTCGCCAGAGATCTTTCCATTCATCGATCTGAAACAGCGTGAAGGTCAGTGGGCGTCCATTGGCGATGGATGCCCGACCCATCAGTTCGATCTCCTCCATCAGACTGTGCTTTTCGCCCCCAAGTGCCGGGGCGCTGCCCACCGTGGACGACGGGATGATCTGATACACCCCGTGCCCCGCGTTCTTGAGGGCTGCACCGAAGGCCAGCACTTCGGCTT
This sequence comes from Burkholderiaceae bacterium, assembly GCA_049422085.1. Taxonomy (GTDB): domain Bacteria; phylum Pseudomonadota; class Gammaproteobacteria; order Burkholderiales; family Burkholderiaceae_E; genus UBA4615. The sequence continues at coordinate 1,728 of JBMSOD010000217.1, forward strand.
CGTCCACAAAGGTGCCTGGCACAGGATCCCCGCGTACTGTGCGATGCCCGCGAATCCGCGAGGTCGAAAACCCCAGCGCACCGGCACGAAGCGCCTGCTCGACAACCGATTGCATGGCAGCGAGTTCCTCCGCGGTTGCGGTCTCGTCGCGGCGCCCCCGATCACCCATGACGGCATTGCGCACGGGTGCATGAGCAATCATAGAACCGACATCGAGGGCGTAACGCCGCGTCGCGAGCAGATCAAGATATTCCGGATAACTGGACCATTGTCCCCAAGGCATTCCCTCGCTCAGAACCGACCCCGGGATATCCTCGACCCCTTCCATCAGCTCGATGAGTTGCTGCTCGCCGCCGGGCGGCACCGGTGCGAAGCCCACCCCGCAGTTGCCCATCACGACCGTGCCAACCCCGTGCCCCGCTGATGGCTCCATGGCCTCATCCCAGGTCACCTGCCCGTCGTAATGGGAATGGATGTCGACCCAGGCCGGGGTCAGGATGCAACCGTCCGCATTGATCACCTGTCGCGCCGAACCAGAGGCCTGCGCCCCCAGACCGGTGATCACGCCATCCTTGAAACTCAGGTCTGCGGTGAACGCAGCAGCGCCGCTGCCATCCACAATCCGGGCACCCCGGATCAGTACGTCATCCATTGTGTCTCCCTACGGTTTATCAGTTGACTCGCACCAATGATGGTGCCTTCGCCTGGGGTTGCGATGCCTTCGCCTGAAAACTGCACCGCAGGTTAGCAGGGTCGCCTACAGGGTCTGTCGGTGCATAGTCACAAGATGGGCGGATAATCCAGACTCAAGCGAATCACACTTCAGTCTCCTGGAGGTATTGATCATGTCGCCCCTCGCCCTTCTCCGAGCCTTTGTACGGCATCTGGTCCTCGCGTCCCTACTGATGGCGGGGACCGTGGCACATGCCCTGGAAATCAAGCCCTACAGCAGCAGCGAACTGAGCAGTGCCCAACAGGCAGGTAAACCGGTGGTCGTGATTTTTCATGCCGACTGGTGCCCGACCTGCAAGATTCAACAGCAGACCCTCGAGTCATTGAAAAAAGAGGACGGCCTGGACCTGACCGTGCTGGTGGCCAACTACGACACCGAAAAAGAGCTGCGTCGGGTCCATAAGGTGCGCAGCCAGTCCACTCTGGTGGCCTTCAGGGGCAACAAGGAAACCGGTCGGATCGTCGGAGAAACCTCTGCCGACAAGATCCGTGCCCTGCTCAAGACCGCGCTGGGCTCCTGAGGCATTTGAGGCACCTGCATGTCGCTGTCCCTATCCATTCCCCAACTGGGCCTGAGCCTCGCCGCAGGGAGTCTGACCACCCTGTCCCCCTGTGTCTTTCCTCTGCTGCCGCTGGTGGTCGGAGGCGCATTGCAAGGCAATCGGCTTGCCCCCATCGCCATGGGGGTGGGGATGACCGGTTCCTTTGCATTGATCGGGATGCTGCTGGGCGCCATCGGTCCGGCACTGGGAATTGACTCGGACAGCGTGCGTGTCGGGGGAGCAGTGCTGCTGATCGCCTTCGCGCTGGTCATGATCATCCCGTCGTGGGGCGAGCGCTTCACTCAATGGATGATGCCGATTGCAACCTCGGCCAACGCGGCGAGCATGAAGCTCGACAGCGGCTCGCTCAGCGGGGCCTTGCTCCTTGGCGCAGTCCTGGGCCTGGTCTGGAGCCCCTGTTCGGGCCCCCTGCTCGGCTCAGCGCTCACTTTGGTCGCAAGCGAAGGGGGTCTGCTGCGGGGTGGTGTCATCCTCGGTGTCTTCGGTCTGGGCGCCTCGATTCCGCTGGTGGCTGTGGCCTATGCATCGCGCAGCGGTTTTGCACGCGCCCGAAGCTGGGTGCTGAATCGCATCGAGCGGGTCCGCGTGCTCTTTGCGGTGATTCTTGGCGTGGCAGGCCTTGCCATTCTCACAGGCGGCGACAAATGGCTGGAGGCCAGAGTCCTCGAGCTGTTGCCCCAGAGCTGGATCGATCTGACGGTCAAGTTCTGATCTCCGCCAAGACCGGGCTCGCACGAGCCGCAGGCATCGATTGGAGCCTGCCGAGCGCTGTCAAAACCGCCGCCTCCGGATGATCCGTCGGGAGCGCGACTACAGAGGAGTCGAATCATGCTGAAGAGATCAAGCGGCTTGGCCAAGGCTGTTCAATCGCTGATCGCGCGCCTGAAAAATCCCTTGAATCCTGGCGCCGGGATGAGGTCGAAAGCAGGCAGCCCGCGTCCGGACCTGAGCGCTGCATCAAAGCCCACCAGCGCCTATGCCACCGTCGTGATTCCGGCATTGAACGAAGAAAAAAGGATTGCGCAGGTTGTTGCGTATGCGCTGTCCGACCCTGCGACTGCCGAGGTGATTGTCATCGATGACAGTTCGATCGATGCAACCGTGGCTCGGGCAAAAGCGGCTGGTGCAAAGGTCTTCACCAGCAGCATGCTGGGCAAAGGTGCCTCCATGGCCGACGCGCTCGAATTTGTCTGCACGGAGCTGGTGGTTTATCTCGATGGAGACCTGGCGGGTTTGCGCGACAGCATCATTACCGACCTTTGCGAACCCCTGATCAATGACAGGGCCGATTTCGTCAAGGGCCGTTTCGGCCGGGCCAGTGGTCGCGTCACCGAACTGACCGCCAAGCCGATGCTCAAGATCTTCTTCCCTGAATTGAGCGGCATCGCTCAGCCGCTGGGAGGCATCATTGCCGCACGACGGTCCTTGCTGGCTTCGCTCAGGTTCGAGGACGCCTATGGCGTCGATGTGGGTCTTTTGATCGATGCATTTTCATCGGGCGCCCGAATCAGCGAAGTCGATATCGGCTCCCTTGAGCACGACAGTCAGACACTCGGTGATCTGACCTTCATGGCCAATGAAATAAGCCGGGTCATCTTCGGTCGGGCCAAGGCACTGGGACGTCTGCATGTCGAGCAGATCGGGAAAATGCATGAGTTCCAGAGGCGAGCCGCGGCCGAACTGGACTACATCCTGACCCGAAGAAAAGGGTGAGAACGCTTGCTGCTCATCGATATGGATGGCACCGTGACGACCAAGCGCTATGCGCTCGAACTCGCGATTGCAACCGCCAGAGATGCTGCAGTGATCGGTCTGCTCGATGGGGAGGGCGATGACGCGCAGACCCGATCGAAGCAGATCGCCAAGCAGTTCCAAGGTGAAGTCGCTGCGCAGATGATTGGCGCTGCGTCTGACGCCCAACAAGCCATCAGCTTGCGCCGCAAGGCCGCAGGCTTGGCACGGCGGCTACCAGCTGCCGCACGCTGAGGAGAGAGC
>JBMSOD010000218.1:0-5008 GCA_049422085.1 Burkholderiaceae bacterium
CGCCGGCCGATCCGTACAAGTCGTCGATGCTCTCGCGCCTGAAGCCCATCGGCACACCGAACTTTCCGCTGGGCACCGACGAGCTGGGCCGCGACATGCTTTCGCGCCTGATGGTGGGCGCGCGGCTGAGCCTGTTCATGGGCATCACCCCCGTGATTTGCGCCTTTTTCTTGGGCTCGATCATCGGCATCACTGCCGGTTATGCAGGCGGCGCTGTCAACTCGGTGGTGATGCGCACCATCGATGTGTTCTACGCGTTTCCCTCGGTGCTGCTGGCGATCGCCCTGTCGGGTGCGCTGGGTGCGGGCATCACCAACTCGCTGATTTCGCTCACGGTGGTCTTCATTCCCCCGATTGCACGCGTGGCCGAGAGCGTGACCACCCAGATCCGGACCCGGGATTTTGTCGAGGCCGCCCGTGCCTCCGGCGCCGGGGCCCTCACCATCGTGCGTGTGCACGTGCTGGGCAATGTGCTCGGGCCGATCTTTGTGTATGCCACCAGCCTGATCGCAGTGGCCATGATTCTGGCCTCCGGGCTGTCCTTCCTGGGCCTTGGTGTCAAGCCACCCGAGCCTGAATGGGGCCTGATGCTCAACACCTTGCGCACGGCCATCTACACCCAGCCCTGGATTGCCGCCCTGCCCGGGATGATGATTTTCATCACCTCGATCGCCTTCAACCTGCTGAGCGACGGTCTGCGCTCGGCCATGGAAATCAAGCACTGATCATGGCTGTCAACAAAAATCTTCTCGAAGTGCGTGGCCTGGTCAAGCATTTCCCGCTCAAGAAGGATGTGTTCGGACGCGGTGGTGGCGTGGTTCGGGCCGTCGATGGCGTGGACTTCGTCGTACGCGAAGGCGAGACCCTGGGGGTGGTGGGCGAGTCCGGGTGCGGCAAGAGCACCACGGCGCGCCTGCTCATGAACCTGATCGTCCAGGACCAGGGCGAAATCGTCTTTGACGGCGCTGCCGTAGGGGGACGTGATCTGCCCCTCAAGGCCTTCCGGCGTCAGACCCAGATGGTGTTTCAGGACAGCTACGCCTCGCTCAACCCTCGCCTGACCATCGAGGACTCGATTGCTTTTGCCCCGCAGGTGCATGGACTGCCACGAAGCGAAGCCGTGAGCCGAGCCCGCGACCTGCTCTCGCGTGTCGGCCTCGAGCCCCAGCGCTTTGCCGAGCGCTATCCCCACGAGCTCTCAGGCGGGCAGCGCCAGCGGGTCAACATTGCGCGCGCTCTGGCCTTGCAGCCCCGGTTGATCATTCTCGATGAGGCCGTTTCCGCGCTCGACAAGTCGGTCGAGGCCCAGGTGCTCAACCTGCTGCTCGACCTCAAGGAAGCCTTCGATCTGACCTACATCTTCATCAGCCACGACCTCAATGTGGTGCGGTACATGAGCGACCGTGTCATGGTCATGTACCTCGGTCAGGTGGTGGAAATCGGTGCCAGCGAAGACCTGTTCAAGCATCCCCAGCACCCCTACACGCGGGCCCTGCTCAGCTCGATCCCGTCCATGGATCCGGACCGGCGCACCGAGGTACCGCCGCTGGCCGGCGACCCCCCCAACCCCATCAACCCCCCTTCGGGCTGTCGGTTTCACACGCGCTGTCCGCAGGCCCAGCCGGTGTGTTCGCAACGCGTTCCGGCCCTGACTGCACCGGCCGATCGGCATCCGGTAGCCTGCCTGATGTGCGAGTCCGACAGCGGTTACACCCCGGGGGTTCGCCCGGTGGCGGAGGTCGCATGAGCCCTGACCACACCCCGGACCTGCTGGTCGATATCCGCGATCTGCATGTCACCTTCACCGGCGGTCGTCAGCCGGTTCGCGCTGTTGATGGTGTGGACTTGCAGGTCGCTCGCGGCGAGGTGGTCGCTCTGATCGGCGAGTCGGGCTCGGGCAAGAGTGTGACGCTGCGCTCACTGCTGCGCCTGCACCCGGCGCGACGCACCCAGATGCACGGTCAGATGCGTGTGGGCACACACGATGTGATGGCCTTGTCGGCCCGCGAACTGGCCGACTACCGCGGTCGCGTGGCTTCGATGATTTTTCAGGAACCCCTGCTGGCCCTTGATCCGGTCTACTCGGTGGGTGCTCAGATTGTCGAGTCGATCCGCCGGCATGAGCCGGTCAGCGCCTCCGAGGCGCAGCAGAGGGCATTGCAACTGTTCGAGCGTGTGCGCATCCCCAGCCCGGAGCGTCGCCTGCAGGCTTACCCGCACGAGATGAGCGGAGGCATGCGTCAGCGCGGCATGATTGCATTGGCCCTGGCCTGCCGCCCCCAGTTGTTGCTGGCCGATGAACCGACCACTGCATTGGATGCCACCGTGCAGATCCAGATCCTGTTGCTGCTGCGCGAATTGCAGCGTGACCTGGGACTGTCGGTTATCTTTGTCACCCACGACATCGGTGCCGCGGTCGAAGTGGCGGACCGGATTGCTGTCATGTACGCCGGCCGGATTGTCGAAGAGGGGCCCGCACGCACACTTATTCGCGCCCCCCGCCACCCCTACACCCGGGCCCTGCTCGCCAGCCGTGCCCATGGCGCGCTGGCCAAGGGCGCGCGGCTTCATACGATTGCCGGCGCACCACCCGATCTGTCTGCCCTGCCCCCGGGCTGCGCCTTCGCCCCTCGCTGCACTTTGGCCAGCGAGGCCTGCCTGCAGGCACGCCCCGAGGCAGTGGTGCTGGGCCCCGGCCACCAGGCCCGGTGCCTGCGCACCGAGTTGACCGCCAGCGCCACCCAACCGGCCTGAGCCTGAACACGCCATCGACTGGAGACTGAACATGCCATGGGTCCACGACACCGCCAGGGCCTTCATGCCCTACCCCGAAGTTCCGGTAGCCCAGGCGGCCACCGGGCCGCTCTCCGGTCTGAGTTTTGCTGTCAAGGATCTGTTTGACGTGGCGGGCTATCCCACCAGTGGAGGTCAGCCGTTTGTGCTGGCCATGTCGGGGATCAAGACCCGCCATGCCGATGCCGTGGGCAAGCTGCTGGACGCCGGTGCGCGCTTTGTCGGCAAGGTGGTGACCGATGAGCTGGCTTTTTCGATGAACGGCAACAATGCCCATTTCGGTGCGCCGATCAATGGTGGCTCGCCCGACCGGATCACCGGGGGCTCGTCCTCGGGTTCGGCCGCAGCGGTCAGCAACCGGCTGGCCGATATCGCCCTGGGCACCGACACCGGCGGTTCGGTCCGGGCCCCGGCCAGTCATTGCGGACTGTATGGCATCCGACCCACCCACGGGCGGGTCAGTCTGCAGGGCTGCATGGACCTGTCGCCCAGCTTTGATACCTGTGGCTGGTTTGCGCGCGATATGCAGACCTTCGCCCGCGCTGCCGATGTGCTCCTGGGTGCGGACCCGCAGCCCTTGCCCGATCGGGTGCGCCTGCTTTTGCCCGAGGATGTGTGGGGGCTGCTCGATGAGCCCGCGCGACAGGCCCTGGCCCCGACCCGTCAGCGCATCGAATCGGTGCTTGGTTCGAGTCAGGCTACGCGGGTGGTCCTCGATGACTTCGATGCGATGTACTGGAATTTCCGCTACATCCAGGGGCGAGAAGCCTGGATGACCGATGGGCCGCTGATCGAACGCTTTTCGCCTCCCTTGGGGCCAGGCGTGGCCGACCGTTTTGCCTGGTCACGGACCCTGACCGACGAGCAGGTTGTCCAGGCCCAGACCTATCGCCAGCGCTACCGGACCCATCTGGCTACGCTGCTGGGCCGTGATGGCGTTTTGCTGATGCCCACCATGCCCGATGTGGCACCTCTGCGAACCGACAGCGAAGCCTCGCTGGAGGATTACCGCAACCGCGCCATCCGCATGCTGTGCATTGCCGGTCTGTCCGGATGTGTCCAGATTTCCCTGCCCATGGCCTCGCGTGCAGGTGCACCCTTTGGCATTTCCCTGCTGGGACCCGCCGGCAGTGACCGCAGCCTGATTGCCTTGGCAGAGAGGCTCGCCGCGGCCCGCACCTGAGACCGTCTAGAGCCAGACCTGCACGGGACGCGACAGATGCATCACCTCGCAATCTTCTTGCGGACCGCGTCTTTCGATGACAAGAAAGTCGCGTTCCTGCAAAGCGATCAACGGGTGGTGCCAGGTGCCCGGTCGCAGCGTGAAGGCCTGCCGCTCTCCCACCACAAAAGCCTTGAGTGTGGTTTCATCCGGGCTCGATGCTCCAAGGGCCACCAGCAAAATGCAGGCCGGGGTGCCCTCATGGGATTGGCCCAGCGGCACGAAGGTCTGGCTGCCCCATTGGTGTCGCTCCATCAAACGCCAAGGGCCGGCGACCGCCTGGGCTCTGGCACGAAACACCGTCATTTGTGCCTGTCCCCCCTGGGCGTGCAAGGACAGAGTGCCGGGCATGTCCACCCGTCGGCTGGTCCCTGCATTGATCGGATGACCTGCATTTCCTTCAAAAGCCTGGTCGATGTCCATCATCCAGCCGTAGCCGGCCAGTGGCTGGGCGCTCAGTGGCTGGGCCTGAAGTCTGCGGGGCTCAGGCGTTGCGCTGGCCGATTCGACACGGGGTTCAAGGCTGTCATTCATCCCCCGCATGATGGCATAGCCCCTGTGCGCCTGAGGCGCGGAGCGCGCCGATGAACGCCCGGCCCGGCTTTGGCAAGAATCGCATGCCCACAGCCACCGACCGTGTCTACCAGGCGATCTGCCAGGCGGTGCTGGAACACCGGCTGACACCGGGAGCCTGGTTGCGCGAAGAGGAATTGGCCACCGAATTCGGGGTCTCTCGCACCGTGATCCGACAGGCCTTGCAGCGGCTGGCCCAGGAGCAGGTGATCGAGCTGATGCACAACCGTGGCGCCCGCGTGCCCTTGCCCAGCCTGGAAGATGCCACCCATGTGTTCGATGCGCGACGCATGGTGGAGTGCGAAATCGCGCGTCGACTGGGCGGCCGGCTCACGCCCGCCCAGCGTGCCGAAATCGAACAACTCGCCCTGGCCGAAGCCGAAGCTGACGCCCGCGGTGACCGCGCCGAGGCGATTCGCT
>JBMSOD010000219.1:0-4989 GCA_049422085.1 Burkholderiaceae bacterium
CGCCGGACTGTTAATCCGTAGGTCCCTGGTTCGAGCCCAGGTCGGGGAGCCAAAAGAATCAAGCACCTAGCCCACCCTCGCGGTGGGCTTTGTGTTTTCTGGGGCACCCCTGCGGTGGGCTTAGTGTTTTTTTAACCGGCCAAGGCACGCGCTGTCATCTGTGTCGTTCCGCTCCTTCGCGTCACCCAATGCGTGCTGCCCTCGCGCTCGCCCCATCCGCAGGCGACTCCTCATCAGATCCGCCCGGATCGATCTGCCCCATGTTGTCGAGCAGCTAAAGGGGCCAGATCACCCAGGCGGATTCACCGCATTGATCCTTCCCTGGACAGCACGCTCAAACGCGGCCCACTACTGCGTGGCGATGCCCTCGTCCTGCACGGCCCCCGCACCCGTCTTGTGCATCATGTTTGCACATTGATAGAGCTTGAAGAAGATCCGGTTTGCCAGATCAACGCGGGGACATATATTTTTTGCACGTTTCTTTGGAATTCGATCCCACTTCAGGCTTGCATCGCGGGAGGAGCAAGCCCTATGATACGCAACATATTGTCATACATTGATGACCAAGACGATTCCATACCCGACCATCCCAAGGAGAAGACCATGAAAAACCTCAGTGGCAAGACCGTCATCGTGACCGGCGGTGGCGGCGGCATCGGGAGCGCCACCTGTCGCAGGTTTGCGGCCGAAGGGGCCAAGGTGGCCGTCCTCGACATGAACCTCTCCGCCGCCCAGAAAGTCGCAGCAGAGATCCAGGCTTCCGGCGGTATCGCTGCGGCCTTCGAATGCGACATCACCCAGCGCGCCATGGTCGACGCCTCAGTCGCAGCTGCCGAGTCGCAACTCGGCCCCATCGCGGTTCTGGTCAACAACGCGGGTTGGGATGTCTTCAAGCCCTTCACCAAAACCATGCCTGCCGAATGGGACAGACTGATCGCCATCAACCTGACCGGCGCCCTGCACATGCACCATGCGGTGCTTCCCGGCATGGTGGCCCGCGGTGGCGGTCGAATCGTCAACATCGCCTCCGACGCAGCCCGCGGCGGCTCCTCGGGCGAAGCGGTCTACTCAGCCTGCAAGGGTGGACTGGTCGCGCTGTCCAAGACGCTGGCGCGCGAACATGCCCGCCACAACATCACGATCAATGTGGTGTGCCCGGGCCCGACCGACACCGCCCTGCTCGCGGGTGTGGCCGAAGGTGCAGCCAACCCGGAAAAACTGATCGAGGCCTTCAAGCGGGCCATTCCCCTGGGCAGGCTGGGTCAGCCTGACGACCTCGCCGGTGCCATCGTCTTCTTTGGCAGCGACGACGCCTCCTTCATCACCGGTCAGGTCATCAGTGTGTCCGGTGGTCTGACCATGCATGGCTGATTGATCAGCACCCACCCATCACAGGAGAAAACAATGCAATTTGAAGACATCCTTTACGAAGTTCGCAATCACGTGGCCTGGATCACCATCAACCGGCCCGACAAGATGAACGCATTTCGTGGCACCACCTGCGATGAGCTGATCCAGGCCCTGAACAAGGCCGGCTACGACCGCGAGGTGGGATGCATCGTATTGGCCGGTGCCGGCGAACGCGCCTTTTGCACCGGGGGCGATCAATCCGCCCACAACGGCAATTACGACGGCCGCGGCACCATCGGCTTGCCCATGGAAGAGCTGCATACCGCGATTCGCGATGTGCCCAAGCCCGTGATCGCACGGGTCCAGGGCTTTGCAATCGGCGGGGGCAATGTGCTGTGTACCGTTTGCGATCTGACCATCTGCTCCGACAAAGCCATCTTCGGCCAGGTGGGCCCCAAGATGGGGTCGGTCGATCCTGGCTACGGCACCGCCTTCCTCGCCCGTGTCGTCGGCGAGAAAAAGGCGCGCGAGATCTGGTACCTCAACAAGCGCTATTCCGGCCAAGAGGCCGTAGCCATGGGCCTTGCCAACATCTGCGTGCCCCACGATCAGCTCGACGCCACCGTTCAGGAGTGGGCCGAGACGATCTGCGAGCGCAGCCCGAGCGCCATCGCGATCGCCAAGCGCAGCTTCAATGCAGATACCGCGCACCAGGCCGGAATCGCAGGCATGGGCATGTATGCGCTCAAGCTCTATTACGACACGGAAGAGTCCCGCGAAGGCGTCAATGCGCTGAGAGAAAAGCGCAAGCCCGACTTTCGCAAGTTCGCCAAGTAATCGGGCAGCCTCGAATCGCACGACCTGCGCTGCATTCGGTGCGTGGCCTCAAGGGGCCATTCACCTGTGGGTCGTGCGATGACGGGAATCGCTGCATGGATGCTGACGCCGCTTGCAGCCTCACCGCGCTCCGAACGAAAACTCGCCAGTCAAGGATGAAAACTTCCAGGGGATTTGCTTCCTGCCGGTTTCATTGGCAACGGCCGCTGTCACACGGGTGAACACCCGGTCAATATCCAGATCCTGATGCCCTAGACTGGCCAGGAGGTGTTTGGTGAAGGTGCCGTTTCGGCCTGTGCCATCGGCGGCAACCGAGCCGGGCGCGGTGGCAAATGCGATGAAACTTCCTGCGGGCGCGTTCATTGGCGCCAGGCCACGTGAACCGCTTCGCCAGGAACGTGCAAACGGGTTATCCCGACATGCATCGAGGATCAGGATGTTCGTAGGATTACCGGCATCCTCCATCGCGCGAAGCACCGCGTTCGCATCGACCGCTTCGTCTTCGAGTTCAAACTCCGAAGCAAGGCTGGCAGCAACGGGGATCAGGAAATTCCTTCCCTTGCTCTCGATGCCATGCCCTGCGAAGTAAAAGAGGCCGACCTCCTTGCGTTTCAGGGCCTCACCGAATTCGCGGACCGCGGCCCTCATCTGGGCCCGATTGAGATTGGTCCGCAGCATCACTTCGAACCCCATGCTTCGAAGTTTGGCGGCCATATCGTTCGCATCATTGATCGGGTTGTTCAGTGGCGCGTTGGTGTAAGTACTGTTGCCCACAACCAGTGCAACCCGTCGATCGGCGGGGCCGGGCAGCCCCGGCACTGGGTTCGGGGTGATTGTGGCCGTACCCGAGGCCGCCTCGGGAGGCGCCGCAGAGGCAGCTGCAGAGGCAGCTGCAGTGTCCCTCACAGGCTCGGGCTGCGTCACAGCGCTGCCGGCGATTGGCATTGCGGGCGGCCTTGTCGGCGTTGCAGGCAGCCTTGTGAATGGGAAGCGGCTTCGATCCAGTGCCAGCGATTGCACCCGCTCTCCCCGCTCCCAGCGCCCCTCCCCCAGGATCTGCCCGGTACGGGTGTAGAGGACCCCGAGTCCATGGTACTGACCCGCCCTGAATTCCCCGATGTAATAAGCCATGGGGGTATCCAGGCTGCCAAAACCGTCAAACGAACCGCCACGGAACTCGCCACGGTATCGGGATCCATCCGCGAGCACTTCCTCTCCATTGCACAAGTGCCTGACGCCCTGAACGGGGCAGGCGGGAAGTCCTGCAAGAGGCGTGATCTGGGTGTCTTTGCTCCCCTGGGGTGCGCCTGGCCCGGCAACTGAGCTTGTGCCGGACATCCATGGGAATCGCGCAGGATCAAGCGCCTGGGAGACCAGCAGGCGGTCCTGACCCCAGGTCCCGGAGCGCAGGATCGAGCCATCGGCGGAATACTCAATCCCAGGACCGCTGAACAGGTCACGATCGAATCCTCCAACGAACTGATTGCCGTTGGAAAACACGTGGGTACCGAAGCCGGTGCGTCGGCCGTTCTGGTAATCGCCTACAAACTTGCCCCCAGCAGACCATATATGGTTCCACGACCGTGGGGCTTGTTGTCCTGCCAATCGCCGATATAGCGATTTCCGTTGGGGAAGGTGATTTCACCAGAACAATTGTGCTTGCTCCCCGCAGCAGGACAAGGCGGCAGCACGGTCTGGGCGGTCGCCCAAAGCGGAAGAAGCAGCAGGGCTGCGAAGAGTTTTGCCAAACCACCAAACATGGCGTTCCCTGATGCTCCAGTGCTGTCCTGCTGCCCTTAGCCTCCGGGCCCGTCGGTCATGATGTAGCCCATCAGATCACCGACATTGAGCTTCAGATCATGGATGACGTCCTTGACGGCGTCTCCGATGGAAACCACACCGACGACCTTGCCCGCGTCCAACCCGGGCAGGTGGCGAAATCCCTTCTTGACCATCAGACCCATGCAGCCCTCGACCGTGTCGTCCAGCTTGACGGTGATCGGATTGCGGGTCATGACCTGGCTGACCGGCGTTGTCTTCGCGTCGAGCCCGGGCAACAGGACTTTTATGGCGCAATCCCCCTGGGTCACGATACCCACCAGCGCGCCGTCGTCGATCACGAGAACCGAGCGCACGCGGTTGTCCCGCATCTGAAGCAGGGCCTTCTGGACCATATCTGCGGATGTGACCGAGATGAGGGCTCCGGTTTTCTGGGCCAGCGTATTTTTCACAGTGCTCATGGAATCCTCCTTTGAGCGGGCCGCCTTCAAGAACCGGTCAGGCCCCTGTGTCGGGCCCTTACAAGTTCATCACGGCCAGGCAGATCACCTGACGCTTGACCCCAGAAGTCTGCCCCGAACTGCTCAGCGGGAGGTCAATAGCCCAGTATTCACCTCGTGAAAGTTGGTGCCTTCGCAGTGGTCATAATTCCGGAAAAAGACTCCGGCAGCCTGTGCTAACTTTCACGATACTCAGAACGTCTGTGATAACAACGCCCAGGCATAACAGACAACGTCCAGACAGGCGAACCAACAGGAAAAGGCACCATGCGCAAAGCCATTGAATCCAACCATGGTCCCGGTCCCTCGCCGACAGGTGCTTTAAACCGCCAAAGGCGGCATCTGCTGCTCGGCGGCCTTGCGGCCTCTGTCGCAGGAACCGGCGCTGCGCAATCGGCTAACAACTTTCCATCGCAAACCCTTCGCATCGTCGTGCCTTCGGCACCTGGCGGTACCACCGATGTCTACTCGCGCATTCTGGGCAAGGCTGTGGGCGAGATCCTCGGCCAGGGCTCTCTGGTGG
>JBMSOD010000220.1:0-4916 GCA_049422085.1 Burkholderiaceae bacterium
AAACCTGGACCTCCGTCGGAGGTTCGACTCAGCAGAGACGCTGTGACAGCGGCGAGCACTGGGTGGACAGCCCGATCCCGGACAACACTCCGTCCGGGATTCAGGCTCAGATCAGGCTCAGCTGTCCCGAGATCACCCGGATCGAATTCGTGGAAGTGGAGGTCACTACCCGGCATGCCTACGATGGCGACCTGCATATCGATCTGGGCAGCCCGCAAGGCGGAAAGAGCGAACTGGTCCGTGAACGGCGCTGTATAAACGAAGCTCGTGAAACCGTTTCCTGCGGCACCTACACAGGCTGGCGATTCGGCTCGGTAAGGCATCTCGATGAATCGGCCAACGGCATCTGGACGCTGACGGTTTCTGACAGGGTCGCATTCAATGCAGGCCGTCTCGACAAGTGGAGGGTGATCGTTCATGGTCGCTGAATCCCGGGCAGGCGCACCAGCGCTGTTGTGCAAGTTGCCGCTGCAGGTCAGGCCATTCAAGACGTCAGCGCTCGCACTGGCGCTAGTCATCTGCCTCCTTGCCTTGCTGCCCTTGCCTGCTCCAGCGCAAACCGCAGCACCCGGTTGGACCGAGAACGGCCGCTGGCGCAGTCTCACGCTCGTACCAGGCATGGTCGCCGACTTCACGCCCAGGGTGGGCGAGCGCAGCGCCACGCTGAGGGCTGGCGAGCCTGGCGCGATGTCCTCGCCGGTCTTTCGCGATGACAGTGGTCGTCTGCGGGCCCTTCCTGGCGGCGTCGTGGTGATCCTCAAGTCCGCGCTCAATGACACCGAAAGTCAGGCACTTTTTCGCCAGCAAGGGATTCAGGCCTCGCGCAAACTCGCCGACACAGTCTGGCTGATCGAGGCCTCGGTCGGGCTGCCCTCGCTGGAACTCGCCAACCGGCTTCAGGCCAGCGGCGCATTTGCCTCCGCACAGCCCAACTGGTGGATGGAGCGCCGACTCAGATAAGCTCACCCCGGCCTCAGTTCCGGAGTCTGTGTCTGCATGCGTACCGATCAGGCGGTGACCATCCACCGCGACGACTACACCCCCGCTGACTTTCGGGTCGACCGGATCGACCTGCAGTTCGCGCTCGACCCGGTCGATACCCGGGTGCGCACCCGCATGGCCCTGCGCAGATCGCCCGAATGCGGCCGCGATGCCAGGGGCGGGGCCATCGACACGAATGCACCCAGCCCTGCGCTGTGGCTGGATGGCGAGCATCTGGAGCTGCTCGATCTGAGGATTGACGGGCAGGTGGTGGATCCTGATCGTATCCACCTGAACGATCGCGGTCTGCGGATTGATGATCTGCCGGATCAATGCGAGCTGGAAACCCTGGTCAGGATCTGCCCTCAGGCCAATACCGACCTGTCAGGGCTGTACCTGTCCAATGGGAACTTCTTCACGCAGTGCGAGGCTCAGGGATTTCGGCGCATCACCTTTTTCCCCGACCGTCCTGACGTGATGGCGGTGTATCGCGTCGAGCTCGTGGCTGACGCCAGTCTCTATCCGGTCTTGCTGTCCAACGGCAATCTGCTCGAGAGCGGCCCCCTGCCTGATGGCCGACACCGGGCCCTTTGGGAAGACCCCTTCCCCAAACCCAGCTATCTGTTTGCGCTGGTGGCAGGCACTCTGGTCGCGCATGAGGAAACACTGATTCGACGCAGTGGCCGCGAAGCGTTGTTGCAGGTGTGGGTGGAGCCGGGTCAGCGAGATCGAACCGACCATGCCATGCAGTCGCTGATTCGCTCGATCCGCTGGGATGAAGACCGCTACGGACTGGAACTTGACCTGGACCGTTTCATGATCGTCGCCGTGTCGGACTTCAACATGGGCGCGATGGAGAACAAGGGTCTGAACATCTTCAACACGCGTTATGTCTTTGCACATCCCAGGCTGGCCACCGATGCCGATTTTGCTGCGGTGGAGTCGGTGGTGGCCCATGAGTACTTCCACAACTGGACCGGCAATCGGGTGACCTGTCGCGACTGGTTTCAACTCACCCTCAAGGAGGGGCTGACCGTCTTTCGGGATCAGGAATTCTCTGCGGACATGATGGCCCAGGCCTGTACCGATGCACAGGCGGCCCGCAGCGCGCGCGCCGTCAAGCGGATCAACGATGTCCGGGTACTCAGGAGCCTGCAATTTGCCGAAGATGCAGGCCCCATGGCCCATCCGATCCGGCCTGACAGCTATCAGGAGATCAACAATTTCTACACCGTCACGGTCTACGAAAAGGGCGCGGAGGTCATCCGCATGTTGCAGACCCTGGTCGGGCGTGACGGCTTCGCCAAGGGGCTGGCACTTTATTTCGAGCGTCATGATGGGCAGGCGGTGACCTGCGAGGACTTCCTCAAAGCCATGGCTGATGCCAATGCGATCGATCTGACGCAGTTCGCACGCTGGTATGCCCAGGCCGGGACGCCCCGCGTCCGCGCGAAGGGGCGGTATGACGCGACGACCCGTCGATATCACCTGAATCTGACCCAGTCCAGTCCGCCGACTCCGGGACAGACCGACAAACCTCCCTTGCACATTCCCATCCGTCTGGGCCTGATCGGCGCCGATGGCAAAGATCTGGTCGATACGCTGATCGAATTGCGCGAGAGTGAACAGGCCTTTGTCTTTGAGGGAATCGATGCGCCCCTTGACGCGAGGGGTGAGCGTCCAGTGGTGGCCTCCTTGCTGCGTGATTTTTCCGCGCCTGTGGTTCTGCATGTCGACGTGGACGACGCGACGCTCGCCTTTCAGGTCAGCCATGATCCCGATGCCTTCAATCGATGGGAGGCAGCACAGCAGCTTGGTGTGCGTGCCATCTTGCGGGTTCTGAAAGGCGAACCGGTTGCCCATGCCTCGGTGGAGCTTTCGGCGGCGCTAGCTCGAGCCATGGCAGATGACCGGCTCGATCCGGCCCTGCGGGAACAGTTGCTGATCTTGCCGGCCGAAGGCTATATCGCCGAGCAGATCGATGAGGTTGACCCGCAGGCCTTGCGTGAAGCAAGGCAGGGCGTCAGACAGGCTGTAGGCCATGCCCTGAAGGAGGTCCTCCTGAGGCTGCTGGCAGACATGCAGGTGAACGAACCCTATCTGCCCCAGCCGCCGCAGGTTGGGCGCAGGGCACTGCGCAATGCCGCACTCGGCATGCTGGCAGCGATTGATGCACCTGGCGTCGATCAGCTGGCTTGGCAGCAATGGTCTGATGCCTCGAACATGACCGATCGATTCGCTGCGATCTCTGCGCTGTGCGGCTCCTCATCGGTCTTGCGCGAACGGGCCCTGCAGGCCTACGCAGCGGAGTTTGCCGAGGAGGCGCTCGCCCTCGACAAATGGTTCATGCTGCAGGCCACCTTGCACCGTCAGCCTGGCGAACATCCGGTCCTCGAGCGGGTTCGGGCATTGATGGAGCACCCGGCGTTCTCGATCCGTAATCCGAACAAGGTCAGAGCCCTGATCACAAGCTTCTGTACCGGCAATCTGGCGGAGTTTCACGCAGCCGATGGCAGTGGCTATGACTTCTGGGTCGAGCAGGTGCTTGCACTTGATGTCATCAACCCGCAGGTCGCTGCGCGGCTGGCCAGGGCGCTGGATCGCTGGAAGCGATTCGAGCCCGAACGACGTGCCAGGATGCACCAGGCCTTGCTGGCGGTCGATCGGGGCGCACAATCTCCCGACGTGCGTGAAGTGATCGGCAAGGCCCTGGCCGAAGACTGAGCGCTGCTTCCCCGCCTCTCGGAGGGTCGGGTCGCCCTGCGCGATAATTTCGGATGTTCCAGCCCGGCCTCGCGCCGGCCTGTGCCTGCCGTTTCTGACTTTCATGCCTGCCCCTCAGGCGGGTCGCCACCCTTGACGCCAAATCAGCTCACCATGAACAAGCCGATCAGCCTCACGCAGTACCTTGTTGAAAAGCAGCGAGAGCGCAACCTCATTCCGGCCGAACTTCGACTGCTGCTCGAAGTGGTGGCAAGAGCCTGCAAGCGCATCAGCTACTCCGTGGGCAAGGGCGCGCTGGCCGATGTGCTGGGGGATGCAGGCACCGACAATGTTCAGGGCGAGGCGCAGAAGAAGCTCGACGTGATCGCCAATGAAACCCTGCTCGAGGCCAACGAGTGGGGCGGGCATCTGGCGGCGATGGCCTCCGAGGAGATGGACCACCCCTACCCCATCCCGAACCGCTATCCCAAGGGCGAATACCTCTTGCTCTTCGATCCGCTGGATGGTTCCTCGAACATCGATGTCAATGTCTCGATCGGGACCATTTTCTCGGTCCTGCGTGCGCCCGAGGGCGGGGGCGAAGTGCTGGAGTCCGACTTCCTGCAGCCCGGGACACAACAGGTTGCGGCGGGCTATGCGGTCTACGGTCCGGCCACCCTGCTGGTGCTCACCGTGTCCGATGGTGTGGCCTGCTTCACCCTCGATCGCGAGACCGGCTCATGGTGGCTCACTCAAGACGGCATGCGCATTCCCGAAGACACCCGCGAGTTCGCCATCAATGCCTCCAACGAACGGCACTGGCATGCCCCGGTACGTCAGTACATTGACGAGCTCAAGGCGGGCAAGACCGGGCCTCGCGGCAAGGACTTCAACATGCGCTGGGTCGCATCCATGGTGGCCGACGTCCATCGCATCATGACCCGCGGCGGCGTCTTCATGTATCCGGCCGATGCCCGCGAGCCCGACAAGCCCGGCAAGTTGCGCCTCATGTACGAGGCCAATCCGATGAGTCTGCTGGTCGAACAGGCGGGGGGTATGGCCACCGACGGGAGACGACGCATTCTGGAGATCCAGCCCGACCAGTTGCATCAACGGGTGGCTGTCTTTCTGGGCTCGCGCAACGAGGTCGCAGAAGCAACCCGTCGTCATCTCGAGTCTTGATGGCGCGCCGAGGCTTGATGCCGTGCCAAGGCTTGATGGCCTTGATTACG
>JBMSOD010000221.1:0-4909 GCA_049422085.1 Burkholderiaceae bacterium
GTCTGGCCCTGGGCTGGCATCTTCCCATTGGCGCGCAATCGGGCTCGCAAACTCCGGAGGTCAATGCCTGGGTTGTGATCCGGCCCGATGATGCCGTGGTGATCCGGATTGCCCGTTCCGAGATGGGGCAGGGCACCCTCACCGGGCTCGCCCAGTTGGTTGCCGAGGAGCTTGAATGCGCCTGGTCCAGGGTCAGCACCGAATACCCCACCCCAGGGCAGAACCTGGCCCGCAAGCGGGTCTGGGGCAACTTTTCGACCGGTGGCAGCCGCGGTATCCGCGAATCTCAGGACTATGTCCGAAAAGGCGGTGCCGCGGCCCGCATGATGCTGATTCAGGCCGCTGCAACACAGTGGGGGGTGCCGGCTGATCAGTGCACCGCAGCCAACAGCATCATCACCCATACGGCCAGCGGTCGGCAGATCAGCTTTGGCAAGGTCGCCGCTGCGGCCGCCACACTTGCGATCCCCGAAAACCCGCCGCTCAAGGATCCGAAGAACTGGAAGATTGCCGGCAAGCCGCTGGCGCGCCTCGATACGGCCGACAAGGTCAATGGCCGCCAGGTGTATGGCGCCGACCTCAAGCTGCCTGGCATGTTGAATGCGGCGATCCGAGACTGCCCCGTGTTCGGTGGCAAGGTTGCCTCCTTTGACGCCGCCAAGGTCCAGGGCATGCCTGGCGTCAAGAGGGTTCTGCAGGTCGGCAGCAGCGCCGTGGCCGTGGTGGCAGACACCTGGTGGCAGGCCAAGACCGCACTCGATGCCCTGCCTGTGGTCTGGGATAACGGTCCCAATGCGGCGGTGAGCAGCCAGACCATCGCCCAGAGCCTGAATGCCGGGCTCGACGCCCCCGAGGCCTTTGTCGGTCATTCGGTTGGTGATGCCCGCACCGCCATTCGTGGCGCGGCCCGCAAGGTCGAAGCGGTGTATGGCTATCCGTATCAGAACCATGCCTGCATGGAGCCCATGAACGCGACAGCGCGCTGGACGCCCGAGCGCTGCGAGGTCTGGACCCCGACCCAGAACGGCGAGGCATCGCTGGCTGCCACTGCAGCCGCGTCAGGTCTGCCGATTGCTCAGTGTGAGGTCTACAAGATTCACCTGGGCGGCGGATTTGGCCGCCGAGGCTTTCAGGACTGGATTCCCCAGGTGGTGACCATCGCCAAGGCGATGCCCGGCACCCCGGTGAAACTGCTGTGGTCGCGCGAAGAAGACATGCTGCACGGCCGATACCATCCAATCACGCAGGCCCGCATGAGCGCCGGGCTCGATGCGCAGGGCAATCCCGTCGGACTGCACATGAGGATTTCCGGGCAATCGATCCTGGCCTCAGTCGCTCCCCAGAACCTGCGTGATGGCGCCGACATGGTGACGTTTCAGGGGTTGAGTCCGTCAGGCGACGGCACCTTTGGCTACACCCTGCCCAATCTGCTTGTGGACCATGCCATGCGCAATCCGCATGTGCCGCCCGGATTCTGGCGAGGCGTGAATCACAACCAGAATGCGGTCTACCTCGAATGCTTCATCGACGAACTGGCCCATGCCGCAGGCGTCGACCCGCTTGCCTATCGCCGCAGGCTGATGAGCAAGCATCCCAAGCATCTGGCCGTTCTTGAAGCGGCCGCTCAGCGGGCCGGTTGGGGCAAGCCCGCCGCTCCCGGCATTCACCGCGGTCTGGCGCAGCACATGGGGTTCGGCAGTTACACCGCGGCGGTGGCTGAAGTATCAGTAAGTCAGGACGGAAAGCTCAAAGTCCATCGGATCGTGGCTGCCACGGATCCCGGTCATGCGGTCAACCCGCAGCAGATCGAAGCCCAGGTGGAAGGCTCCTTCGCCTATGGTCTTTCGGCCGCTCTGTTCGGGCAATGCACGGTCAAGGACGGCAGGATCGAGCAGGAAAACTTCAACACCTATGAGGTCGTCCGCATGGCGGACATGCCCAGAGTCGAGACCATTGTG
The DNA here is from genome assembly GCA_049422085.1 of Burkholderiaceae bacterium. Taxonomy (GTDB): domain Bacteria; phylum Pseudomonadota; class Gammaproteobacteria; order Burkholderiales; family Burkholderiaceae_E; genus UBA4615. The sequence goes on from JBMSOD010000221.1 coordinate 1,959, forward strand.
ATGCCCTCGGGAGGCTTCTGGGGTGGCGTGGGCGAGCCCACCATCGCGGTGGCGGCGCCAGCAGTTCTGAATGCCGTGTTTGCGGCGACCGGCAAGCGGATTCGGCAACTGCCTCTGGCTCAGGCCGACCTGCGCCGGACCTGAGCGCGAGCGACATCAGGCATGCGGTCGCATCGTGCGCGCTGCGGTTCTGATGGCCTCCCGCGACGGCGGAGCCGGATCGCACCGGTGGCTGCCCTGTTGACGCTTGTTCTGTCAGCAGGCGCCTGCGGCTTGGCCGCACAGGGCATCAGCCCCACTCCCTCGGAGCCAGGGTCAGACACAACACCTGCCCTGAGCGAACGCCTGTCAGACCGCCCGGGCGATCCGAAGCGGGGCAGGGCGATTGTTGCTTCGCGACAGGAAGGGCTGTGTCTGCTGTGTCATTCAGGTCCTTTTGAACCCAAGGCCCATCAAGGCACGCTGGCAGGAACGCTGCAGGGAGCAGGGCTGCGATGGAACGAGGCTCAATTGAGGCAACGTCTGGTGAACCCGCGCAGGATCAATCCCGACAGCCTCATGCCGGCGTTTCATGACACCGCGGACCAGCAACAGGTCGCGCGCGTCCATGCAGGCAAGCCCATCCTGAGTGCCCAGCAGATTGAAGATGTGGTGGCCTACCTGCTCACCCTCCAAGAGGCTCCCTGATGTCGCGCCGACAATGGCTGATCAAAACCACCCCTTGGCTGCTGCTCGGCCCGGCTGCGGGTCTTGCCCAGCCTGCGAGGCTGGACAATCCTGACGCCCGGCTCGATGCTGCCATTCGCGACTTCACGCAGGGGCGCCCTGTCGAATCCGCGCCTGAGGCGATCCGCATCGAAATGGATGCCCTGGTCGAGAACGGCAACTCGGTACCCGTGCGCCTGAAGGTGCAAAGTCCGATGACCGCCGAGCATCATGTGCAAAGGATTCTGCTGCTTGCCCCTCGCAATCCTCAGCCTCAGGTCGCCTTGTTCTACCTCGGGCCTTACAGCGGACGCGCCGAGGTCTCCACCCGGTTCAGGATGGCCGAATCACAAACCCTGATCGCACTGGCTGCGCACAATGACGGTCGGATCGTGCGGGCGCAGGCCGAGGTCATCGTCACTCTGGCCGCCTGTCTCGAGAACTGAGGCTGACGCATGAATCGCGCGATGATCCGACTGCCTGCCGAGATCCGCTTCGGCGACGTGATTGAAATCACGGCCATGGCGTCCCATCCGATGGAGACCGGCTATCGCACCGGAGAGGACGGCCGGATTGTGCCCCGTCACATCCTGAGTGAATTGCGCTGCGAGTTCGAGGGTCAGGTGATCTTTCGAATGAGCCTTTTTCCTGCCATCACAGCCAATCCCTGGGTGGCGTTTCCGATGCGGGTCGAACGTGCAGGCATGCTGAGCTTCGTCTGGACGGACGATCGCGGCCAGGTCTTCAGGGAACAGCTTGCGCTGACCCCCAGATAATGTCGGGCATGATCGACATTCTGAGGCGTGTGTCGGGCCTGCTCACCGGGGCCTTGCGGCCTTGTGCACCATGCACGGGCCTGATGCTCCTGATGAGTCTGGCCGGATGTCTTGGGAGCGGCCCCGCAACGGTTCAGGCGAGCGAGGTGCAGCACTGGACGCGACCGGTGCCACTGCGCTCGGGCTTTGACACCATGGGACCGTCCACGCAGGCAATGCAGACTCAGGATGCCAATCATCCGGGCTGGTTTGCACTTGAGGATGGAGCGAAGCTCTACCAGCGAGTCGATGGTCGGGCGCAACGCGCCTGCACATCCTGCCATGGTGAAGCGTCTGAAAGTTTTCGAACGACCGCGGCGGTCTATCCCAGGTTTGACCAGGTGAGTGGTCATGCCATCGATCTTTCGGGGCGTATCGAGGCCTGCCGGCTGCGGTATCAGCAGGCCGACCCCTGGCCCCGCGAAGATGCTCGCCGACTTTCTCTTCATGCCCATATCGCCATGCAGGCCCGCGGCCAACCGGTGCAGCCTGATTCAGATCCTCGGCTTCAAGCGGCACGGACGCAGGGCCATGCGCGCTTCAATCAGCGGATCGGACAGCTGTCGCTCTCGTGTGCGGACTGCCATGACCGGAACTGGGGCCAACGACTTGGGGGCAGCCCCATTCCTCAGGGGCATCCCAACGCCTATCCCTTGTGGCGTCTTCAGTGGCAGGCCCTGGGCTCCCTGCAGCGTCGACTGCGGTCCTGTCTCACGGGCGTGCGTGCCGAACCTTGGCCGGCGGAGCATCCGGCATGGATCGAGCTCGAACTATTTCTGCAGTGGCGTGCGGCTGGCTTGAAGGTGGAAACCCCTGGAGTGCGTCCTTGAGTGAACCGAGCCGCTCCTATCCTGACGATGCCGGCCTTCGTGCGCAGGACGAGGGTTTCATGAGACTCGCCCTGGCGGCGGCGCAAGACGGCGCGCAACAGGGCGAAGTGCCGGTGGGTGCCGTGCTGGTGCGTGACGGCAGCGTGATTGCGGTGGCCCACAACCGGCCGATCACCGATCATGACCCGAGTGCTCATGCCGAGATCCTGGCCATGCGCCAGGCCTCCCGCCTGCTTGGCAACTATCGCCTGGTGGGCTGCGATCTGTATGTCACGCTTGAGCCGTGTGCGATGTGCGCCGGGGCGATGCAGCATGCACGTATCCGTCGTCTGGTCTGGGGCGCTGCAGACCCCAAAACCGGGGCCTGTGGGAGCGTGATCAATCTCTTCGGTGAATCCAGGCTGAATCACCATACCCACGCTCTGGGAGGTCTTCTCGCCCAGGACAGCGCCCGATTGCTCAAGCAGTTTTTTGCTGCCAGACGTCAAAAGGGCCCTGGTCCGAATGCAGACGAGGGCCCTGGCTGATTCGCGCCGAAGCGCGATCGCTTACTGAACCTTGGCCTTGGCTCGCAGTTCCTTTTGCAACTCCTGGATGCGGC
>JBMSOD010000222.1:0-4819 GCA_049422085.1 Burkholderiaceae bacterium
CGTAGATACCGTCTTCGGTGAACAGGGCGGCGAGGCCGGCGCTGTCGTGGCGGCCGACTGCGGCCACGAATCGATCGAGCAGGGTCTGGAACATGGGACAATGCTGCCATAAGTCCATGACAGCCTGACCATGACAACAATGGCGCGAGGAGACCCCGAATGATCCGCACCCCCCACGACTTCGAACCCGCGCTCGACCTTGAGTTGCACGACGATGCGATCGCGCATGTGTTCCTGCGTGATGCGCTGGTTCAGTCGCTTGATGAGCCGCGTGCCCTGCCCTGGCGCAACTGGCGAGCCATGGGGTTTCGCGCGGCCCGGGTGCAGCCGATCGGTCGCCATCTCGGGGCAGACCATGTGGCCGTCGCCCTGGAGGATGATCATCCCGCCGACCTGATGCCCCCGGGCTGGCGCGCAGCCAACCTGCGCAACTGGTTCGGCTCGCTTGACGACGAAACCCTGTCCATCGCCATGCGGGCGGTGCAGGTGCTCGAATGGGAGCGCACCCACCGGTTTTGTGGTGCCTGTGGGGTGCCCACCGAACGCACAGCCAATGAACGGGCCATGAAATGCCCCCGATGCCGGCTCACGGTCTACCCCCGGATTTCACCGGCCATGATGGCGCTGGTGACCAACGGGGATCATCTTCTGCTGGGCCGGGGCATCAATTTTCCGCCGGGTCGCTACAGCGCGCTGGCCGGCTTTCTGGAGGCTGGCGAGACCATCGAGGAATGCGTGATTCGTGAGGTCCGCGAAGAGACCAATGTGCAGATCCGCAACCCACGCTACTTTGGCAGTCAGAGCTGGCCTTTCCCGAATTCGCTCATGATCGCCTTCACCGCCGAGTATGCCGGCGGCGAGCTGCGACACGACCCGGCCGAACTGGCCGATGCACGCTGGTTCCATATCGATGAACTGCCCCAGTTGCCGCCGCGTCTGAGCATCGCCCGTGCCCTGCTCGATGCCACCGTGGCAAGGATTCGAGCGGGTCAGCTCTAAGGGATGGAAAACAGGCGGTCCTGCGCGATGGCCACGCAACGGGTGCCCGGCAGCCTTTGAACCGGCGCGCCCCCGGTAAAGGCCCCGAAGGCCGGCAGCACGATCTCGTCTTCGGCGATGCAAAAGCAGGGCAGACGCGCCCGATCGCCGGCCCGACCTGACAGGCTGATGACTGGATGCAGATGCCCGGACAGGGCAATGCCTGGGCGGGGATCGTTGCAGCTCGTCAGGCTCTCGCCGCAGGCGGCCGCCGCTCGCCCTCGCCGCTGCGCGTCACGATGCAGCTCGCGCGTGCCTCCATTCGAAGCCTCCATGGCCCATGCATGACGGGGTTCGTGCTGCAGTCTGAAACGCCCGAGCGCTGAAGGCTCATCGAGCATCTCGATGCCCAGATGGGCCGGCGGATCGCCCGCCTTCGTGTCGTGATTTCCGCGCAGCAACTGAATCTGCAATGAACGATGCCCCTCACGCCATTGCGTGAGCGGCGTCATCACGGCCTGCGACTGCGCGGCACGGGCATGAAGCAGATCGCCCAGGATCACCAGGCGCTGCACAGGCCGGGACTGGAGCAGGCGCCCGAGCCGGTCCAGGGTCGCCGCCGTTGGCCCCTGCGGCCCTGCGGGCACCGGAACACCCAGAGCACGAAAACTTTCGGCCTTGCCCAGATGCACATCCGCCACGAACAGGGTCTGTGCCTGCGGCCACCAGAGTCCGCGCAGGGCCAGGCACTCGAGATCAATGCCATCGAGTTCAACTGGAAGCGCTTCGGGACTGGATCGAAGAGACATGGTCACAGCGTGCAAGGGGAAGGCAGTGTAGCGGCGCTTGCGCTAACCTTGGCCCATGACCTCCACCCTCTACCTTGACGACGCTGCGGTGCGTCGTCTGCTCAGGCTTGATGCCCTGCTGCCAGCCATGCGAGAGGCTCTGATCGCGCTCTCCACAGGCCAAGTGGTGCAGCCGCTGCGCAGCGTGCTCGAGCTGCCCGAGCGCAACGGCATGCTCTTTCTCAAGCCCGCCTGCACGCCGCAGGCTCTCGCCACCAAACTCATCACGCTCTACCCCGGCAATGCCGATCGGGGTCTGCCCTCGCTGATGGCCACCATCGTGCTGATGGACCCGGCCACCGGCGCCCCTCTGGCGGTCATGGATGGCACCTGGATCACCGAGTTGCGCACTGCAGCCGTCACGGCCGTGGCCGTAGACGCCCTGACCTCTCCTGGACCCAAGGTGGTCGCCTTGCTAGGCAGCGGCGCCCTGGCCCGCAGCCATGCGCTGGCCCTGCGTGCCGTACGCGAGGTCTCGCAGATCCGCGTCTGGAGCCGTGACCCGGCACGGGTGGCCCGCTGTGCTGCCGAGATCAATGGCCAGGCCTGTGCCAGCGCCGAAGCGGCCGTGCGGGGTGCGGACATTGTCTGCACGGTCACCAATGCCATGACCCCCGTGCTCCAGGGAGCCTGGCTCAAGGAGGGCGCCTTTGTCGGGGCGATTGGCGCACCGCGGCCCACTTGGCGCGAACTCGACGACGACGCTATGCGTCATTGCGTGATTGCCGACTCGCGCCACTCGGCCGAGACCGAAGCCGGTGACGTCATTCACTCAGGGGCGCAGGTCTATGCCGAGATCGGCGAGATCCTGGCAGGTCGGGTTGAGCGTCCCGAACCAGGTCGCACCCTGATCTTCAAGGCCCTGGGCCAGGCCGTTGAAGATGCGGTAGCCGCACGCCTGGTCTATGACGCCTATCAGCAGGCAACTGCATGAACTTCATCCGCATGAGTTCGATGGAAGCGGATCTGAAAGAGTCTGCGTGCGCTGAGCAGATATGAGCCCTCGGTCCGTTGATGTCGCCATCGTGGGCGCCGGTGTGGCCGGGGCCGCTACCGCCTGGTGGCTGCGCCGCATGGACCCATCCATCTCGGTGGCACTGATCGAGCGCGACCCGCAGTTCACGCAGGCGTCTTCCCAACGCTCGGCCAGTTCCATCCGGCAGCAGTTCAGCATTCCGGTCAATGTGGCCCTGTCGCAGTTCGGTCTGCAGTTTCTGCAGCAGGCCGAAGAGGTCCTCGCGGTCGATGACGGTTCGCCGGCACTGGGTCTGACGCTGCCGGGCTATCTCTATCTGGCCGACCCCGCTCAGGCGAGCGCACTGGCCCAACAGAATGCAACGCAGCGCGCTCTGGGGGCGGACATCCAGCTGCTCGATCAAGGCCAGCTGGCGCAGCGCTTTCCCTGGCTCAACACCGAGGATCTGTCGCTCGGCGCCCATGGCGCTGGGGTGGAAGGCTGGTTCGACGGCCCTGCCCTGCATACCGCCTTCGTCAAGGCTGCCCGGGCGATGGGCGTGCACTGGATCCCTCATGAGGTACAAGGCCTGATCTTTGAAACTCAACCCGAGTCAGCCCAGGCCCACTCGACCCTGGCCGACCCCACCCGCGCGGCAACTGAAGACACAGGCGCCCGGCGCGTCAAGGCCGTGCAACTCTCCGATGGCAGCACACTGGGCTGCGGACAGCTGGTGAACGCGGCGGGGGCCTGGTCGGCGCGGCTGGCGCGGATGGCAGGCATCGCACTGCCTGTGCATGCGCGAAGGCGCACGGTCTTCGTTCTCTCCTGCCCCACCGTGCTGCCCGCCTGTCCGCTGGTCATCGACCCCCGGGGCTTCTGGTTCAGGCCGGACGGCATGAGCGGCTCGGGGCAGCGCTTTCTGATGGGCACCACACCCGCGCACGACGCCGACGACCTGCCTCTGGAGCCTCAGCTGCAGGAGTTCTCAGATGAGCTCTGGGCGCAGTTGGCGCACCGTGTGCCGGCCTTCGAGGCCCTGCGCATCGAGCGGGCCTGGGCGGGCTACTACGAGATGAATCTCTTCGACCACAACGCCCTGATCGGGCCGCATGCGCAGATGCCCAACCTGCTCAGCATCACCGGGTTTTCTGGCCACGGCATGCAGCAGGCCGCCGGTGCAGGCCGCGGGCTGGCCGAGTGGATCCTGCACGGGCGCTACAGCAGCATCGACCTGTCGGCCCTGAGCCCGGATCGGGTGTTGCACGACGCCCCCTTGTGGGAAGCCAATGTGATCGGCTGAGCGGGTACCGGGCAGCCCCTGCACGAGGCGGTGCGGCCCGAGACAGCGAGGCCCTCAGGTCCAGCCGCCATCCACCCCCAGCGACTGGCCAACCACGAAGTCCACCTCGCTGCTCGCAAAAAGTACCGCCAGCAGTGCCGACTCATGGGGTTTTCCGAGCCGCTGGGCGGGTACCTCACGGCGCAGGCGCTCCTGAAAGGCGGGCAGGGCCTGAACTTCCGGACCGTAGTAGGTGGGGTTCTCGACAAAGTTCTGCGCGATCATGTTGACCTGCACGTTGTGCGGCGCCACCTCGGCCGCGAGCGATCGCGCCCAGGCGAGCTGGGCCCCTCGCGCTGCCGAATAGGTGGTGATGCGCTTCTGGCCGCGCAGCGCGGTGGAGCTGCCCATCACGATGATCTTGCCGCGCCGGCGGGCGATCATGCCCGGCAGCACCGCACGGGCCAGGCGGGGTAGCGGATCCACCAGATGCGCAAACACCCCCGACCACTCCTCGTCAGTCACCGCAGTGGCCGCGGTATAGGGCGAGGGATAGGCAAAGTTGCACACCAGGACATCGACCTCGCCAGCACGCTGAACAATCTCCTGTGCGGCCCCGCGCGGCGCCACTGGGGCGGGATCGGCAATGATGGTTGCGCCATGCGCGCGGAAGGCCTCCACCAGGGGCGGCCCCATGAATTCGCTGCTTTGCGTGATCAACACGCGTGCGCCAGCCAGGCTGTCTCCGATACGCAT
>JBMSOD010000223.1:0-4817 GCA_049422085.1 Burkholderiaceae bacterium
GTCCCGATCCGCCCACTGCAGCACGCTGTCCTGACGACGCTCCGCCAGGACACGCCTGATCAGGCCGCCTCGAACAGAATTTCCTGGGCGCCTTCCCAGAGCACCTTCACGCCCAGGGCACGCAGGTTTTCCTTGCCCTCGGTAATGGTCAGGAAGTGGTTGCCTGCCAGCTGCCCCATCTTGGAGGCAAAGCAACAGGAACCGTAGGCCAGGATGATCTCGGTCTCGCTGTAGCCGCCGGGATAGAACAGGATGTCGCCCACCGAAGGGTGGCTGGTGTGGTTCTCGAAGCCCACGCCGAGCTGGAATTCGCCCAGGGGCACCCACACGCCCTCACCGCTCCATCGCACATGAATCACCTTCTGGCGATAAGGCAGCAGCTTGAGAAAGGCCTCGACCGTCTTGGGGGCCTCAGGATGGGTCTCGGCAAAAAAGGTATAGCCGGCGGAAGTGATGCGCAGACGTGCCATGGAACGATGCTCTCGTGCAAAAGCTGGGATGCTACCGTCGCTCGGGGTAAGCTAGCTACAAAGACCCGCAAGCCCGATGGAGGCCCCAGGAGACGCCATGCCGATCACGATTTCTCCCATGACCGAGGGCTTTGCCGCCGAAGTCGGTGATCTCGATCTGGCCGCCCCCCTCACCGAGGCGCTGCTGACCGAGATCCGCGAGGCCTTTGTACGCTACGCGGTGCTGATCTTTCCGGGTCAGATACTCACGGTGCAGCAGCATCTGGATTTTGCCCGCACCTTCGGGCCGCTCGAGCGCAGCGTGGCCACCCTGATGCCCGGGCAGAAGCTGCGGGTGCGGGAAGAGATTGCCGATGTCGGCAACCTCACCCCCGAGGGCAAGGTCTGGGAGAAGGACTACAAGCACCGCCTGTTTCAGCTCGGCAACCGTCTTTGGCACACCGACAGCTCGTTCAAGACGCCCACCGGCTATACCTCGATGCTGTATTGCCGCAGCGTGGCGCCGATCGGCGGGCATACCGAGTTTGCCGACCTGCGCGCGGCCTGGGATGGGCTTGCCCAGGATCAGCAGGACCGGGCCCTCGGCCTGGTAGGCGAGCATTCGCTGCTGCATTCGCGCAAGTTGCTGGGCTATACCGACTTTTCCGATCAGGAGAAGATCGCCTGGGCACCGGTCCCGAGGCCCCTGGTGCGGACCCTGCCTGAGTCGGGTCGGCGCACGCTCTATCTGGCCTCGCATGTCGGGCGCATCCAGGGCATGAATGACGAGGCCGGCGCGGCCGTGCTGGCGGAGCTCACCGCGCATGCCACCCAGCGTCAGTTCACCTATCTGCATCGCTGGCGTCTGCATGACCTCGTGCTCTGGGACAACCGCTGCACCATGCATCGGGGCACGCCCTTCGATGACACGCGCTATCCGCGTGACATGCAGCGCGCGACCACCTCGGATCGTCCCGATGCGATGCAGGCCGATCTGGCGCGTGCCGATACAGGGATCGCGCAGCCAGCAGCAGGCGTTGCGCAGACCGCTGCAGCACCAGAGCAGGCAGGCGCATGAGCGGCGTGCTCGTGATCCGGGGTCAGGCGGCAGGCCCGACTCGTGCGCCGCTGCAGGCCTACGAGCTGCTCATTCAGACCGGGGAGCATGACTGGCCGGAAGATCACTTCTCGGACCATGTCAACAACGCCCGCTACTTCGCGTTCATCAATGCGGCCTTTCAGGGCTGGTATCGAGAGACCGGGCTGCGCGATCGAAGCGCAAGCCATAGTGCCGTCATGGCGCGATCCGAATGGTACTTCCGCAAGGAGGTCAAGCCGCCCGCGCGGGTGCTGTGTCGCATCGAGGTGGTGAAGGTGGGGCGTGCCAGTCTGGTTCATTCGGTTCGTATCGTGGATCTCGGCTCGGGGCCGGCGGCCGCCACTGAAGCCACTCCCATTGCTGAACTGCCTCTGGCCGGCGAGGGACAGGTCACCCATGTCTATGTCGAGCGGGCGAGCAAATCTTCCTACCCATGGCCGGCCCCGCTGCTCGCGCGCATCTGGAGCGGCGAGCCCCTGTCTGCTCAGCCTGCATCCACCCCCTCCTGAACTCGGTCCGCTCCTTCGGACGTTTCTTTGACCTTTCCTGTTTTCGAGACCTGCCATGTACCTGACCCAGGCCCTCCATCGCGCGGTGCAACAACATCCCCAGCAGATTGCCGTGCATTTCGGCAAGCGCAGCACGAGTTTTGCCGACATGGCCGATCGGGTCGCCCGGCTCGCAGGGGCGCTGCAGTCACTGGGCGTACGCACCGGCGATCGCGTGGCCATGCTGGCCCTCAATTCCGATCGTTATCTCGAGTATCAAATGGCCGTGCCCTGGGCGGGTGGCGTGCTCAACCCCTGCAACATCCGCTGGTCCGTGGCCGAGATCGCCTATTCGCTCAATGACTCGGGCTCGACCGTGCTGTTCGTGGATGAAGCCTTCAAGGGCATGATCGAGCCCCTGAAAAAAGACAGCCAGACCCTGCGCGAGATCATCTACTGCGGCGATGGCGAGGTGCCTGGAGGCGCTCACGACTATGAGGCGCTGATCCGTTCGGCCCAACCCGTGCCCGATGCCGTGCGCCGTGGCGATGATCTGGCAGGCATCTTCTACACCGGCGGCACCACCGGCTTTCCCAAGGGCGTGATGCTCAGTCACACCAACCTGGTGAGCTCGGGTCTGGCCATGCGTGCCGATGGCCTGGCCAAGCCCGAGGGCGTCTATCTGCATGCCGCGCCGATGTTCCATCTGGCCGATCTGGGGGTGGGCATGCCGCACTGGATCGAGGGCAACACCCATGTGGTGATTCCAGCCTTCAACCCCGAAGCCGTGCTCGAGGCGATCGAAACCTTCAAGGTCACCCATACCCTGCTGGTGCCCACCATGATTCAGATGCTGGTCGACCATCCGGCCATGAAGCAGCCGCGCAATCTGCGCAGCCTGGACACCATTGCCTATGGGGCTTCGCCCATGTCCGAAGCGGTGGTCGAACGCGCCATGGCCGCCCTGCCTGGCGTGAGCTTCATGCAGGCCTATGGCATGACCGAACTCTCGCCCCTGGCCACCATCAATCCGGCCTGGACCCATACCCCCGAGGGCCGCAAGAAGGGCAAGCTGCGCGCGGCCGGGCGGGCCAGCCACTGCTGCGAGGTGAAGATCGTCGATGCGCAGGACCAGGAAGTGCCTCGCGGCACGGTGGGCGAGGTGATTGTGCGGGGCCCGAATGTCATGCAGGGCTACTGGAACAAACCCGAGCAGACCGAAGCGGCCCTGCGGGGCGGCTGGATGCATACCGGCGATGCCGCCTGGATGGACGAGGACGGTTTCATCTTCATCGCCGACCGCCTCAAGGACATGATCATCACCGGCGGCGAGAATGTGTACTCGGCCGAGGTCGAAAACGCGCTGGCCCAGCATCCCGACGTGGCCGCCTGCGCGGTGATTGGCATCCCGAGCGACCAGTGGGGCGAGAGCGTGCATGCCGTGGTGGTGGCCAAACCCGGCACCCAGCCCACGGCCGAGTCCCTGATGGCCCACTGCAAGACGCTGATCGCCAACTACAAGTGCCCGCGCAGCGTCGACCTGGTACAGGCCCTGCCGCTGTCGGGCGCTGGCAAGGTGCTCAAGACCACCTTGCGGGAGCCCTTCTGGAAAGGGCACAACCGCAACGTGGCCTGATCAGACTCCCACCACGCCGCGGCCGTCTCCGCTGGCAGCGCCACTCAGATGCACCGCGCAGCCCATGAGTTGCACGGTGTGGGGTGGCTGCGCCGTCACGATGGTGACCGCGGTGTTCTCGAGCCGCTCCGGAAAGGCGAGCTGGGGCGGCACATGGGTATGACCCTCGATGAACTGGCGGATGAACAGGCCATGCGACACGATGGCCAGGTCACCTTCAAGGCGGGCACGCATCTGCATCACCCAGGCATAGGCCTGCGCTACCCTCTCGCGAAACTGCGCCATCGACTCGCCGTTGGGCGGCCCCTCGTCGGCATGAATCGGGTCATAGCCCAGGCTATCAAAGGCGCGCCCGCGCAGATCTCCGAAATTGCGCTCGCCCAGCAAGGGCGATTCAATCACCGGCAGGCCGGTGCTCTTGGAGATCGCCTCGGCCGTCATGCGGGCGCGCGCCATGTCGCTGCTCACAATCGCCGCCGGCGGGCGTTGCCTGAAGCGCTCCCCCACCGCGGCCGCCTGAAGCAGGCCGCGCTCGCCCAGCGGCGTGTCCGGAAACTGCAGGGTGCGTGAGGCATTCAGGGCGGTCTCGCCGTGACGGATGAGGATCAGGGACATGTCGGGGCTCCGGTGCGGTCGGGACAGTTGAATGAATAGGCAAAGCGCCGTCGCATTATCGGTCACGCCCAGCAGGCACGTCAGGGCGGCCTGCGTCTACGTCTAACGGCCATCCTTTGCAGGCTCATGCCCGGAGCCTTCCTGGGATGCCAAAATGCAAGCGGACTCACCCCTTTCAAAACACAAGGAGACTCTCATGGCCATTTACGAAATGCGCACCTACACCCTGATCGTCGGCAAGATGGCCGACGTGGTGCAGCTCTACAAGAACGAAGGCTGGCCCGCCCTGCAAAAGCATCCGCAAAAACTGGTGGGCTACTTCACCGGCGACATCGGCGCCATGAACCAGCTCATCCACATCTGGAAATTTGATGATGACGCCGACCGCCGTGCGTTCTGGGCCGGTGTGTTCTCGGACGAACAGTTCATGGCCTTCGCAAGGCAGTTGCGACCCATGATCCTGTCGCAGGAGAACAAGCTCATGATGGCCGCGCCCTGGGGCGTGCATCCTTGACAAGAGATGTTCGAAA
>JBMSOD010000224.1:0-4805 GCA_049422085.1 Burkholderiaceae bacterium
GGGAGCGGGACTGCTACATCCGCCCGCGACAGATTCAGCCCACCGCCCGGCCCCGATCCGCCCAGTAAGGGGTCCGCAGCTCGCGCTTTAGCACCTTGCCCACCGGGCTGCGAGGCAGGGAGGCAATGAAGTCCACGCTCTTGGGTGCCTTCATCGAGCCCACCAGGTCCTTGCACCAGGCGATCACCTCTGCCTCGGTCAGCGTCGTGCCAGGCTTGAGTTGCACACAGGCCTTGCCCGCCTCACCCCACTTCGGGTCGGGCACGCCGATCACGGCAGCATCCTGAATGGCCGGATGCTTCATGAGCGCGCTCTCAACTTCGAAGGGAAAGATGTTGAAGCCGCCCGAGATGATCAGGTCACGCTTGCGATCGGTGATGTAGAAGTAGCCGTCTTCGTCGCGCTTGCCGATGTCGCCGGTGTGATGCCAGCCGAACTTCTGGATCTCGGCGGTGGCCGCCGGATCGTCGAGATAGGCATCCATCATGGTCGGGCCACGCAGCACCACCTCGCCCGCCTCGCCCGCGGGCAGCAGTTGCCCCTCTTCGTTCATGACGGCCATGTCCTCCACGATGACCGTGGGTCGGCCACAGGACAGCAGTCGATGCGCAAAGCGCGGGTCGGTGGCGGCCTGAGCCATCTCGGAGGGCGACATGAAGGTGGTCGGAAAGCCCGACTCGGTCTGGCCGAAGGCCTGGCACACCACCGGCCCAAAGCGCTTGACGGCCTCGACGATCTTTTCGGGGGCAAAGGGCGAGGCCGCTGCGATCAGATAGCGCAAAGACGAGAAATCCGCCGTGGCTGCCCGCGGATGGGCGAGCAGCACGTAGATGAGCGTGGGAGGAAGAAACAGGGTGTTGACCCGGCGCTGTTCGATGAGGTCGATCATGCGATCGACATCGGGCGTGGCCATGAGCACCGTGGTGCCACCGAACTGACCCATGCCCAGCGCCACGAAGCCCGCCGCATGCGTGATCGGTGCCACGGCAAGATTGACCGGCGGCTCGTCATGCGGATAGTGCAGACAGGTGGCCCAGGCCATCACGCCGGTCAGCAGGAAGCGATTGGAGCCCACCGTGAGCTTGGATCGCCCGGTCGTGCCGCCGGTGGCCCCCTGAAATCCCTGCGCCTGCTCGGACAGGCGAAGATCAAGCGGTGCATCGGACACCCCGGCCAGCCAGTCGTTCAGAGACGGGGCACGGGCATCCTGGCCATGAATGCAGACCAGGGCGCGCAGGCTCGGCACCTGGGCGCGGATCTCGTCGATCATGCCCGCGGCCGACGGATCAAAGAAAAGGACGCTGCAGCGGCCTGCTGAGAGGATGTGCAGGATGTCGGGCACCGCGGCACGCATGTTCAGGTTGGACCAGGCCAGGCCGGCACGCAGTCCACCCAGCATGGCCAGAACGGCCTCGCTGGTGTTGGGGCTCAGCACAGCGAACCGGTCACCTTCACCAAAGCCTTCATCACGCAAACGCCGGGCGATGCGGTTGCACTCGGCCCATGCCTGGGCATAGGTGTAATCACCGCCGTCGCCCGAAAGCGCAAGACGGGAGGGATGCGTACGGTAGCCGCGAAAGAAGAGGTCGGTCACATGCATCGCGTGTCTCCCATGATTTTTGTTGTTGATCTTGTGCTGATCGGTTGCTGATCCGGAGCAATCCCGCCTCAGAACCGGTCGCTCGGCAAGCGACGCCGTTCGGTTGAACACCGCAATTCAAGCCAGACCGCCTCGAGCAGCACAGTGATTTCTTCCGACGACGAAGGAGCAGCTTGAGGCGCGGCTTGATCGTCCTGCGTCATGGCCTCAAGAACGGCATGCAGCTCGACGAGCAGACCCCGCAGCAGATCGTTACCCGCCTGCAGCGCACTCACACTCAGATCGGCATCCTGAGTGGCCGCCGCCTCCGACCAGGCCTTTCTGTGCGCGAGGCTCAGGCCCGGCAGCTGAGCGCCCCGCAGAAACAGCCCGCGGAGGGCCTGATTCTCTTCGACCCTGCGTGCGGCGGCGCGCTCAAACTCCACCCGGACCGCCCGCAAGTGCATGGGCTCGCGCAGCATGCACGCCTGTTCATAGGCGGTGGGCAGACGTGAGGCCACCGGCCCGCCCAGCTGCGCTGCGAGTCGATCGAGATAGGTGCCTGCCTGAGGAATCACAGCCGCCCCATCAGTTCAAGGGTTGCGCGGTCCTGCGCATTGATCATCATCCATGCGGCCGTCACCATCATGCTGTCATCGACCCGACCCTCTTCATACTCCTTGGCGGCGGAGAGCCAGATCGCCTGTCCCTTCAGACAGGACAGCAGCTCCCACCAGTGCAGCGCCACCGGGTCGGCCTTCAGGCCGCTGGCTTGCTCCCAGATTGCAATCGCCTGCTCGCGCGGGGCGAGTCCGCCTCGACGTTCATCGTTCAGAAAGCACCAGACCCGGTTCAGGCCCCAGGCCAGATCTTCCAGCGGATCGCCGAGATGCACCATTTCCCAGTCGAGCACGGCGAGCAGGACACCCTCGGGCGAGTACAGCAGATTGCCCGTGCGATAGTCGCCATGGACCACCGAGAGCCGCTGCGGCGGCGGGGGTGGATGACGTCGCATCCAGCGAATCGCCGCCTGCTGGATGGGCTGGGGCGTGAGTGCATCCGCATCCAGCATGGCCTGCCAGTGCGCGAGTTCACGTGCCCAGCAGGGCTGGGCGTCAAGGTCATGCTGCTCCCGGACAAGACCCGATCGAACTGCATCGCCAAAGATCTGCTCCAGCGGCACATCGGCCCGGGCAATCTCGCCCAGCACCGACCACTTGCGCTCGGCCATGCGGGCATGGTGCGCGGCATAGGGCGGCTGCATCAGTCGCAGTGGCGCAGCGATCCCGCCCTGCACGGCGCGCATCACAAAAAAGGATCCGCCCAGCAAGGCTGGATCGGACATCATCCAGAGCGGCTCGGGCACGGGCACCTGCGTGCCCTGGAAGGCCTGCAATGCAGCAAACTCAAGCGCACGATCGGTTTCGATGAGGCTGGCATCGGGATCCAGGCGAAGCACGTATTCGCTCTGGCCCTGCGCCCCGTCTTCTGCCCGGATGAGCCAGGTCTGGCGTGAAGCCCCGCCCGGGATGCGCTCTGCAGCAGAAAGCCTGACCTCATGCCCAGTCTGCCGCGACCACCAGGGCGCGAGCCGGACCAGCAATTCCGGGGCCGTCAGTTCCATTCAGATCCAGAACCCTCAGGCACCATCAAGAAAGGCACTGAAACCCGAGGGTGCATGCGGGCCGATGCACAACTGCTCGACAATGCCGTAGCCCACTCGATCGCCATCGGTCGCACGCACCACCTGCTGGATGTGGACATTGTGCAGATCAAGCAGTGGCAGTTCGTCCAGACGCCAGTGATCTGCGCCCAGGGCAAGCTCACCCTTCCACAGGCCATGCGCCCACTGAGGATGGCGATAGCCCAGACCCTTCATGTGAAATCTCGACAGCGGCTCCAGGCTCACGATTCGGGACTCACCCTGCGGCGTGCGGATATGAAGTTCACCCTGCGCCATTCGGCGGGAGCCCGGGGCGTAGTCGATCCGATGATCAACGCGCACCATGCGATCAATCTCGTTCGACGCCAGCCCTACCCGCTTGCCTTCAGCATGCAGGTGACGCCCGGAGGCATCTTCAAACACGCAGACATGGCTCGCGCCATCGTCCCAGTGAATCGGGGCCCAGAGGAAGTAGAGCTGAGGAAGCCCGGCCAGGGGCGCACCGCCCGACTCCGGTTCGCCCACCGGGCGCACCCCCCAGGAGCGATCACGGATGCCTCTGATCTGCTCGGGAAGGACTTCGGTACGCTCACCTGCACACTTCAGCCAGCCTGACCATCTGCCAAACTGGGTGAACCGGGTCACATCCATGAAGACCCGATCGTTGCGCACCAGGCGCTGACGATCTTCTTCAAGCGGCACGGTGCGCGCATCAAAGGTCAGTTCGCAGGACAGCCCGCTGTCATTGTCCTCAAGCACGATGCGCAGACGCTGCATGGGCTCGAGGATCTCGATCCTGAACGGACCGACCCTCAGTTCATCACGCTCCTGCGGAGCCCGCCGAGACCCGTGAAAGGACCATTGCTCGCCACCACGCACCACACTGAAGGCGCAATCCATGACGCGGCGGTTCGGATACAGCCCGAGCGCCACCCCGAAATAGAGCGTGCCGTCTGCAGCGAACCCGTTGAACCAGTAGCGGTCGTAGACGTTGCGGTCATTGGACACCGGATGCGCAATCGGCTCCGGTGTCTGATGCAGCGGATAGTCGTCAAATCGGGTCAGCATGCGTAAGTCTCAGCAAAACGCCTGGGCGCTGCTCAGGCGCCCTTCATTCAACCCCTCGACTCAACGCCGGCCGGTAATACGCACCGGCAGTCCGGTAAAGCCGTGCACAAAGTTGGAATAGGTGCGCTCGGGGGTACCCATCAGCTCGAATCCGGTGAAGCGCGCCAGGATCTCCTCCCAGAGGATGCGCAGCTGCAGTTCGGCCAGACGGTTGCCCACGCAGCGATGGATACCAAAGCCAAAGGACAGATGCTGGCGCGCACGCGGACGGTCGATGATGAACTCATGCGCCCGGTCGATGACCGATTCATCCCGATTGCCCGACAGGTACCACATCACCACCTTGTCGCCCTTGCGGATCTGCTTGCCATTGAGCACATAGTCAGACTTGGCCGTACGGCGCATGTGCGACAGCGGCGTCTGCCAGCGGATGATCTCGGACACCGCATTGCCGATCAGGGCCGGATTGGCCTTGAGCTTGTCGAACTCGGCCGG
>JBMSOD010000225.1:0-4780 GCA_049422085.1 Burkholderiaceae bacterium
AAGCGCTATGGCGACGATCGCCGCACCCTCATGGAGGCCGCCCAAAAGACGGTGGTCGAAATCAAGGTGGCGGAGGAACCGGTGACCGTGATTGTCTCCGCCAAGGGCTGGGTCCGCGCACGGCAGGGGCATGGCCACGATGCCGCCCAGTTCAGCTTCAAGGCAGGCGATGCCTTCGATGGCGCTCATGAGGTGATGACCACCGATACCCTCTTTGCGCTGTCTGATTCGGGGCGTGTCTTCAGCGTGCCGGTGTCCTCGCTGCCCTCTGCGCGAGGCGATGGCGTGCCCATCACCAGCCTTGTAGAGCTTGAGCCCGGTGCGCGCATCGAACAGATGTTTGCAGCAGCTGCCGCACGCCATGTCTTGCTGGCCACGGTTCAGGGTCAAGGTCGTCAGTGTCAGGCCGGCGATCTGGTGGGCCGAAACAAGGCGGGTCGTCAGTTCGTGACGCTCGATGAGGGCGACCAACTGATTCGCCCTGAGCTCATTCCCGAGGGGGCCACCGAAGTGGCCTGTCTGGCTGGCACTCCCGACCGGGCCCGCATGCTGATCTTTGCGCTGTCCGAGATCAAGGCCTTGCGCAATGGCGGACGAGGCACGCGTCTGGTGGAGCTGGATGCCAAAGAGTCGCTGCTGCAGGTGCTCGCCTTTGGCGGGGCCAGCCATGGTGCCCTGGCGGTTCAAGGCGCTGGCAGGGTTGGTAAGCCGATGGAGCGTGCCTTCGGACCCAAGGAGCTTGGCGAACATCGTGGTGCGCGCGGTCGCAAGGGCAGGGCGCTTGAGCCGCGCTGGAAAGACACGCGCCTGTTCCTGTTGACCGACTCAGCGCAGGCCGGCAAGGGCGTCTGACGATGAGATGGCTCGCAGCACTGACCTTGTTCCTGGGTCTGTCGATCACGGGTCTGGCTGCCTTTGAGGCGAGCCCCATCCGTGATCGTCTGTCGGGCAATCCGGATTACAACCCGAGCCGGGCTCATCACACGCCAAACGGCTTTCGTAACCCGGATGGCACCCAGGTCGACAAGTCGTATGCAGAATTGTGGCGATGGCGCCGTGAGCAGTGGGGAGGCGGCCTGCCCAAGCCGCCGGCACCGGACTTTCCTGATCGAATCGCGCCAACGCCTGATGCCTTGGCCGTGCTGCGGGCCACGTTTTCTGCGTCTGGGTCATCAGGGGCATCAGTGAGGCAGGTGGCGAACGTGCCCCATGTGGCCAGCCTGACCTGGATCGGCCATGCCAGCATGGCGCTGCGCCAGGAGGGCGAAGCCTTTCTGATTGATCCTGTGTTCTCTGAGCGTATCTCTCCTGTGTCATTTGCAGGTCCAAAGCGCAGGGTGCCACTGGCTGTGTCGCTGGATGAGTTCTCGTCGATCGATACGGTCCTGATCTCGCACAATCACTACGATCATCTGGATGAACCCACCATCCTGGCGCTGCTGAAGCGACCCGAGGGGCAGCCAAGGTTCATCGTGCCCCTTGGGCTCGATCGCTGGCTGAAAGCGCGGGGTGCTTCACGTGTTCAGGCGCTTGACTGGTGGGAGGGGGTGCAGGTGGGTGCGGTGTCGGTCCACCTGGTGCCGGCCCAGCACTGGAGCACCCGAACGCTTTGGGATCGAAACCAGACCTTGTGGGGCGGGTTCGTCCTGGAGTCCGCCTCCTTCCGGTTTTATTACAGCGGGGATACCGCCTACTCAAAACCGATGTTCGAGAGCATTCGTGAGCGCTTCGGTTCGTTTGATCTGGCGGCGATTCCCGTAGGAGCGTATGCGCCGCGCTGGTTCATGAGCGCACAGCACACCGATCCGGCTGAGGCCGTCCAGGCCATCCTGGATGTGGATGCCCGCGAAGGCATTGGCGTGCATTGGGGCAGTTTCGAGATGGCCAGTGAATCGATCGATGCTCCCCTTGAGGAGGTCCCTCGGGCGCTTGCAGCAGCAGGCTTGCCTCCTGAGCGTCTTGCCCTGTTTCGACACGCCCAGACTCGGCATTACCCTGGGCGAGGCAGCATATCCCCTGATTCCACGGCCCGTCGCTGAAGGAGCCTGCCCTCATGAGTTTGTCCAATGCTGCGGTTGTCGTGCCCGGAGTCGAGACGCCCGATATGGTGTTCGAGCGCCTGCCCACAAGACAGGCGAGTCATTGCATCGGTCTGGCACGCCTGAATCGGCCCGCGGCGCTCAATGCGCTGAATCTCCCGATGGTGCAGGCCATGCTGAGCCAGTTCCGGGCCTGGGCTTCCGATGCCTCCATCGTTGCAGTCATGTTGATCGGCAATGGTCCCAAGGGATTCTGCGCCGGGGGCGATGTGGCCGAAGTGGTCAGGCAGGTGCGAAGCGGCCGCCCCGATCGGTATGTGTATGGAGATGCCTTTTTCGAGGTGGAGTACCAGCTCGACCTGCTGATCCATACCTATCCCAAGCCCTTCATCACCTGGGCCCATGGGGTGGATATGGGCGGTGGGGTGGGGCTGTCGGTTGCGGGCAGCGAGCGCATCGTGAGTGAAGGCCTGAAGATGGCCATGCCCGAGATTCATATCGGGCTGTTTCCGGATGTCGGCGGCGGCTGGTTTCTCAACCGGGTCCCGGGCGAGGCGGGTCTGCTGCTGGCGATGACAGGTGCTCTGATTCATGAGGCAGATGCCCTGTATGCAGGTCTGGCCGACCATGCAATCGCCCTCAGCCGTCAGCCCGAGTTCATGCAAATGCTGGCCGATCTGCCCTGGACCGGCGATGCGGCCGCCGATCGCTCCGCCCTGCGACAGCATTGCCTGGCCTTTTCAGCCGAGGCAGCAATGGCCTTGCCCGAGAGCGATCTGGCTCGCCTTGCACCGGCCTTGAAGCGCGTGGGTTCACAGGCCAGTGCGGCTGATATGGTGCAGACGCTGGAGCGTGAGGCGGCCCGCGAGACCTGGCTCGAGCGGCCCCTGGCCAACCTCAGGCAGGGTTCGCCCACCGGGGCCTGCGTGACCTTCGAGTACATGCGTCAATGCCGAAAGCGGGGTATCGCCGAGGTGCTCGCCCTGGATCTGGTGCTGGCCCGCCAGTGCCAGCGACAGCATGACTTTCCTGAAGGTGTTCGGGCCCTGCTGATCGACAAGACGCGCGATGCTCGGTGGTCGTATGCGAGGATTGAATCAGTGCCCGCCGATGAAGTCGCAGGCTTTTTCAGGCCAGCAGGCTGAGCGCACTGAGGGCCAGCAGGGCGCCCATGAGGAGATTGAAGCGACGTAGCCGCACAGGGTCTTTCAGCCAGACCCGAAGCAGACCGCCGGCACTCGACCAGGTGGCGATGCTGGCGGCACAGATCAGCGCAAACCAGAACACATAGGTGGCAATGCGGATCGGCTGATCGGCCATGCCGCTAAACCAGGCGCCTGCCACCGAAAGGGCCAACATCCAGCCTTTGGGGCTCACAAACTGGATGAGCGCAGACTGAAGTACCGTGAGGGGCTGGGCCAGCGCCCTGTCTTGCGGGCCCTCGCTGCGTGCGATACGCCAGGAGATCCACAGCAGATAGCCCACCCCCGCAATGCGCAATACAGGTTCGACGCCAGGAATGGCCAGAATGGCCCCCAGGGCCCCCGCACTGGCCAGCAGCAGCATGCTGGAGAATCCGAGCATGGTGCCCAGGGCATGCGGCCAGACCCGCCAGGGGCCGAAGCGCACCCCGGTGGCAATGGCAATGGTGTTATTGGGCCCGGGCGTAAAGGCGCCAGCGATCGCAAAGGCCGTAAACGCGAGAAAATCCTGCATTGCCGCAATTGTAGGGGGTTCGTCTTTTGACGCTGCTTGAAAGCGAGGCCAGCGCCCCAACCTACGGGGATGTTTGTTTGCTTGTGGCGGGTGGTTTGTGTCCGGGTTGGCCTGATTCGGAGGGCATCCCGCCAGCTTTCATTCCGAGCGACTTCCTCATCTTTTCCGTTGTCCTGTTTATTTCTCTCCATCGACCATGACTGCTCCCCAAAAGGAAACCCTCGGGTTTCAGACCGAAGTCAAGCAGCTGCTGCAGCTGATGATTCATTCCCTGTACAGCAACCGCGAGATCTTTCTGCGCGAGCTGGTGTCCAATGCCTCTGATGCCTGCGACAAGTTGCGCTTCGAGGCGATTGATCGGCCTGAATGGCTGGCAGACGATCCGGAGCTTCAAATCCGTGTGTCCTTTGACAAGGAGGCGCGCACGATCAGCATCACCGACAACGGCATCGGTCTGTCGCGCCAGGAGGCGATCGACAACCTGGGCACGATCGCGCGCTCGGGTACCAAGGAGTTCTTCTCGCGCCTGAGTGGCGACAAGGCCCGCGATGCCAACCTGATCGGCCAGTTTGGCGTGGGCTTTTATTCGTCGTTCATTGTGGCCGACCAGGTCACGGTGGAATCCCGGCGTGCGGGGGCGCAGCCTGACGAGGCCATCCGCTGGACGTCGGATGGCAGCGGCGAATTCACCATCGAGCCGATCACCCGCACCGAGCGCGGCACCCGGGTCACCCTGCACCTGCGCGCCAAGCCCGAGGATGCGGAAGAGGGCGCTGAAGATCCGGCAGATCTGCTGTCGGACTGGCGGCTTCAATCCATTTTGCGCAAGTATTCCGACCATATTTCGCTGCCCATTCGCATGCTCAAGGACGTGCCCTTGCACGGGGCAGGCCTTGAAAACGAGGAGGGTGATGAGCGCGATGGGTCTGAGTCGAGCGACAAGTCGCAGGCAGTGACAGAGGCCCCGCAGTGGGAGACGGTGAATCAGGCCAGTGCGCTCTGGACCCGCAGCAAGTCAGATGTTG
>JBMSOD010000226.1:0-4764 GCA_049422085.1 Burkholderiaceae bacterium
CCCCCTGCTGTGGCGTCGCTACGAACGGGCCCGTCGGGGTGCGGTTGATACCCTGCAGGGCGTGGTTGACGGCCTGCATCGCCTCTTTGGCCCGGTGCCCGGACCGGTGGCGCAGCTGCGCAATCTGGGCTGGCGTGCCGTGGCGGCCTCGGCCTGGGCCCGTCGCCAGCTGGTTGCCCAGGCCGTGCGCTGACACCCCCCGCGTGCGATCATCGCCGCGGCGTCATTGAACGTCGCCTTCCTTCAACATCGTCGCCACTCATTTCACATCACCTCCATGCGCGCTTTTCTCTCAGCCTGTTCTGCCCTGGCCCTGAGCCTCTTCCTTGGCGTCATGACCGTGGCTGTGAACGCGCAGGCCCAGACCCAGACCCCGACCCAGGCAACGCCTCCCACGGCGCCCGGCAACGATGCCAGCGCGGCGGTGCGCACGGCGGTCGAGACCTGGCTTCAGGGCCGCTACAAGGTCGATGGCGTGCGCCGCTCGCCGGTGGCGGGCCTCTGGGAGGTCAACATCGGCATGGATCTGATCTATGTGGACGACAAGGGCCAGCATGCGCTGGTCGAGGGTCAGCTGATCGAGCTGAAGACCAACCGCAACCTCACCCAGGAGCGGGTCGAGGCGCTCAGCGCAGTTGACTTCAAGGACCTGCCGCTCAACCTCGCCATCCGGCAGGTGATCGGCAAGGGCACCCGCAAGGTGGCGGTGTTTGAAGATGCCAACTGTGGTCATTGCCGCAACCTGCGCCGCGAGCTGCTCAACCTGACCGATGTCACCATCTACACCTATACCGTGCCCATCCTGGCCTCCGACTCCGAGGTCAAGGCGCGGCAGGTCTGGTGTGCCTCCGACAAGGTCAAGGCCTGGAATGACCTGATGTTGAGTGGCAAGGTGCCCGACAACAAGGGCAGCTGCGACAACCCGGTGGCCAAGGTGAGCGAACTCGCCCGCAAGCTGCGTGTGACTGCCACGCCGACGATGATCTTTGCCAACGGCAAGCGCCAGACGGGCGGTGTGCCGGCCGCAAAACTGAAGCAGTTGATCGACGAAAACGGCAAGGAAGGCTGAGGATCCGGCGCGCGCAGCAGGGCAGGCCCGGGCGGCCGGTCTGTGCTCAGCGAGGCACCAGCACCCACATGCGACCGTCGGCCTTCATGCGGCCGGCCACATCGCCCGCCTGCTCGCCAAAGCCCCAGAACACATCGGCACGAACGGCCCCCACAATCGCGCCCCCCACATCCTGCGCGAGCATCAGGCGCTCGAGCGGCACGTTGCGCATCGGCTCGCGCGTGGCCAGCCAGACCAGACTGCCCAGCGGCACCTGACGTCGATCCACGGCGATCGAGCGCATGGGGGTCAAGGGCACGCCCATCGCCCCCGGCGGCCCGGCCGAAGGATCGGCGGGGGTGGGCAGTTCCCTGAAGAACACCTGGCTCGGATTGGTGTGCATCAGTTCACGGGCCTGGCCAGGATTCGCCCGAAGCCAGGCACGGATGCCCGGCGCAGTCACATCCTTGCCGGCCATCAGGCCGCGATCGATGAGGGTGCGCCCGATTGCCCGGAATGGATGTCCGTTCTGATTGGCATAACCGATCCGCACGACACTGCCATCGCGCAGTTGCACCCGCCCCGAGCCCTGAATCTCCAGAAAGAACGCGTCGACCGGATCATCGGCCCAGAGCAGCACATCGGCACTGGGCAGGCCCTTGCGCTCGATCTCGGCCCGGTCGGCATAGGGCACCAGCCGATCGCCCTGCAGACGGCCGCGCAGGCGCATCCCCGACAGACGCGGCTCGATCGAAGCCAGTTCAACAGTGATCAGGTCTCGCGGTGGCGCATAGATCGGGACCTGAGTACTCGAGAGCCGTTGCCGACTGCCACGGATCAGGGGCTCGTAGTAGCCGGTGATCAAGCCTCGCGAGTCCGGGCTGCCATCCCCGAGGCCCTGGGCCACGAATCGCCGCTCGAGCCAGGCGCGCAATGCGGGCATCGCGCCCTGCGGCAGGCTTCTGAACTCCGCGCACAGCGTGGGCCAGGGCTCAGGCGGCGTTCGAAGAGCGCACTGACGGGCGATGGCCCGGTCGAGATCGCTCAGATCATCCTGCGCCCATCCGGGCAGACTCTGCAGGGGCTGGGCAGGCTGAGACGGGGCGGGGAGAGCCTGCGCGGGGACAGGCTGTGCGGGCTGGGCCTGTGCGGGGAGAGCTTGCGCAGGCACGGTGCTGGGCGCAGGCGTTTGCACGGGCCGGGTGGCCGGCTTCGGAGCAGGGCTGCGCGATGTCGCGCAGGCAGCGAGCAAGCCCAGACATGCGATCATCAGGGCCCGTTTCATGGCAATCGACAGGGCAATCCCGGGCATGTGGATCATCTTTCTTGAGGCTGGCGCCGTACTCGTGCTGGTGGTCTTCATCGTATGGTGGACGATGCGGGGCAAGAAGTAGCCTGGGCCTCAATGCAAGGTACGTCCTGGTGGGGGCTCGTGTTCGGGGTCGGCACCGCTGTCCTTGCCGTCGGTCCGGGCAGTGAGTTCGAAGGCCGGAATGGGCACATCGAATCGCGTGCCATCTTCAGCCACAAAAAAGTAACTCCCCACCATGCGGCCTGTGGCTGAAGGGATCTGGCTGCTGCTGGTGTACTCAAAGCGCTGTCCGGGCTTGAGCAGCGGCTGATGCCCGACCACGCCCAGACCCCGGACCTCCTGAGCCTCGTCGGAGTCGCCCTGAATGATCCAGTGCCGGCTGATCAACTGCGCACCGATCGTGCCGGTATTGGTGATCTGTACCGTATAGGCATGCCGGTAGATCCGCGCTGCAGGATCCGACTGGTCCGCTAGGTAACGGGCCCGCACCGAGATGCGGATGTCATACTGGAATTTCTTGCCGGGGTCTGTCACGGGGCCTCCTGTGCGATCCATTCTATTGCCTGTACCTCCTGTCTCCTCGCCATGACCCAACAGCCAGCACGCGCATCACGCGATGTGCGCATCGCTCCCAGCATCCTTTCCGCCGATTTCGCGCGCCTTGGCGAAGAAGTCCGGGCCATTGAAGCGGCCGGCGCCGCGCTGGTTCACTTCGACGTGATGGATAACCATTACGTGCCGAATCTCACCATCGGCCCCATGGTCTGCGCGGCGATCCGCCCGCATGTGAGCATTCCGATCGATGTGCACCTCATGGTCAGCCCGGTCGATCGGCTGGCACAGGACTTTGCCAAGGCCGGTGCCAATCTGATCACCTTTCACCCCGAGGCCTCCGACCATATCGACCGTTCGCTGCAGGCAATTCGCGATGCAGGCTGCAAGGCGGGTCTGGTGTTCAATCCGGCCACCCCCTTGCATTACCTCGACCATGTCATGGACCGCCTGGACATGATCCTGCTCATGTCGGTCAATCCGGGCTTTGGTGGCCAGAGTTTCATCGGCTCGGCTCTGCCCAAGATTCGTGCGGTGCGCGAGCGGATCGACGCCCACATGGCCGCAGGCGGTCAGCCCATCTGGCTCGAGGTCGATGGCGGCATCAAGGTCGATAACATCGCTGCAGTGGCTGCGGCCGGGGCCGATACCTTCGTGGCCGGTTCGGCCGTGTTCGGTGCGCCCGATGCCGATGGCGGCTATCGCAGCATCATTCAGCGGCTGACCGATGCGGCCCGCTAACCCGCCCCGCGCCGTCCTGATCGATCTCGACGGCACCCTGCTCGATACCGCAAGTGATCTGGCCAATGCGGTCAACCTGATGCTGGGCGCGCTCGGTCGCGAGCCGCTGTCCGAAGCCACCGTAGCCACCTATGTGGGCAAGGGCGCCGAGGTCCTGGTGCATCGCTCGCTCGGCGGACATGTCGATGCGCGGGTCGACGAGGCGCTGCATGCCCGGG
The DNA here is from genome assembly GCA_049422085.1 of Burkholderiaceae bacterium. GTDB lineage: Bacteria > Pseudomonadota > Gammaproteobacteria > Burkholderiales > Burkholderiaceae_E > UBA4615. The sequence continues at coordinate 3,872 of JBMSOD010000226.1, forward strand.
GCATGGCCGAATTTTCGCGGCATTACGAAGTCCAAAATGGCCTGACCGCGCGGCCCTATGCGGGGGTGGTCGAAGGCCTCGAACTGATGCGGGCGCATGGCCTTCGGCTGGCCTGCGTGACCAACAAGCCGCAGCGCTATGCCGAGCCGCTGCTCGAGCGCTGCGGCCTGGCCGGCCACTTCGAGTTCGTTCTCGGCGGCGACGCCCTGGCGCGCAAGAAACCCGACCCCATGCCCATGCTGCATGCGGCCGAGCGACTGGGTGTGTCGCCGCATCAGACCGTGGCGATTGGCGACTCCATCAACGATGCACTGGCCGCACGCGCAGCGGGCATGACGGTGTTTGTCGTACCCTATGGCTATAACGAAGGTCATGATGTGCGCACGCTCGATGCCGATGCCATCGTGACCAGCCTGCTCGACGCCGCGCATCGCATGCTTGCGTAGCGGTCAAGTACCCGCCCCCGAATCTGTCCATGACCGAAATCGAATTCCGAGCGCTGGCCGCACAGGGCTACAACCGCATCCCCTTGCTGGCTGAGTGCCTGTCCGACCTCGATACGCCGCTCTCCCTCTACGTCAAGCTGATCGACCGTGAACGTCGCGGCAACAGCTTTCTGCTCGAATCGGTGGTCGGCGGCGAGCGCTTCGGACGCTATTCGTTCATCGGCCTCGCGTGCGCGGAGCGCATCGAGGCGCGCGGCTCCGTCGTGCGGCGCCTGCTGCGCGACGCGCGCGGCGCGGACGTGTGCCTCGAGCGCCTCGAGGACACTGATCCGTTCGCGTACGCGCGCGAGTACCTGCGCCGCAACCGCGTCGCCCCGCTGCCGGCCGCGCTGCGCTTCGGCGGCGGGTTGGTCGGCTACTTCGGCTACGAGACCGTGAAGCACATCG
>JBMSOD010000227.1:0-4699 GCA_049422085.1 Burkholderiaceae bacterium
CTGGCGGATCTGGTCCGTGGATAGGTCCATCTAGTCGGACTGCGAGTAGACCACCGCAGCGACGACGCGCGATGAGAGATTCAGGATGATCACCACGGTGAAGTCGTTGTATTCAGCCGAACCGAGACCAAACTTCAGGCGCAGATCGACGATCGGAACGATCACGCCCCTCAGGTTGACCACCCCCTTCACGAAGTGAGGCGCATTGGCGATGCGGGTCGGCTGCTCATAGCCCCGGATTTCCTGCACCTTCAGAATGTCGATGCCGTACTCCTCCTCGCCGAGACGAAAAGTGAGGTACTCGCGCGGGCGCTGGCTCGGATCGGTTTGGGGGTCACGGGGGGCCATGGCGAAATCTCCGTACGAATGGGCTGGAAGAGAGAGGTTGAAACGGTGAGGCTGAATGAGGTGGGCTTGAAAACAACGACTGGAGGCAACAGCAGCGTTCTGACCGGACGCTCATAGACGGGCGGCCACGCTCAGTGACGGGCGCGACGGACCAGCCAGGACACATCGAGGATCAGCGCAACCCGGCCATCACCCAGAATCGTTGCGCCTGAGACACCGGGCACCTTGCGATAGTTGGCTTCGAGATTCTTGACCACGACCTGATGCTGTCCGATGAGTTCATCCACAAGCAGGGCGACGCGACCGCCTTCGGCCTCCACCACGATCATGATCCCGCCCTCCTGTGCCGTCTGCCTTGGCACGTCGAACAGTTGATCCAGTTGCATGAGCGGTAGGTATTCCTGGCGCACCTGGACGAGTCGGCCGGAGCCGCCCACCGACTTCACATCGCTTTCGGCAAGGTGGATGCTTTCGATGACCGAGGCCAGCGGCACAATGTAGGTCTCGTCGCCGACGCCCACCGACATGCCATCCATGATGGCCAGTGTGAGAGGAAGCCGCACCGAGACACGCATGCCCTGCCCCTCGGTGGAGTCAATTTCAACGCTTCCGCCCAGGGCGGTGATGTTGCGCTTGACCACATCCATGCCCACGCCACGTCCTGAGACATCAGTCACTTCGGCGGCGGTCGAGAATCCCGGCTCGAAGATCAGCCCGTAGACCTCCTGGTCGGACATGCTCTCGCTTACCTGCAGGCCCCGTTCGGCCGCCTTGCGCAGCAGCTTGCCGCGATTCAAACCGCGGCCATCATCACGAACCTCGATCACGATCGACCCGCCCTGATGCGCCGCGGCCAGCGTGACCGTACCGATCTCGGGCTTGCCAGCGGCGAGTCGGTCTTCGGGCATCTCGATGCCATGGTCGGCCGCATTGCGCACCAGATGGGTGAGCGGATCGGTGATCTTTTCGATCAGGCCCTTGTCGAGTTCGGTGTCTTCTCCGATGGTGTGCAGCTCGAGCTTCTTGCCGAGCTTGCCTGCCAGATCGCGCAGCATGCGCGGGAATCGATTGAAGACCGCAGTCATCGGAATCATCCGGATCGCCATGACCGCTTCCTGGAGCATGCGGGTATTTCGCTCAAGGTCGGTCAGACCGGCCACCATGCGCTGATGCTCCATGGTGTCCAGATGCTGTCCGGTCTGGGCGAGCATGGCCTGGGTGATCACCAGTTCGCCGACCAGGTTGATGAGCTGGTCCACCTTCTCGATCGGAACCCGGATCGTCGAACTCTCGAGATTGGCTCCCTGCGATTTGTCGGTCGACCTGGCCTGGGACACTGCGGCCCCTGCAGCCGGAACGGACGGCACCGCAGCTACAGTCGCAGGTGTGGCCGCAACCACGCTCGCCGGGGGACTTCCAGAGTCTGCCCGCGGTGTTGCTTCTGCCGGCGCGCTCTCGGCGTCAGGCTGTCCAGCCTTGGACGCTGTGTCAAAAAGGCCCCACGAACCGTCTTCAGCGGTCGTCTCGACCTGCGCTGCGGCGACTTCTGCCGGGGCATCGGGTGTGTCCGACTGCACGGTCGTGATCTGGACCTGCTCGCGGGCCACATGAAAGGTGAACAGGTCTAGCAGATCACCATCGCTTGCACTGGTCACCACACGAAACCGTCGCATGCGCTGCGCATCGAGCTGACCGTCATCCAGCGGTGAAATTGAACCCAGACCAGGAATTTCGCTGAACAGATCGGCAAGGTCATCCGCCAGGCGGGGCTGCTCCAGAGGCCCGACGACCACTTCGAGCAGTCGCTCGCCAGCGGCGAGGCTGGCCCCTCCCATCGCGTCGGAAACGGCCTCAGCACCTTCATCCCTGCTGGATTCAGGCACGGGTTGCACCACTGCGTCGGCAGGCGCTTGCGTCGCAATGACAGCCGGTGCTTCAGGAGCGGCCACCCTGGGCGCCACGGCCAGCGGTGGCGCAGCCGCATCCCCCTGGGCCAGGGCGCGAATGCGTGCGACCAGCTCGGACACCTCGATCGCTTCGCCGGATCCTGACTGCCGGATGGCAAGCAACTGCCTGAGGACGTCACCCGATTCGAGCAGGGTATCGACCATGCCCACGGTGATCGACAGTTCATGCCGACGCAGTCGATCAAGAAGCGTTTCCATCACGTGCGTGAGGTCGGCCACATCCTGAAAGCCAAAGGTCGCTGCACCACCCTTGATGGAATGCGCACAGCGAAAGATCGCGTTGAGCGTCTCGTCATCGACCTGTTCGATATCGAGCGCGAGCAGCAGGGACTCCATGCTGGCGAGGTTGTCACCTGCCTCTTCGAAGAAGACGTCATGGAACTGGGACAGATCGAATTCGCCGCTACTCATGGTTCTTGACTGAGGCTCGCTCATGATGGATTCCTTACCGGCCAGACAGGGGTGTCACCGGCTGAGTACCTTGCCGATCACTTCGACAAGACGGACCGGGTCGAAGGGCTTGACCATCCAGCCCGTCGCTCCCGCAGCCCGTCCGGCCTGCTTCATCTCGTCGCTTGATTCGGTGGTGAGCACGAGGATGGGTGTCCGGCGATAACGATCGTTGTCGCGCAGCGCTTTCACCAGGGTGAGCCCGTCCATGCGCGGCATGTTCTGATCGGTGAGCACCAGATCGACCTGCACCGTATCGATCTTTTCGAGTGCGTCCTGTCCATCGATGGCCTCGATGACCTGATGCCCGGAGTTGCGAAGGGTGAACGAAACCATCTGCCGCATCGAGGCTGAATCGTCCACAGCAAGAATCGAAGCCATGAGGAAGTCTCCGTAAACCTTAAAAAAGTTCAACCGAACCAGCATCGACTGCACGCTGGTTCACGGGGCAGGCGCGCGCCACCCAGGTCACCTCCGCGCCGGGCTCGTCGTCTGCCACAACCAGATTGCCCAGACAGTCGGCCACGGACGCCAGCCGGCGACGGGAATGCATGATGAGTTGCGAGGCAAGGTCCTCGAACTGAAGTGCGACCAGTGCGGCATGCAGTTCGGTGCCAAGGGCATCTCGCTCTGCCGAAGCAGGCATGTCGCTCTGAAGCGCCATGGCCACGCCAAAACGCTGCTGCAACTGCACCACCGCATCGCCTAGCAGTTTTTGAAGGCGCTCGAGTTCGGTCCCGGCGCTCAGGATTTCATCCTGCATGCCCGCGGCCAGCTCGACCGACACGGTGCCCGCCTGAGTTCCGTGGAAGTCCTCCAGCGCTGACGGCGGGTGGGGCGAATCAATCGTCGAATAAAGGCTCATTGCAACTCCTGCTGCATCGGATGTCCATTCAGGACTCCTGGGCGCACGGGGCGTCCATGGTCGCGTGCTACCATCAAACGGCACCGGCATTGACCGAAAGACCGGTTTCCCTGCGGGCGATCAGGACCCTTGCTCAGACCGTGACCCCATCGGACAGGCTTCGCGAAGACCGGCCCCAGGCCGAAGACGGCCCGCCTGATCTCAATGCGCCCTCGGGCGTGAGCCCGGCCGTTCGCCTGCTGGTTGTTGAAGATTCCGACCTTGATTACGAACTCCTGCTGCATGCCCTCAGGCGTCAGGGGTTCGACCCGGACTGCGAGCGGGTCGAGACTGCTGAAGCGTTTGAAGAGGCACTGAGTCGAGGTCATTGGGACGCCGTGATTTCCGATCATCATTTGCCTAGATTTTCCAGCACGCAGGCCCTTTCGTTGGTGCGGTCGGGCGGCTCCAGACTGCCGTTCATCATCATTTCTGGCGCAATTGGCGAAGAGGTCGCTGTTCAGGCGATGCAGGCGGGTGCCGACGACTACCTGATCAAGGGAAAACTCGCCCGCCTCGGACCCGCACTGCGCAAGGCCATGGCAGCCGCGGCCACCCGCAACGAACGCGAGCAGGCCAGGAAGGCCCTTGCAGACTCCGAACGCCGCCTGCGCGAACTGGCCGACCACCTGCAGCTCGCCCTTGAAGCCGAACGCGCCGCCATCGCTCGTGAAGTGCATGATGATGTGGGCGGCATGCTGACTGCCTTGCGCTTTGACCTCAACTGGATCGAGCGTCACGCGCAGGGGGCAGTCCAGGCTCGCGCACGGCAGGGCCTTGAAACCCTGGAGCAGGCTGTGGCTGCAGTTCAGAGGCTGCTGCGCAATCTTCGGCCTCCCGCGCTTGATGCCGGGCTGGTCGCGGCACTCGAGGCGCTGGTCGAGCAGTTCGCATCCCGAACCGGACTCAGGGCGCGACTGAGAAGCAACCGGGAGCATCTTGATCTGTCCGAAGCCGCAGCCATCACGGTTTACCGGGTCGCGCAGGAATCGCTGACCAATGTGGCCAAGCATGCCCGGGCCCGCCAGGT
>JBMSOD010000228.1:0-4596 GCA_049422085.1 Burkholderiaceae bacterium
CCCACGAGGGCTTGCATCAGATTTCGGATCAGCCTGGCGATGCCCTGACCTATGCGCCCCTGCAAAAGGCCAGCGCGCATGCCCTCCAGACCGCCAGACTGAACCTCAACGATATCGGCAGCTTTCAGGTCTATGCGCCCTGCACCATTGTTGAAGCTCTGGGCACCGAGGCACTGGGATTATTTGAACGCGGACGTGGCGCAGCGGCCGCAGAGGAAGGTCTGACCCGCTTTGATGGCCCGCGTCCGGTCAATACCTGTGGCGGCTGCCTGTCGCGCGGCCATCCGCCCGAGGTCACGCCGCTCTATGACGTGGTAGAGGCGATCACCCAGTTGCACGGGCAGGCCGAGGGCCGACAGATTCGCCGCCGCGAGTTCGTCATGACCGTGTGTGAACTGGGCAAGTACAACGCCGCCCTGGTGCACATTCTGGAAGGCAAGGCATGAGCGGGCTGAAGCGAATGGCCACCTCCAGCCCGGAGCTTGGGCCCAGGTCTGCGCTGGAGCGAATCGTCATGTCCGGACCGCGTCCGTTTGCGCCTCGGGTATCGGCCTTCACACAGCCCTTCTGGCAGGCGCTCAGCGAAGGCCGATGGATCAGCACGCAATGCGAGCAGTGCAAGCGGGTGAGTTTTCCGCCGCGCAATCTTTGCCGGGCCTGCTGGAGCCGCGATCTGCATTGGATTGAGCTCCCTGATCAGGGGACCCTGTACAGCTTCACCCGGGTCCATGTCGCGCCAGGGGCCTTTCGGGAAGACACACCCTATGCCATCGGTATCATCGACCTTGATCAGGGCCCGAGGCTGATGTGCCGCATGGTGGGCTCGATCCATGCTCACGATCTGGACCAACCGGTCCGGATGCTCGTACTTGATTATCAGGATGGCCCGCTCTTTGGTGCGCGGGTTCTGACTGTCCAGGGGCAGAGCGCCTGATCGGCTCAGGGCCTCGGCCTTGACCCAACAGGGTCTATCGCCCCTGTCTTTTCCGGATGCCATGACACCATCTCTTCTTCCCTGGATTGCCGCCGGTCTCTTTGCGCTAGCGGTGCTGCATACCTTCAGCACCAAGTTCTTCGAGCATCTGGCCCACACCCGTCCGCGACATGCAGGCATCTGGCACCTGATGGGCGAAGTCGAAGTGGTCTTCGGTTTCTGGGCAATGGTGCTCGCAGTCACCATGTTTTTCATGCTCGGACAAGGCCCTGCACTTGAGTACCTCGAGTCGCGCAATTTCACCGAGCCTCTGTTTGTCTTTGCGATCATGGTTGTCGCTGGTACCCGCCCCATCCTGCAGGCAGGAGGGGTGCTGGTTCAGGGGATTGCGCGCCTCGTCCCGCTTCCCACGGCCATGGTCAATTACTTCCTGCTGCTCAGTGCCGTACCGCTTCTGGGTTCGCTGATCACCGAACCTGCCGCCATGACCCTCGCCGCCCTGATGCTGCGGGACTCCGTCTTTTCAGCCGCGGTCAGCGAGCGCCACAAATACGCGACCCTGGGCGTGCTCTTCGTCAATATTTCGATTGGCGGCACCCTCACGCCCTTCGCCGCACCGCCCGTCCTGATGGTCGCTGGCACCTGGCAGTGGGATCTTCCCTTCATGCTGCAGACCTTCGGATGGAAAGCCACGGTTGCGGTGGTGATCAACGCGGCACTACTGACCCTGCTCATGCGCCGTGAACTCGCGGGGCTGGGTGAGCCAGATCGTGCACGGATGTCCGTTCCACCGATCATGGTGCTGGTGCATCTGCTCTTTCTTCTTGGCGTGGTGATTTTTGCGCATCACCCGGTGGTCTTCATGGGGCTGCTGCTGTTCTTCATTGGTTATGCCACCGCCTACGCACAACACCAGGATCGTTTGATTCTGCGTGAAGCCCTGCTGGTGGCCTTCTTTCTGGCGGGTCTGGTGGTGCTCGGCGGGCAGCAGGCCTGGTGGCTGCAGCCCCTGCTCATGACGCTCAATGCCGATGCGGTGTTCTACGGGGCCGTCGCGCTCACTGCCATCACTGACAACGCCGCCCTCACCTATCTCGCATCACTTGTCCCGGGATTGAGCGACGAGTTCAAGGTCGCCATCGTGGCGGGCGCAGTCACTGGCGGCGGACTCACCGTGATCGCCAACGCCCCCAACCCGGCGGGCGTGGCCATCCTGAAGGGCCGCTTTGATGAGGGCGTGGTCAATGCCCTGAAGCTGCTGCTTGCGGCGCTGCCACCCACGGTCGTGGCGGCTCTGGCGTTCAGGCTGCTCTAAATTTGCCAGAGGCGGGCAACTGTGCTGCGATCGTGACATTGCAGCCCGCCCCATAATATTTGAAAATGCCAGCGTTCGTACCGTATTCGTTCGCCTTTAGACTGATGCGCCGCCAACTCATTACCCTGCTCGCCACCCTGACCTCTCTCGGCCTGACCGCCGGGCTTTTCGCTGCTGCTGCATTCGCAGCACCGCCCCGAGCAGCGCTAGACAAGCCAAACTCGACGTCTGCCAACGTCCGCCGCATCGGCCTGATCACCCCATCTTTGACGAGTCCGTTTTTCAAGGCGATTGAGCAAGGTGCACAGGCTGCTGCCCAAGAGTTTGGCCTGAAACTTGAAGTCAGAGGACTGGCACAGGAATACTCCGTCGAACAGCAGATCGATCAGGTAAAGGCGATGACCGACGCCAAAGTCGATGCCATCGTGATTGCGCCGATTGACTCGAAACGACTCGTGCCCGAACTGAACAAGGCCAGCGTTGCGGGACTCAGAATCATCATTGTTGATGATCCCCTGGACCCGGAGGCACTCAGGCAGGCCGGAATGGCGCCGCCCCCCTTCATCGGGGTGGACAATCAAAAAGCTGCCCACGCTGCTGCCCGCGCTCTGATCGAGGACGTAAAAATGCCTACCGAGGCGGCCATCCTTGAGGGCGTGCGCGGTGCAGACAATGCCATCAAACGTCTGGCAGGGGCCAAAAAGGCCCTAGGCGAGCATCCCTCCATCCGGCTGGTCACCACCGAGAGCGCCAACTGGAGAGAGGATCAAGGCTACGACACGGCGAAAAAGATCTTTGCCAGGCATCCGCAGGTGAAGCTTGTCTTCGCATCCAATGACGCCATGGCTTTGGGCGTGCTGAAATTTCTGCAGGACACCAGGCGCACGGACGTCCGAGTGGGCGGCTACGACGCACTCCCAGAAGCGCTGGCGCAAATCAAGGCTGGTCGACTGGCGGTCACTGTGGATCAACAGGCCGAGCGCCAGGGCTATCTAGGCGTGACCTATGCCTTGCGCCTGCTTGAGGGTAAGCCTGTACCTGCTGTTGAGTTGATCGAATCGAGATTGATCACTGCAGACCGCCTGAGGTAAGACGATTTCTGCTGCTCAAGGTCAGCACGGAGGAAGCCAGCGCCAGGCGAGGCCCCCCGCTGTGCTGGCCTCAGTCAGCGAGCCGTCGCATCTCGGCAATCAGATCGCTCTTGCCCTCAAACCCGATGCCAGGCAGTTCAGGCAGATTCACATACCCATCTCGGACCTGCACGCCATCCGGAAATCCGCCATACGGCTGAAACAGGTCCGGATAGCTTTCGTTGCCACCCAGCCCCAGGCCCGCAGCAATCGCCAGGGACATCTGATGCCCGCCATGCGGAATGCACCGCGCAGGAGACCAGCCATGCGCCTTGAGCATCTCGAGCGTTCGAAGGTATTCCACCAGCCCGTAACTGAGCGCACAGTCAAACTGCAGCCAATCACGATCCGGTCTCATGCCACCGTGCCGGATCAGGTTGCGGGCATCCTGCATCGAAAATAAATTTTCTCCCGTGGCCAGCGGCCCGGCATAGACCTCAGCCAGCCTGGCCTGAAGCTCATAATCCAGCGGATCTCCCGCCTCCTCGTACCAGAAGAGCGGGTACTGAGACAACGCCTTGCCATAGTCCATGGCGGTATCAAGATCGAAGCGACCATTGGCATCGACCGCCAGTTGCTGCCCTGGGCCCAGAATCTTGAGCACTGACTCGATGCGCTCGCAATCGTCGGCCAACGAGGCGCCGCCAATCTTCATCTTGACCACGGTATAGCCGCGGGCCAGATAGCTCTCCATTTCTCTGCGCAGCCCTTCCAGACCTTTGCCCGGGTAGTAGTACCCGCCCGCCGCATAGACAAAGACCTTGGTGTTCGGTGCGCCCGTCCCGTAGCGCTGCGCCAGCAGCTGGTACAGAGGCTGGCTGGCGATCTTGGCAACCGCATCCCAAATCGCCATATCAATCGTGCCCACCGCCACCGATCGCTCGCCATGGCCGCCCGGCTTTTCATTCACCATCATCCGCGCCCAAATCTTGTGCGGATCCAGATTGTCGCCAGTGTCATCCAGAAGACTGGCAGGTTCGGCGTCCAGGATGCGAGGGATGAAGCGTTCGCGCATCAGTGCTCCCTGCCCATAGCGTCCGTTGGAATTGAAGCCGTAGCCGACCACGGGCTTGCCATCGCGCATGACGTCCGTGACCACGGCCACCATGCCTACATGGGCGCCTGTAAAGCAAAAAGCCCACCGCTAGGGTGGGCTGAGTTCATGATTCTTTTGGCTCCCCGACCTGGGCTCGAACCAGGGACCTACGGATTAACAG
>JBMSOD010000229.1:0-4579 GCA_049422085.1 Burkholderiaceae bacterium
CGGGGCCGCCGCGCACCGACGCCTTCGACCCGGAGCACTGGCTGGGCACGGACAACACCGGTCGCGACATTCTGAGCCGCATCCTTTACGGCACCCGCAACACCCTGATGATGGGTCTGGCGGGTGTATTGATCGGAGGCTTGGTGGGCGGGGCGATCGGGATCGTCTCGGCGTTTTATCGCCGCCTGGATCCCTGGATCATGCGCATCGTCGATGTGCTGCTGGCCTTCCCGGCCATCCTCATCGGCCTGGCCGTGGCGGCCATTGTGGGCGCAGGCATGGAGTCGGTCGTGATCGCGTTGGTGGTCTCGACCGTGCCCGACGTGGCACGGGTGGCTCGGGGTGCCGCCATCGGTGTCATGGGGCAGGAGTTCATGGAGGCCGGGCGCGCTGTAGGTGTCTCCAACCGAGCCCTCATCTGGCGATACCTCACGCTCAATTGCATCTCCACCATCTCCGTCTTTCTCACCCTGCGCTTTGGCCAGGTGATCCTGGTGGGGTCAGCGCTCGGATTCCTTGGCATGGGCGCTCAGCCGCCAGAAGCAGAGCTTGGCATGATGGCCGCACAGGGCCGCGATTTTCTGTTCATTGCGCCGCATATCGCGACCATGCCGAGTTTGGCCATCCTCGTCATTGTCCTTGCGGCCAATCTGCTTGGCGATGCGGTGCGGGATGTGCTCGACCCACGATTGCAGCAATGAGCCGGCCAACAACGCGCTGAGAGATGCCTGATCAATCAGACCTTCAACAAGAACCAGTCCAGGAGACCCTGATGAAGCCAAACCACATGATTCGTAAAGCACTGGCAGGGCTGGGTGCGGCAGCCTTGCTGGCCACCGGCGTGGCCGCGCAGGCCCAGACCCTGAATTACATGAAGGCGCTCGATGCGCCGCACTTCGACAGCCATCGCACCACCTGGTCGCCGACCGGTGACGTTGTGCATCTGGTGCAGGACACCCTGGTCGCGCTCGACTGGGATGGCAAAACCCCACTTCCCCTGCTGGCCAAGTCCTGGACGATCAGTCCCGATGGCAAGACCTACACCTTCAAGCTGCGCGATGACGTCACCTTCTGCAGTGGCAAGAAGTTCACCGCCGAAGATGTCGTCTACAGCTTCAAGCGTCAGATTGCGGTGAAAGGGCCCTATACCTGGCGTGGTGGCAAGCTCAAGGAGGTCAAGGCGATCGACCCCTACACGGTGCACTACGAGATGCACGAGGGCTATTCCGATCTGCTGGTGCAGATGACCATGTTCAATTTCACCATCCACAACAAGGACAGTGTGGAGAGCCTGGGCAAGGACTATGGCACCAAGGGCCTGGATGGCACGGGTCCGTGGTGCTTCGTCTCCTGGCAGCCTCGCACCGAAACCGTGCTGAAGCGCCACGACGCCTACAAGTGGGGTCCCTCGATGTACAAAAATCCGGGGCCGGTGAAGTTCGAGCGCATGTCGATCAAGATCGTGCCCGAGGACTCCTCACGCCTGGCCGCCATGATGGGCGGGCGCTTTGACGTCACGCCTCACTTCCCGACCCAGTTCATCGAGCAGGCCAAAAAGGCACCCATGCTCAATGTCGAGGAGGCCAAGCCGAACTTTCAGCTGATGTACTTTGGGTTCAAGGCCGATCGTCCGCTGGTGAACGACAAGCGGGTGCGCGAGGCGATGAGCATTGCGCTCAATCGTGCGGAACTCACCAAGGCCGTCATGCTGGGGCAGGCCGATCCGGCGTACACCTACATTGATCCCATGGCCCTCGATTTTGCGCCGGCCACCAAAGGCATCATCAAGGAAGATGTCAACCGGGCCAACCGTTTGCTCGATGAAGCCGGCTGGAAAAAGGGTGCCGATGGCATCCGTGTCAAAGACGGTGTGAGGCTTGCCCCCATTGTCTACATTCCTCAGGTCACCTACTTTCCGCGCATGACCGAGGCCATTCAGGGCCAGATGCGCAAGATTGGCGTGGACTGGAGAATCACGGCACTGGACTCCACCATCATGCCGGCCAAGCTGAGCGGTCAGGACTTTGACCTCTGGACCGTGACCGTGCCGTATCTCTCGGCTGGCGAACTGATGAACTTCTATTTCGACTCGGCTCAGATTCCTGTCCCGAACCGCATGAACTACAAGAATCCCAAGGTGGATGATCTGATCCGTCAGGGGCGTATCGCGCTCACCGATGCCGACCGCGCCAAGGCCTATGGCGAGGTGCAGCAGATCGTGATGAACGAGCACCTCTGGATTCCGGTGATGAACGTCAAGATGTACCAGACCAGCAACAAGAAGCTCAAGGGTGCGCGCGCCCACATGCTGTTCCAGTACACCCACTACAAGGGCCTGGACCTGAGCTACTGAGCATCGCGCATGAGTTCCTCGGATGTCCTGCTTCAGGTGCGTGGGCTGCGCACCTGGTTCAACACCGACCGCGGTCTGTTCAAGGCGGTGGACGGCATCAGCTTTGATGTCGCCCGGGGCCGTACGGTCGGGCTGGTGGGTGAATCAGGCTGCGGCAAGAGTGTCACTTCACTCTCGCTGATGGGGCTGGTGGCTGAGCCTGGTCAGGTCAATGCCGACAGCATTGTCTTTGAAGGTCAGGACATTCTGGGTCTGTCGCCCCAGGCCCGCAGGCTGTTGCGCGGCGATCGGATGTCCATGGTCTTTCAGGAGCCCATGACCTCGCTCAATCCGGTGCACACCATCGGGCGCCAGATCATCGAAGTGATTCGGGCTCACAAGCCGATGTCCCCCGAGCAGGCCCGCCAGCGGGCCATCGAGGTGCTGGAGCTGGTGCGCATTCCTTCAGCGGCGCAACGCCTGGATGATTTTCCGCATCATCTGTCGGGTGGTCAGCGGCAGAGGGTGATGATTGCCATGGCACTGGCCTGCGAGCCTGCACTGCTCATCGCCGATGAGCCCACCACGGCGCTCGATGTGACCATTCAGGCGCAGATTCTGGAGCTGATGCGCGACCTGCAGCAGCGGCTGGGCATGGCCATTCTGATGATCACGCACGACCTCGGTGTGATTGCCGAACTGGCGGATGATGTGGTGGTCATGTATGCCGGACAGATCGTGGAAAGCGGGCCGGTCGACGCGATCTTCAACGACCCGCAGCATCCCTACACCATCGGTCTGTTGGGCTCCATTCCGCGTCTGGATGTCGAACGTCAGCGTTTGTCGACCATTGAAGGCACGGTACCCAGTCCGGCCAATCAGCCTCGCGGGTGTCGTTTCGGGCCGCGCTGTCCGTTTGCCCAGCCGCGCTGCCTTGAAGAACCCCCGCCGCTGCGTGAGATGGGGGCGGGGCATCAGGTGGCCTGTTGGCTTGCTCCAGTTGAAACCCTGGCCCAGAGGGCGGCATGAATTCAGACGCGGTTCTCAGCACCAGCGTGCAGCCACACGTGTCTTCGACCCAAAGCGGGCGGCATGACAGCGTGGCCGGCAAGTTGAATCAATCACCGGTGCTGAGCGTGCAGGGGCTGGTCAAGCATTTCCCGATCCGTCGGGGCGTGATCATGAGCCGCACCGTTGGTACGGTCAGAGCGGTTGATGAGGTCAGTTTCGACATCGCTCGAGGGGAAACCCTGGCGCTGGTGGGAGAGTCCGGCTGTGGCAAGTCCACCACGGGTCGCATGATTCTTCGACTGATGACGCCCTCGGCGGGCTCGATCCGGTTCAAGGGCGAAGAGATTGCCAATCTCGATGAAGATGCCATGCGTCGCATGCGCAGGCATTTGCAGATCATTTTTCAAGACCCTTACGCGTCGCTCAATCCGCGCATGACGGTCGGAGATATCCTGACCGAGCCGATGCAGGTGCATGACATTGGCACGCCCCAGGAACGGGTCGAGCGAGCGGCGGAGTTATTGCAGGTGGTGGGTTTGCTGCCGGAGCATGCACGGCGCTATCCCCACCAGTTCTCGGGCGGACAACGTCAGCGCATCGGCATTGCCCGCGCGCTGGCAGTCAATCCCGAACTCATCGTCTGCGACGAGCCAGTGTCGGCGCTGGATGTCTCCATTCAGGCGCAGGTGGTCAACCTGTTGCAGGATCTGCAAAAGCGCTTTGGCCTGTCTTATCTTTTCATTGCGCATGACCTGGCGGTGGTCAAGCACATCAGCGATCGTGTGGCCGTCATGTATCTGGGCAAGCTGGTCGAGATTGCCGACAAGCGCACGCTCTACACCCAGCCGCGTCATCCCTACACGCAGGCCTTGCTGTCGGCGATCCCTCGACCGGATCCTGGCGCCGAGCGTCAGCGCATCATTTTGTCGGGCGATGTTCCGAGCGCGATGAAGCCGCCCTCAGGGTGCCGTTTTCATACCCGTTGCCCTCATGCCCAGCCTCGCTGCACTCAGGAGGAGCCAGTGCTGCGCGAGGCTAGTCCAGGTCAGCGGGTGGCCTGCCACTTCTTCGAACAACTGCCTGTTCTCAACAGCGTACCCCTCGCTGCGTATGGAATGCAGGGCAAATTTGGTGAGCGCCTGACGGTATTTGAGGCGCGTGCCCGTCTGCGTCAAAACGCGATGATGGACGGGCACTAAGCCAGGCGAGACGGCCTGTTTGCCTAGCCCCAGATCA
>JBMSOD010000230.1:0-4561 GCA_049422085.1 Burkholderiaceae bacterium
TTGATCCAGCCACCCTGGGTGCATCGGCTGGCCGGACGCATCAGACCCGGGGCGTACTTGCACCTGGCCACCGACTGGCAGCCCTATGCCGAGCAAATGCTCGAGGTTCTCAGCGCCGAGCCGCTGCTTGCCAACACCAGCGACGGCTATGCACCCAAGCCCGACTATCGGCCACTGACCAAGTTCGAGAACCGCGGCATCCAGCTCGGTCATGGTGTGTGGGACCTGGTGTTCAAGCGCCGGTAAGCCGTGGCCCATCAAGCCAAGAACCCTGCTATTGCCATGCGAGCGGGCGTCTCGGCCAGCTGCCTGGCGATGCCGCGGCTGCGAAGCAGCCCCTGGGAGACGGTCCTCGATCATCTGGTCCACAGGCTGCCTTCGGTCAGCCGCGATCAATGGCTAGAGCGCATGCAGGCCGGCACAGTGCTGGACGAGGCCGGCCGGCCCCTGCCGCCGCAAGCCCCCTATTCCCCCGGCGCCCGCGTTTACTACTGGCGCGAGTTGCCCAACGAAGCGCCGATCCCCTTTCGGGAGGAGATCCTCTTCGAGGACGAATGGCTGGTGGTGGCTGACAAACCTCACTTTCTGCCGGTGACACCTGGGGGCCGCTACATACGTGAAACGCTGCTGGTTCGACTCAAGCATCGACTGAACTGTCCCGACCTCAGCCCCCTGCACCGAATCGACCGTGAGACGGCCGGCCTGGTGGTCTTGTGCAAGAGGCCGCAGGACCGCGATGCCTATCAAGCACTTTTCAGACGCCAGCTAGTCAAGAAAACCTATCTCGCCGTCGCCGCCGCACCGCCGCAAGACCTGAACTTGCCGATCGAGCGGCATAGCCGTATCGCTGAGGATCCGCAGCGCTTTTTCCGCATGCAGGAAGTCGAGGGACCACCCAACAGCAGCACCCGGATCAGTCTGCTCGAGCGATGCGGCGAACGCGGTCTGTATCAGCTCGAGCCCAGCAGTGGCAAGCGCCACCAGCTTCGCGTGCACATGAACGGCCTGGGCCTGCCGCTGGAAGGCGACCAGTTCTATCCTCGGGTACTGCGCAGCCCTGGCGAGGCGGAGGACTACCGGCGACCCCTACAATTACTGGCAAGATCGGTCTCGTTCCGAGCCCCGATCCTGCATCGAGAGCGCCAATTTGAAAGTGCACAGGTCCTGCAGTGGCTAAACGACGACGCTCTCAAGGGCGATGTAAGACAATCTATGTGACCGCGCTGGTCCTACCAAGGCCCGTCAACGCCTGACCTGTTGGGCCGTCCGGCGGAAAGATTCCCATGCACTTCAGAGACTTTACTCACGATTCAAGCTTTACCGACTACATGCGGGTGGTTGAAAAAATTCTGACCCGACTCGGCAAAGTGTCAGACTCCATCCTGGACATGCCTGCCGGCAACGGGCTGTTTGCCGACAAGATGCGAAGCAAGGGCTTCACAGTGACTTGCGGAGACATCAACCAGGAACGAGACGATTACGTGCATGTCAACATGGAACGGCCGTTACCCTCCGAGACGGAATCCTTTGATTTCGTTACTTGTATGGAAGGTCTCGAGCATGTCATCAATCCGAGCAGTCTGTTGGCCGAGCTCAGCCGTGTTGTCAAGAAAGGCGGGCATGTGGTGATCACCATGCCTAACGTACAGAATCTTTATTCGCGGCTTTCTTTCCTGTTCACAGGGACCTTCTATCAGTTCGATCCAGATTTCACCCGTCACCCCAACGGCCGATTGATTGATCGAGGCCATATCTCACCGCTGAGCTATCTGCAGATTAATTACATCTTTGGCGAATACGGCCTAAAGCCGGTCATCATCGACGGCAACAAGTGGAAGAAGAAGGTGCTCTTGCCCCTCTACCTTCCACTTGCGCTGATCAACATCGTGTTCTACCGGCTGAAATCAAAAAACGACCTTGTCGAAACACCCTACGGGCTCATGTCGAATCCTGACTATTTACTGAGCCGGTCGCTGATTGCAGTTTGGCAAAAGCAAGGTTGATGGCCGGCCGGGCCGCCACGCTCACTGAGCCAGCGCCCTCACTTCAAATGCGAAAACATTCCCCTGGCCAGGGCCTCGGTGGAGCATGACTGAACGAAGTTGCGCCGCTGAGCGGCATTGAGGTCCACCACTTCGCTGACCTGACGCTGCTCGTAGACCGGCTGCATGATGGGCTCATCGCGGCAAATCGTCTCGCGGATCTTGATCTCCGTGCCCTTGGCGTCCTTGGAGTCTCGAGTTTCGGTCTTGCAGATATTGCGAAAGCCCGCCACCCGGTCTCCCACACGGAAGGAACGCATGACCAGTTGGGTGGCCATCTGCGGTGCGATGATACGCGCGCCCTCAGCCTCGCAGTGTGCAGTGATGGCTTTTTCCTGCGGGGTGGCGCAGCCCGTCAGAAAAAGCCCCGCGCCAAGGGCGGCGCCCAGAACAAACCGATGCCCGTCGCATAATGTTTTTTTCACGGCCAGCTCCTCCGGGTGAACCTGAAGGCCTTTGAGGCAGCGCCTCTTGAGCCCACAATCGAGCCCCACTCTACCTCAGGCTGCTCATCGGCAGGGCAGATCAACCGACCCGTGCGGGGCCAGCTCAGACCCGCTCGGCCACCCAGGCCTGCACACTGGCCAGCGCCTGCGGGAGCGCCTTGGCGTTGCTGCCGCCGGCCATGGCCAGGTCCGGCTTGCCGCCGCCCTTGCCACCGACCTGCTGCGCCACAAAATTGGCCAAGTCGCCGGCCTTGACCTTGCCTGTGCTGTCTGCCGTCACGCCCGCTGCGATCTGCACCTTCTCGCCCTCGACCGCTGCAAGCACGATGGCCGCGGTCTTGAGCTTGTCCTTGAGCTTGTCCATCGTCTCGCGCAAGGCCTTGGCATCGGCCCCCTCCAATCGCGCAGCCAGTACCTTCACGCCTTTGACATCGACCGCCTGAGCCAGCAGATCGTCGCCCTGATTTGAGGCGAGCCGGCCTTTGAGGGCGGCCACCTCTTTTTCGAGGGCTCTGACCTGCTCGAGTACCTGCGCGATGCGGGGGCCAAGCTGCTCGACCGGTGTCTTCAGGCTGCCTGCGGCCTGGGTCACCGTGGTCTCGAGCGACTGCAGATAAGACAGGGCGTTTTGGCCGGTCACCGCCTCGATACGGCGCACGCCGGCGGCCACACCACTTTCGGCGACGATTTTGAACAGACCGATATCACCGGTGGCCTTGACATGGGTGCCGCCGCACAACTCACGGCTCGAGCCGATATCGAGCACCCGCACGGTTTCACCGTATTTCTCGCCAAAGAGCATCATGGCGCCGGTTTTTTGCGCGCTTTCAATGTCCATCAGGCGCGCTTGCGTCGCCGCGTTGGCGAGGATCTCGGCATTGACGCGCAGCTCGATCTGACGAATCTGGTCGTCTGTGACCGGAGCGTTGTGGGCAAAGTCAAAACGGGTGCGCTCGGCATTGACCAGCGAGCCCTTTTGCTGCACGTCGCTGCCCAGCACCTCGCGCAGGGCCTTGTGCATCAGATGGGTCGCGCTGTGGTTGCGAACGGTGGCGGCCCTCAGTCCGATATCCACGCGGGCTTGCACGGTGTCGCCGACTTTGAGAGGACCGCCTTGAAGCTGGCCATGATGTCCAAATACATCGGCCTTGATCTTTTGCGTGTCGGCCACCTCGAAACGCGTTGCACCGCATTCGAGGAGGCCCTGGTCACCCACCTGCCCGCCCGATTCGGCGTAAAACGGGGTGGCACTGAGCACCACCACACCGCTCTGACCGTCCTGCAGCGCCTGCACCGGCGTGCCGTCGGCATAGAGGGCCAGAACCGTCGCGGCGCCACTGAGCTGCTCATAGCCGACAAATTCATTGCCGACGCCGGCGTAATCGAGCGCCTTGTCCATCTTGAATTTGCCAGCCGCGCGGGCCTGGTCCTTCTGGCGCGTCATCGCCGCAGCAAATCCGGCCTCATCGACCTGAACGCCACGCTCGCGGCAGACATCATTGGTCAGGTCCAGCGGGAAACCGTAGGTGTCGTGCAGTTTGAAGGCCACCTCGCCGGGCAGCATCCTGGCCTGCCCCTCGATCGCCGCGTCAAGAATCTGCATACCGTTTTCGAGCGTCTCATAAAACCGCTCTTCCTCGGCCTTGAGCACCTCCATCACCCGCTGCGCCTGCGCGGCCAAGTTGGGATAGGCCCGACCCATCAGCGCCACCAGATCGGGCACCAGCTTGTGAAAAAACGGGGCCTTGCGGCCGAGCTTGTAGCCGTGACGAATGGCACGCCGGACAATGCGGCGCTGCACGTAGCCGCGGCCCTCGTTGCTCGGGATGACACCGTCGGCCACCAGAAACGCAGTGGCACGCAAGTGATCGGCAATCACACGCAGGCTCGGACTGCCCAGGTCAGCGCAGCCGGTTTCCCGGGCGGCCGCCTTGATGAGGGCATCAAACAGGTCGATCGCGTAATTGCTGTGCACGTGCTGCAAGATGGCCGCCAGGCGCTCCAGTCCCATGCCGGTGTCCACGCAGGGCGCGGGCAGGGGCGTGACCGAGCCGTCTTCGTGCATCTCAAACT
>JBMSOD010000231.1:0-4515 GCA_049422085.1 Burkholderiaceae bacterium
TGCTCCTGCGACTGCAGACATCCCCTTTAGCGTTTCGTTAGATTCGTTCGTTTCTTCCGATGACGGCACCGCCAATGCCCAAGCGCTGCGCCTCGTCACCGACGATAACCAACACGAGATGATCGCTATTCCGCCGGGCGCCCTGCGCCTGCTGGTCGACATGCTGACCCAGCTCGGCCAAGGCCGTGCCGTCACCGTGCTGCCGCAAAACGCCGAGCTCACCACCCAGGAGGTAGCCGATTACCTCAACGTATCCCGCCCTTACGTGGTGAAGCTCATCGAGGAAGAGAAGTTGCCCGCCCGCAAGGTGGGCACGCGCCGCCGCGTTGCGTTTGAAGACCTGCTGCGCTTTGACGAACAGCAGCGCGCACGCCAGCGCGCCGCTTTGGACGAACTGGCCAGAATCGATGCCGAATTGGGCCTATAAGCCCTGGTCCCACCGAAGGACGGAATAAACCTCCAGGGCGTTCGCAGATCAAGTCAACCGGCGAATATCGCTTTATGCCGATTGAAGCTTCAGCGTCTTGATGCCCGCAAGGGCCTTGCTGGCCATTGCGGGGCTGATCGCCGCCCGCCCATTGAGCACCTTGGACGATGTGGTCCGGTCAACGCCCAACTGAGCAGCAGCTTCGCCGACCTGCAGATTCAAGGCAGGGAGGGTGTCGTCCCTCAAAGCGAGACCAGGGTGCTTGCACACGCACACGCGTTCAAGCCAACACCTTCAAGCCGTGCTTCTCGACGATCGCCAGAAGCTTCAGCGCCATCCCGCTCGGCCGCTTGGTGCCGGCTTCCCACTTCTGCACCGTAGATTCGCTGGTGTTCAGATATCGCGCGAAGATTGGCTGACTGACATGTGCCTGCTCCCGGATCCTTCTGATGCCCTCCGGGCTGATCTCAGGGGGCGTCGCTAAGCAAGAATCGTCAAAATCACGCAGGGTCGCCTTGTCAATCGCCCCTGCCCGGTGCAGCCCCTGGACAGCGCTATGGATGGCCTCGAACGCATCGCTCTTGAACTTCGGCTTAGTGGTCATCGATCAACTCCATTAGGTCACCCGCATCTGGCGGATTTTGATCCGAATGCATGCCTAATCATAGCACCTGGTCCTACCGAATAAAAGAGCGAAGATCGCATGAGAATCAAGTACTACGGCATGGTCCCGAGGTGCGCACCCTTTTGCGCCTGAAGCGCGAGCTCAACGATCAGTACGCCATCGATCACGGCGTGTACTGGGCGCGTGCGGAGTAATCGGGCTCGGTCCATGGCGAGATCGACTTCATCGTGGTCAATGCGGCTGCGCGGTTGCTGGCCATCAAGCTGATGGACAACTGCAGGCGCGTCTGAGAGGGCTAGGCCATCTTTCGCAACAGCGCGCCTGTGGATGACATGAACTGGGGAGCGCCCACATGTACAATAAATCTGTACATATTCGGAGCGCAGTCAAATGACCATCGAGACCACCTACAGCCAGGCGCGCGAGCAGCTCAAGACGCTCATGGATCGCGCCGTCAATGACCGCGAAGTCATCGTGGTGCGCAGGCGCATGGGCGGCGATGTGGCCATGATTGCCGCCGATGAACTTGAGAGCCTCGTTGAAACAGCACACCTGCTGCGCTCCAGCAAAAATGCAGAGCGTCTGCTCAGCGCCTTATCGCGTGCCCGTTCCGAGTCCATGAAACCCATCAAGCTGTCAGAGTTGCACAAGCGGGTTGGCTTGGATGCGCAAAGCTGACCGAGTGGCAGTCTGCCACCCTGAGTTTTTAGAAGATCTGCAGCACTGGGTTGAAACCGACAGACGCACAGCCAAACGGCTATTGGAACTGGTTCGCGCCATCTTGCAAGATCCCTTCGATGGAATTGGCAAACCCGAGCCGTTGAAATATCTGGGCCCCGATGTCTGGTCCAGGCGGATCACGCAAGAGCATCGCTGCGTGTACTTGGTCAAAGTCGATCGCGTGGATTTTCTGCAAGGCCGTTACCACTATTGAAGGCCGCGCCTGCTTGACGACCGCAGCTTCTAGGCCGAAGACATCTACCCTGACTTCTCACCATGGCGCGCCTGATTCCCTCGGACTTCGATCTCGAATCCAGCTCGGTTGACCTGCATGGTCCCGAGGTGCGCCCCCTCTTGCGCCTGAAGCGCGAGCTCAATGATCAGTACGCCATCTATCACGGCGTGCGCTGGGCACGCGCGGAGCAATCGGGCTCGGTCTATGGCGAGATTGACTTCATCGTGGCCAATGCGGCCGGGCGGCTCCTGGCGATCGAGCAGAAAGACACCCAGATCATCGCGACCGACACCGACCTCATCGCCAGATATTCCGCATCGTTCACAGGACGGGGCCATCTGCATGTTGGTCCTGCGAGTGCCGACAAGAGCGTGACCACCCAGGTCAATCGAAACCTCAACGCCTTGCGCGCCCAGTTCGCGTCGCGCCACCCGGGCCGCAAGCTGGCGATCGACCACCTCCTGTACTTCCCCTCGGCGAAGATCAGGGGCGCCCTGCCCTCTTCGGTCGACCCCTCGCGAGTGGTGGATGGGGACAACGACAGCGAGCTCGTCGCGATCATCGAGAAGCTGCTGGATGGCCTTCCGCACGATTGGTCAGATGACCGGCTGAACGACATCCCCCGCATCGACGATTTCCTGTCTCAGCGCGTAGACGCGGCGCCGCATATCGGCCTGCTGGGCCGGTCTGCACGAGAGCTCACCACGCGCCTGTCGGGCGGGCTCTCGACCTGGGCCGCTCGGCTGAACATGGACCCCTGGCGCTTGCGGATCCAGGGCACGGCCGGATCCGGCAAAACCCAGCTTGCGCTGCAGGCCCTGCGCGAGGCGCATGCGCGTGGGCAAACGGCGCTCTATGTCTGTTTCAATCGGCCGCTGGCGGATGCGATGAAACAGGTTGCGCCTGATCCGGGCGTTGTCGTGACCTTCCATGAGCTCGCAAAACTGGTTTGGGCAAAGGCCGATCGGCCTGCCTTCGACTTCAGCCAGCCGAACGCCTATGACCTGCTCGCCCAAAACTTCATCGAACTCAGCCCAAGGTTTGAGGACACCCTGCACACCCTGATCATCGATGAGGGCCAGGACTTCGAGCAGGCCTGGGTCGATAGCCTGATGCGCATGACGCGCAAAGATGCGCGCCTGCTCTGGCTCGAAGACCCGGAACAGGCCCTCTACGAGCGCCCTGCAATCGACCTGCCAGGCTGGGTTCGGCTCAGCAGTCCGGTGAACTACCGCTCACCCCAACTCCTGGTCGAATTCATCAACTGGCTTGGATTGACCGATGAGCCTGTCGAGGCGGGCAGCGCGGTGGTGGGCTTTGAGCCGCACTGGATTGTTTACGAGGATTCGGCCTCGCCTCTTGCGGACACGGAACAGGCGGTCGTTCATCTGAGAGAACAGGGGTTCGATGCATCGAACATCGCTGTGCTGAGTCTGCGAGGCCGAGAATCAAGCCAGATTGCGGGCCGAACCGGCCCGCAGCAGCTCGCAGGATTCGCCGTGCGTCGCCCGGTGGGTTTCGACGCAGACGGCAAAGCCCTGTGGACCGAGGGCGAGTTGCTCGTGGATACAGTGTTCCGCTTCAAAGGCCAGGCCGCCGATGCCGTGGTGATCACGGAGATCGACTTTGAAGCGTTCACGGTGCGTGAGCGCCGACGCCTCTTTGTGGCGCTGACACGTGCGAGGCTTCAGGTGGTCTTGGTGACCTCGGACAGGGCGGCTAAGATTCTGGAAGACAGGCTGGGATCCTGAGCAGGAGTGACGACGTTCGGGGGTGGCGAATGCAGTGGGCTCGCGTCGACAGGCGGCCAGACAGCTCGAAACCCTCCTGCGCCGCCGATTCGGGAGCGCCCACGCTTGTAAGATCACCCAATGCAGGACCTGCATCCCAAGGCCTGCAATGACAATGGATGAGTGGCGTAATGCCAATACCAAGGAGACCGAGTGTGACCAAGACCATTGAACTGATCTTCGATTTCGTCAGCCCGAACGCCTATCTGGTGTGGAAACCGCTGCGCGCACTCGCCGCGCGACAGGGCGCCCAGCTCAAGGTCACGCCGGCCTTCCTGGGCGGCATGCACAAGCTGACCGGCAATGCGCCCCCGTTCATCCGCGATGCCGAAGTGAAGGGCAAGAATGCCTATGCCCGTCTTGAAATGGAGCGCTTCATCGCCAAGCACGGCTTCACCCGATTCAAGATGAACCCCAATTTCCCCTTCAATTCGGTCAACCTGCTGCGCATGCTGCTCTCGCTCGAAGGCGATGATCAGATCCGGTTCATCGAAGCAGTGAACCCGGCCATCTGGGAGGAGCAGCTCGACGTGACCGATAGCGCCGCGCTGTCGGCCGTGCTCGCCAAGGCCGGGTTCAATCCAGAGGCCCTGGCCGCTGCGACTCAGGACGCAGGGATCAAGCAGCGTCTGATAGACAACACCGAGAAAGCGGTCGAGCGTGGCACCTTCGGAATTCCGACGATGTACATCGGCTCCGAGATGTTCTTCGGCAAGGA
>JBMSOD010000232.1:0-4408 GCA_049422085.1 Burkholderiaceae bacterium
GCTTCTTGGCCTGCTCGAACATGTCTCGCACGCGCGCGGCGCCCACGCCGACGAACATCTCGACGAAATCGGAACCGGAAATCGAAAAGAAGGGCACCTTGGCTTCGCCTGCGATCGCCTTGGCCAAAAGCGTCTTGCCGGTACCTGGCGAGCCCACCATGAGCACACCACGGGGAATCCGGCCGCCGAGCTTCTGAAACTTGGAAGGATCGCGCAGAAACTCGACCAGCTCACGCACTTCTTCCTTGGCTTCATCGCAACCCGCGACGTCGGTGAAGGTAATGGCGTTGTTCGACTCATCGAGCAATCGAGCGCGGCTCTTGCCGAAAGAAAACGCGCCACCACGACCACCGCCCTGCATCTGACGCATGAAGAACACCCACACGCCGATCAACAGCAGCATGGGGAACCAGGACACGAAGATGTTCATCAGAACGGACTGCTCTTCTTCGGGCTTGGCAGCGACCTGCACGCCGAACTTCATCAGGTCGGAGATCATCCAGATGTCGCCAGCGCCGGGCGAGTAGACCGTAACGGCACGCCCATCCTTGGTCTTGGCCCGCAGGGTGCGGCCATCCACAAGAACATTCTCGATACGGCCGGCCTTGGCCTCCTCCATGAACTGCGAGTAGCTCAGGTCGCCCCCGCGCACCTGGCGGGTATCGAACTGCCTGAAGACGGTGAAGAGCACCAGCCCGATCACCAGCCATACCGCAGCCTTGGAAAACATGTTGTTCACGCGAGCACTCCTTGCCCTTGCGAAGCCGGTGCCCAGGCCCACGCCCGAACGCCTTTCCGGCTCTTGTCTTGATTCTACGTCCAACCCGGACACACGACTGCGAAAAACACCGCAGGAAAAACGCCTCTGCGACCCCTGAGAGTCTCAGTCCGGTGCCTGCACCCTGCCCGAGACCTTCAACCCTCTGCCCAGCAGGTAGGTCTCGGCCGAGCCATCCCGCGATGCCTTGGGCTTGCGGGGTGCCACCGTCACGAACACCTTCTTGAAGGCCTCGACAATCTGGCTGTACCCGCTGCCGTGGAAACATTTGATCAGCAGGGCCCCACCAGGCTTGAGGTGCGCCTGAGCGAACTCCAGCGCGAGTTCGGCCAGATGCCCCATGCGCGCGGCATCGGCCAGACCCACGCCAGATAGATTGGGGGCCATGTCCGAAACCACAAGATCCACCTGTACGGATTCTGGATCCTCACCCGGTCGGGCGATCCGGCGCTCCAATTCGGCCAGAACGGAGTCGTCCCGGAAATCGCCCTGCAGGAAATCCACCCCGGCGACCGCCTCCATGGGCAGGATGTCAATGGCGACAATCCGCCCGTCGACCACCCCGCCAGGGCCCGCCAGCTTTTCCCGGATGACCTGGGACCAGCTGCCCGGCGCACTGCCCAGGTCGACCACGGTGATGCCGCGGCGCAACAGATGATCGCGCTCGTCGATCTCGAGCAGCTTGAACGCCGCCCGCGAACGATAGCCCCGCTGCTGCGCCTGCTTTACATAAGGGTCGTTCAGGTGGGCATGTATCCATGCCTTGCTGAACCGGTTCTTTGCCATTGCCTGAACGGTCCTGAATTCGGGTCACAACAGACAGGCCCGATCGAGATGCATCGCGCCGAATGATAACCCCGTGCTAAAGTGGCCAGTCCTCTGAATCAAAAGAAAAAGCGCCGACAAATCAGCCCACGCACATGACAACCAACGACGCTGAAACAACGGCCGCGTTCACGCCCTCCGCCCCCCCTGCGCCCGAACTGAGCTCGTCCGAGCGCAGTGCCTTGCGCGCCCAGGCGCATGGCCTGTCCCCGGTGGTCCTGATCTCCGAATCCGGACTCACGCCCAACCTGATCATCGAAACCGACCGCGCCCTGACCGCCCATGGCCTGATCAAGGTGCGCGTGTTCGGTGACGATCGTGAAGCCAGAGCGGACATCGGGCGGTCGCTTTGCGAGACCCTGGGCTGCGCTGCGGTCCAGTCCATCGGCAAATTGCTGGTGCTCTGGCGACCCCAGCCTGAATCCAGCAAGCCTCAGGCGCCCGTGCGCAGACGCAAGCCCGCGCCCACCAAACGTCAGGCTGCCGAAGGCAAAACCGTGGGCACGCCGCGCAAATCGCGCAAACCCCCGACCGAGTCCAATGAATACAGCAGCGCGCGGCCGTCGCGCGGGGGCTCGGTGGTCTCTCGCACCGGGACCAGCGCACTGCGGACAGGCTCTGGCACATCGCGCCCGGGTCCGGGCGGTTCACGTTCGAATACAGGCGGCGCCCGTTCGGGAGCAGGCACTCCAGGTTCAAGCCGCTCACAGGCGGCTCGTCCGGCAGTCGGACGCGCCCGCCAGGCCCCCAGCCGCATCGCAAAAGGCGCGGTCAACCCCACCGCCCGGCCCAAGACCCGCAAGGCGGGCTCCCGATAGGTCTCGGTCCCAAAGCCGGGGCCAACCCGGCATTGGGCGTGCCCTGCCCTCTCAGAGGTAGCGCACCTCCAGCACCTCGTAGCTGCGCAGCCCGCCGGGGGCCTTGACTTCGGCGGTATCACCCTCGAACTTGCCGATCAGGGCGCGCGCGATCGGGCTTGAAATCGAGATGCGGCCTTCCTTGATATCGGCCTCATCGTCACCCACGATCTGATAGGTCACCGACTCGCCTGATTCGAGATCCTCGAGATCGACGGTCGCACCGAACACGATGCGGCCTTCTGCATTGAGGGTCGACGGATCGATGATCTGCGCCGAAGCAAGCTTGGATTCGATCTCGAGGATGCGCCCCTCGATGAAGCCCTGCTTTTCCTTGGCGGCATCGTATTCCGCGTTTTCAGACAAGTCGCCCTGCGCGCGCGCCTCGGAAATGGCAATGATGACCGCAGGACGGTCCACATGCTTGAGACGGTGAAGTTCGTCCTTGAGCAACTGCGCGCCACGGACGGTGATGGGAATCGTGCTCAAGAAGCAACTCCGGTGAGACTGCGATGCAGGTCCTGCAAAGGATAAACCTCGAGGCCCTGCATGGATTTCATGCCCTCGATCGCCGCCTGGGCGCCTGCGATGGTGGTGTAGTAGGTGACCCGCTGACCCAGTGCGGTGGTCCGCAGGGCTCTCGAATCCGTGATGGCGCTGCGCTTTTCTTCGACGCTGTTGATCACCAGGGAGATCTCGCCGTTCTTCATCATATCGACCACATTCGGCCGACCCTCCTGGACCTTGTGCACGGTGGTCACCGGCACGCCCGCAGCCGCGATCGCTGCCGCGGTCCCGCGCGTGGCCACCAGACGAAAGCCCAGCGCATGCAGGTCACGGGCGCATTCGACCGCGCGGGGCTTGTCGGATCCCTTGACTGAAATGAAGACCCCGCCCTCGGTGGGCAGGCGCACGCCTGCACCGAGCTGCGACTTGACGAAGGCTTCGCCGAAGCTTCGACCCACGCCCATCACCTCGCCGGTGGATTTCATTTCGGGTCCCAGGATCGGATCGACACCGGGGAACTTCACAAAGGGAAAGACCGCTTCCTTGACCGAATAGAACGGCGGCACGATCTCTCGGGTGACACCCTGCTCGGCGAGACTCACCCCCACCATGGTGATGGCAGCGACCTTGGCCAGCTGAATGCCGGTGGCCTTGGAGACAAAGGGCACCGTGCGAGAGGCCCGGGGATTGACCTCAAGGACATAGACCTTGTTCTCGCCCTGCGCGTTGCGCTGGATCGCGAACTGGACGTTCATCAGGCCCACCACCTTGAGTGCACGGGCCATCACCTCGGTCTGCCGCTTGAGTTCGGTGACCAGTTCTGCGGGCAGCGAGAACGGCGGCAGCGAACAGGCCGAGTCGCCTGAGTGCACACCCGCCTGCTCGATATGCTCCATCACGCCCCCGATCAGGACCTGCTGGCCGTCGCAGATGCAGTCGACATCGACCTCGATGGCGTCATTGAGAAAGCGATCGAGCAGCACCGGGCTGTCATTGGAGACCTTGACCGCCTCGCGCATGTAGCGCTCGAGGTCGCGCTGTTCATGCACGATCTCCATGGCACGCCCACCCAGCACATAGCTGGGGCGCACCACCAGGGGATAGCCGATCTCCTGGGCCAGGGTCAGGGCCTCGGGCTCGGTGCGGGCCGTGCGATTGGGCGGCTGATGCAGGGCGAGTTTGACCAGCAGCTTCTGGAAACGCTCGCGGTCCTCGGCAATATCGATCGACTCGGGGCTGGTGCCGATGATGGGCACGCCCGCCGCTTCCAGAGGCTTGGCCAGCTTGAGGGGGGTCTGACCGCCGTACTGCACGATCACGCCCACCGGCTTTTCGCGCTCCACGATCTCGAGCACGTCTTCGAGCGTCAGCGGTTCGAAGTAGAGCCGGTCGGAGGTGTCGTAGTCGGTGGAGACCGTCTCGGGGTTGCAGTTGACCATGA
>JBMSOD010000233.1:0-4370 GCA_049422085.1 Burkholderiaceae bacterium
CGTGCCGCAAGTCCTGCCAGATCCTGTTTCTGGCGTTTCAACCGGGGAATTTCATGTCCGTCGCAGAAATCAACAAGGCCAAGATCGTGGCCGATTACCAGCGTGCTCAGGGTGACACCGGCTCGCCCGAAGTGCAGGTGGCGCTGCTCACCGCCCGCATCAACGAGCTCACCGGCCACTTCAAGATCCACGCCAAAGACCACCACTCGCGTCGTGGTCTGCTCAAGATGGTCAGCCGTCGGCGCAAGCTGCTCGACTACCTCAAAGGCCGCAATCCGCAGGGCTACAAGGCCCTGATCGAGCGCCTCGGCCTGCGCAAGTAATCACCCTGTTCGAGGATCCGGATCACTCCGGTCTCAAGCCCGGCCGACATGCGCGCCAAGCGCATCAGGCTCCCCGCGATGCCCGCCGTGTCATGCACGGTGGGTTTTCGCGTTTGTCGTTCGCACATCGTTGTTCACAAGTGAAAGCACTGTTGCCGCGTTGTTGTTGAAAAGAAAAGAGAGAAAGGAAAGCAATGTTTGATATCGCCAAGAAGACCCTGCAGTGGGGCCAGCACACCCTCACCCTCGAAACCGGTGAGATTTCCCGCCAGGCCTCCGGGGCCGTGGTGGTCAACATGGATGACACCGTGGTGCTGGCCACTGTGGTGGGCTCCAAGAGCGTCAAGCCCGGCCAGGATTTCTTCCCCCTGACCGTTGATTACGTCGAGAAGTTCTATGCCTCGGGTCGCATTCCCGGGGGCTTTTTCAAGCGTGAGGGCCGCCCGACCGAAAAGGAGATCCTCACCTGTCGTCTGATCGATCGTCCGATCCGTCCGCTGTTCCCCGATGGCTTCTACAACGAAGTCCAGATCATCGTGCATGTGCTCTCGAGCAACCCCGAGGTCGATGCCGACATTCCGGCCATGATCGCGAGCTCGGCCGCCCTGGCCATCTCCGGCCTGCCTTTCAATGGCCCGATCGCTGCGGCCCGGGTGGGTTACATCGATGGCGCCTACGTGCTCAACCCCAACACCTCGCAGCTGGCAGCCAGCCAGCTCGATCTGGTGGTGGCTGGCACCGACACCGCCGTCATGATGGTGGAGTCCGAGGCCAAGCAGTTGCCTGAAGATGTGATGCTGGGCGCCGTGGTCTATGGCCACGACCAGATGCAGGCCGTGATCAAGGCCATCGACGAGCTGGTCGAAGTGGCCGGCAAGCCCGCCTGGGACTGGCAGCCGCCCGCGCGCAACGAAGCGCTGGCAGCCCGTATCTCCGAGATCGCCGAAGCCGACATGCGCGCTGCTTACGGCGTGCGCAACAAGCAGGAGCGTACCCAGCGCGTGCGCACCATCGAAAACGACACCCAGTCGCGCATTGCCGAAGAAGCAGCTGCCGCCGGCCAGGCCAAGCCCGATGCCAACGAAGTCGGCAACATGCTCTTCGAGCTGCAGTCGCGCATCGTTCGCAGCCAGATCCTGGCAGGCGAGCCCCGCATCGACGGCCGCGACACGCGCACCGTGCGTCCCATCTCCATCCGTACCGGCGTGCTGCCGCGTGCCCACGGCTCGGCGCTCTTCACGCGCGGCGAAACCCAGGCCCTGGTCATCACCACCCTGGGCACGGCCCGCGATGAGCAGATCATCGATTCGATCAACGGCGAGTACCGGGACCGCTTCATGTTCCACTACAACATGCCGCCGTTTGCAACGGGCGAAACTGGCCGCTTTGGCGCGCCCAAGCGTCGCGAAGTCGGCCATGGCCGTCTGGCCAAGCGCGGTCTGGCCGCGCTCGTTCCTCCGGTTGAGCAGTTTGCCTATTCGCTGCGTGTGGTGTCCGAAATCACCGAGTCCAATGGCTCGTCGTCCATGGCCTCGGTCTGCGGCGGCTGCCTGGCCATGATGGATGCCGGCGTGCCGATCGAAAAGCATGTGGCCGGTATCGCCATGGGCCTGATCAAGGACGGCAACCGCTTTGCGGTGCTGTCGGACATCCTGGGCGATGAAGATCACCTGGGCGACATGGACTTCAAGGTGGCCGGCACCGACAGCGGCATTACCGCGCTGCAGATGGACATCAAGATCCAGGGCATCACCAAGGAGATCATGCAGGTGGCGCTGGCCCAGGCCCGCGAAGGCCGTCTGCACATCCTGGGCAAGATGCAGTCCGCGATCGGCGGTGCACGTACCGACCTGTCGGATTTCGCGCCCCGCATGTACACCATGAAGATCAATCCGGAGCGCATCCGTGACGTGATCGGCAAGGGCGGCGCCACCATCCGTTCGATCACCGAAGAGACCGGCACGACCATCGACATCAAGGACGACGGCAATATCACCATTGCCGCCACCGATGCCGAGGCCGCCCGCCGCGCCCAGAAGCGCATCGAAGACCTGACTGCTGAAGTCGAGATCGGCCAGATCTACGAAGGCACCGTGCTCAAGCTGCTCGAGTTCGGCGCGATCGTTCAGATCCTGCCCGGCCGCGATGGGCTGCTGCACATCTCGCAGATCGCCAACGAGCGCGTCGAGAAGGTGGCCGACTATGTCAAGGAAGGCCAGCAGGTCCGCGTCAAGGTCATCGAGGCCGACGACAAGGGCCGTCTGCGCCTGTCGATGAAGGCGGCTGCAGCCGAGGCACCTCAGGCTGCTGCGCCGGCGGCCTGCGTCCGACCTAGCTGAAAAAGGCCCGCTTCGGCGGGCTTTTTTCATTCTGAACACTAACCAGAGCGCTTAAGTTGATCTACAAGTCATTGAATGGTTGGGGTTTTTTTCCGCATGGGACATTAAGTACAGTGAACTTTGCTTAATGTTGAGCGTCGATCGCCCAGTCCGCTGCCGCCTGCGCATGCAGGGCGGTGGTGTCAAAGAGCGGTACCGATGCATCGGACTGATCCACCAGCAGGCCGATCTCCGTGCATCCCAGGATGATGGCCTGAGCGCCGCCCTCTACCAGACGCTGCATCACGCCCTGATACTGCTCGCGTGAGGCCGGCTTGATCATGCCCAGACAGAGCTCCTCGTAGATGATGCGATGCACGGTCTCGCGATCGTCTGCGTCTGGAATGATGACTTCCAAGCCCTGCGACTCCAGGCGCTCGCGATAGAAGGTCTGCTCCATGGTGAAGCGCGTGCCCAGCAGCCCGACGCGGTGATGCCCTGCGGCGTTGAGGGCTTTCACCGTCGGGTCGGCGATATGCAAAAAGGGCAGAGAAGTGGCGCGCTCGATATGGCCGGCCACCTTGTGCATGGTGTTCGTGCAGAGCACGATCAGATCGGCCCCCGCAGCCTCGAGCTTGCGGGCCACATCGGCCAGCAGCTCACCGGCCTGGTCCCATTGGCCAGAGGCCTGCAGCTGCTCGATCTCATGAAAGTCCACACTCCAGAGCACGACGCGCGCCGAGTGCAGTCCGCCCAGGCGGGCCTTGATGCGTTCGTTGAGTGCCCTGTAAAACGGCACGGTGGATTCCCAGCTCATGCCGCCGATGAGTCCGATGGTTTTCATTTGGGGTGGGTTTGGGAGAGTTGAGTCCGTCGACCAGGGCGATGGGATCCTGAAGGCGATCGCCGTAGAGCTTACCCATAGACCGCATTGATCGATCGCTTTTGACGGTTCGGTCATAGAAACCGTACGCGCCCACCTGCGCGTGATGGCCAAGGCCCTGGTCAAATTTATTCCGTCAGAGCGTTGACTTCAACCGTCTGGCTTGCTGCACGAGTTCAAAACACGGCGACCTGAGTAACTTCATGTTGACCGAAGTTAACTGAAGGCTGAACCACAGTGGCCCCTCGCAAGGAGCTGATCTTGCTCGATTTTCAATGGATTATTCGCTCGATAGCAGCCTCATTCCTGCTTGCACTCAGTGCCTGTGGTGGAGGTGGCGGTCAAAGCGCCTCGCCCACGCTCACTGTTTTATCGTCGGCTAGCCTTGTCAGGGTTGGTGAGGCATTCAGCCTGACCTGGTCATCGACCGATACGGAGACATGCTCAGGCAGCAGCGGATTACCTGGGACCCTGGCGACCAGGGGCACTGCAGAGGTCACCGTCAGTGACTGGGGCCGACCAAGCTACACGATCACATGCACCGGATCTGGCCGCTCGGTAAGCCGTTCGGTGACACTCACCGTACCGGCGCCTGTCTATGAAAGCTCTTACCAAAACAAGAACGGGCTAGCGCTTTCGACCACCAACATGCCATCGCTGTGGGATCCATCGATGGTCAACGTTCTTACCCCAACCGCCATCTCTGAAAGTTGGAGTCCTCGATCGCTTGCCTTGGCCGACTTCTATCAGGAAGGCCAGTACTCGATGTTCGTTGCTGGGGGTAAGTATTTAGGCGCTTTCCCAGGCAATAACCCCGACAAGAGGACAGACTCACCCGGTAGGGTG
>JBMSOD010000234.1:0-4361 GCA_049422085.1 Burkholderiaceae bacterium
CCATGCCGAGCTGTCTGGAGCAGCGCAAGTCGGGGACCGACGTGCTGGCCATGCGGCGTGTCTCCACCACAAGCACAGCCGCGACCGCGCTCGCATCCGACGGCATTTACCTGCAGACCTCTCGCTGTTCCGAGGATCTGCCCGCATTTGCCGTGGGGAGCACAACAGCCGAGCTGACCCTGAGAAACACGGGCTGTACCCAGCCTGCACCCGCTCGGGAAATCCTGGTCCGGATTTACTACATCAGCCGTTGCAACGACTGCGCGCGGGACACCACACCGACCCTCAAGCGTGTGGAGGTCAGGCGAGGGCAGGTGACGGTCACCTCGCTGGTTGAGGGCATTGAAGACCTGCGGATCGACTATGGATTTGATCTGGATAACGACGGCAGTTCAGACCGGTTCGCGCGCACCCTGAGCGGGACCGCAGGCGCAGCGGACAACAGCTGGGATAACGTGATGGCGGCCCGCGTGCATCTGCTGGTGCGCACCAGCGAGTTACCAGCCGGACATACCGATACCGCCAGTTACAGCATGGGCCTGTCCGGCGCTCTCGGGCCTTTTAACGATGGCTGGAAACGCACCGCCTTCGCATCGACGGCTCGTCTGGTCAACCCGGCAGGACGCAGAGAATGAAGACGCCTGGCATTCGCACTTCGCGCATGCTGATGCGCAGGGCGCCGATCTTCCGGTCGCATCGGGGTCAGAGCGGCATGACGCTGGTCATCACGCTGATCATGCTGCTGATTGTGGGTGTGGTTGCCCTGTCGAGTCTCGGGGGCAGCGAACGCAACCTGCAGATTGCCGGCAACATGCAACAGCGGCAGGAGGCGCTTGCTGCAAGTCAGGCTGCTCTAGAGCAGACGCTCAGCAGTTCTGCGTTTGTGCGTGACCCTGCGGCTGCGGCAGCCTCGCCCATCCCGGTCGACCTCAATGGCGACGGCAATGCCGACCGGGAGGTTCGTCTGGATCCTGCCCCCGCCTGCCTGCGTGTGCGTCCGATCAAGATGGCGGAGCTTGATCCCTCGTCGGCGGGTGATCTGGCCTGCATGGGCAGCTCGGGCCAGGTGTCGGGTCGTGATTTCTCGAGCACTGCGTCTGGCGACTCACTGTGCGGCGAGTCCTTATGGAATGTCTCTGCTGCGGTCTCCGACACAGTGACCGGTGCCCAGGTCCGCATTCATCAGGGTGTGACCATCCGGATTGCAACGACGGATGCGCAAAATGCCTGCCCCTAGATCCCTGGAGAGACCATGAGTCTGGCTGCCATGAATATCTCTTCGATGTTGCGTCTTTTCGGCTGTCGAGCGCGGCTCCGTAGCCTCGCCCTGTTGAGCCTGCTGATGGGCGCATTGACATGTGCACATGCCGAGGACATCGACATCTACGCGGCCTCGCCCTCCGATATCGACCGCCCCAATGTACTGATCATCCTGGACAGTTCCGCGAATTGGTCAGCTGCCATTGGTCAGTCCTGCACCCTGGCAGATGACCCTTCCTATGTGCCTTCCACGCAGGAAGCTGGCAGCAAGATGGCCATCGAGAAGTGTGCCCTCTACAACGTGATTCATGCGCTGCCAACCAAGCCTGACGGTTCGGCCTACTTCAATGTTGGCCTGATGCTGTTCAATGAATCGCCGGCCTCGAATAGCGGCGGCTATGTCAGGCGTGCATTGATGCCGGTGACCGCGGCCAACAAGGCTGCCTTCAAGCAGATCATTCGCAATCTGGATGTCCTGAACGACAAGGGCAACAACGCGGCATTCACCAAGGCACTGCACGAAGCCTTTCTGGTCTTTTCGGGGGGCGTTCCCTACAAGGGAACGGCAGGAACCAAGTGGGATCCGGCGGCAGTAGCAGGTGGACGCTATGTTCAGCCCGGTGGCGCGACCAGTTGCGCACGAAATTTCATCATCTTCATTGGCAATGGCAGCCCCGGCGAAGTGACCGATAACGAAGCTCGGGCGCTGCTTGCTGGCGCGGGTGGCGACTCGACCAAGCTGACCTACCCCACCGCTTACATCACGAACTCCGCTCAGTCGAACTGGGCGGATGAGTACACGCGCTTTCTCAATGGTGCCGACGTCAGCGCAGGAAGCGGACGCCAGAATGTCGTGACCCACGCCATTGCGGTGACAGGCGCCTCGAGCGATGGTCTGTATCCGAACTTCATGCGCGCCATGGCTAATCAGGGGGGAGGGTCGTATTACGCAGCCAGCAATGCCTCGACCCTCACTCAAGCCCTGACCGAGATCTTCAATCAGATCCAGGCGGTGGACTCGGTGTTTTCTGCGGTGAGTCTGCCCTTGTCGGCGAGTCGCCAGGGCACCTATCAGAACCAGATTTTTGTCGGGATTTTCAGGCCCGATGCGCAGTCGGCGCCGCGCTGGATGGGCAATCTGAAGCAATTTCAGGTCGCCTACGATGCCGCGACCGATTCACTGAGTCTGGTTGATGCCGACGGCAAGGCTGCGATCAGTGCGTCCACGGGCTTCATCAATCCGAATGCCCGAAGTTTCTGGACAAGTGCGAGTACGTTCTGGATCAATGAGCCGCTGGGTACGCCTCCCACCGCATCCGACTCCCCGGACGGGGAAGTGGCCGAGAAGGGCGGGGCGGCGCAACGCCTTCGCACGACGTATGCGAGCAATCAGGACGGGCGCAAGGTCTATACCTGCCTCTCCTGTATCAGCGGCACGCTGCTTTCGGCAACGTCGTTTGAGCGAAACAACGCCTCCTTGACCGCAGCATCGCTCGGGGTCACCTCCGGGGACAGAACCGCGCTCATCGACTGGGTTCGTGGGCAGGACAATGCGGGTGACGAGAAGGGCCCTGGTTCTCCGACCAGCATTCGACCCTCAGTCCACAATGACGTGCTTCATTCGCGACCGGTTGTGATCGACTATGGCGGCAGCACGGGTGTGGTGGTGTACTACGGCACCAACGGCGGTCTGCTCCATGCGGTTCGAGGTCAGCAAACCGGCGCCGGAGCGGGTGAAGAACTGTGGTCTTTCGTGGCCGAAGAGTTTTTCCCAAAGCTCGTGCGTCAGCGAAGCAACAGCCCGCTGGTGCTGTATCCGACGACGCCTGCTGGGATCACCGCTGCGCGCCGGGACTACTTCTTTGATGGACCGATCGGCGTCTATCGTGACTCTGCATCGGGTCGCACGATCATCTATCCGACCATGCGTCGCGGTGGACGGTCGATGTACGCCATTGATGTCTCAGACCCTCTCCAGCCAAGGTTTCTCTGGAAGCTGACCGACAGTGCGGCCTCGGTGCTTGGACAGACCTGGTCCGAGCCGCGCATTGCGCGGGTCCGAGGCCAGGCCGGGCCGGTGATCATCATGGGCGCGGGCTATGACGCGGATGCAGAGGATGTCGATCCGCCTGTGGCTGGCTCCCGCGGCAAAGCCGTGCTGGTGATTGATGCGTTGACGGGTTCGGTGCTCCGACAGTTCTCGGGGACCGAGCGAAGCGTCCCCGCGGATGTCGCGCTGCTGGATACGGACTTTGATGGCTATATCGATCGAGCCTATGCGATCGATGTGGGTGGCGATCTGTACCGCATTGATCTCGAGAGCGCCCTGGGATCGACACTGCTGCCTTCGGAATGGACCATGAACCGCATCGCTCGTCTGGGTGACGGTCTGGGCGCGCGCAAGTTTTTCTTCGGCCCGGATGTGATTGCCACCAAAACATTCACGGCCATCATGATGGGGTCGGGCGATCGCGAGAAACCGCTCAAGACTTCGGGTGACGACGGGTTCTACCTGATCAAGGACACCCGGATGGGCAAGGGTCCGCCCTCAGGGACTGTGAGTCCCATTCTCGCTTCAGAGCTTGCGTCCGTGGGCTCGAGTTCAGCGTTTGAGAAGGGCTGTTCTTTGCCCTTGCTCACCGGCGAAAAAGTGGTCACAAACGCCTCGACCATTGGTGGAACCACATTTTTCAGCACCAACCGTCCAACCGCATCGGCGCCAGGGTCTTGCAGCGCCAATCTGGGCGAGGCCAAGGCCTATGAGCTGCCCCTGTTCTGTCGACCTGCGCGCTTTCAGGTCTTAGTGGGTGGAGGATTGCCCCCCAGCCCGGTGGTCGGAGTCATCGAGCTCTCAACGACGCCCCCTGGTGCGAGCGCGCCGGTCTCCAAGGTTGTGCCCTTTGTGATCGGCGGCATCAGTTCCAGGCAGTCTGCGCTCGAGATCAAGAAGGTCACTCCTCCGATCCCGGTCAAGCGCCGCAGACCCTACTGGTACACCGAGACTGATCGCTGAAAAGCCGATGTTGTTGCCTTCGTCTCCGGTCTCCGGATGAAACGCCGACCGGCTTGGGCGGAATCGCCGCAAGGTGATAAACTCGCAG
>JBMSOD010000235.1:0-4361 GCA_049422085.1 Burkholderiaceae bacterium
GGCCTGGGTGTAATCCACGCCATAGTCACGGCCGAGGGTTTCGATCATGCTGCGCGGCGGCGCGGTGCCGCTGGAGAGCGTCTGACGCAGATGGGGAAGTTTCTTTCCATTGCGCTGCATCCAGTCCATCAGGATGAGCCAGAAACTCGGTACGCCCGCCGTGAGGGTGACCTTCTCCTGATCGAAGAGCGCGTAGAGCTGGTCGGGCTCGTAATTGCGGCCGGGAAGCACCAGTTTGCTTCCGGTGTAGGGGGCCACGAAGGGCATGTTCCAGGCATTGCCATGAAACATCGGGGCCATGGGCATCATCACTTCAAGCTGCCCGGCGGCATGCCCCGGAAAGAACTCGAACGAGGCCGCGAGCAGGGTCTGCAGGTAGGCCGCACGATGCGAATAGACCACGCCCTTGGGGTTGCCGGTCGTGCCCGAGGTAAAGCAGATGGTCGAGGCGCTTCGCTCGTCAAACACCGGCCAGTCCCAGTCTGCATCGTCCTGCTCAGAAAGCAGGGTCTCGTAGCAGATGACATTGCTCAGGCGCGTGGCGGGCATGCGCTCGGGCGCAGCCAGCACCACGATCTCCTGCACCGTTGGAATGCGATCGGCAAAGCTCTCCACGATCGGCAGCGTGAGCGCATCCACTAACAGCATGCGGTCTTCGGCATGGTTGATGATGTAGACCAGCTGCTCGACAAAGAGACGCGGATTGATGGTGTGCAACACCGCCTGCATGCCCGGAATGCCATAGAAGAGCTCGAAATGGCGATGGGTATTCCAGGCCATCGAACCGATGGGCGTGCCCGGCGTGATGCCGCGCGCCAGCAGGGCACGGGCCAGCCGCTTCATGCGCCTCTCGGCCTCGCGATAGGTATAGCGATGCAGGTCGCCCTCGATTTCGCGGGCGACCACCTCGACATCGCCATGATTGAGCGCCGCATGCTCGATGAACTGCGTGAGCAAAAGCGGCATGTCCATCATGAGCCCCGCCATGGCGGGTGCAGCCGAGGGTCCCACCATGATCAGGCCGCCTGCGTGGTGTCAAAACCCTCGTAGCCCCGGGCCACCACCTGATTGCATTTCTCGACATAAGGCGGAAAGCCGAGCAGCGGCATGAACACCCGGGTCTTGCCGGGCACATTGGCGCCCAGATACCAGGAGTTGCAGTGCGGATAGAGCGTGCCGCCAGCCACCTTGTTGACATGCTCCACCCAGGCGTCCTGCGCCTGCTCGCTGGCCTCGATGGTCTTGCGCTTGTTGTCACGCATCCAGGCCATGCACTGGCTGATCCAGTTCACATGCTGCTCGATCGAGACGATCATGTTGGTGAGCACCGACGGGCTGCCCGGGCCAGAGATGGTGAACAGGTTCGGGAAACCATGGACATTCAGGCCAAGATAGGTGCGCGGCCCGGCGGCCCACGCCTCTTTCAGGCTCAGTCCCTGACGGCCGCGAATGTCCACCTTCAGAATGGATCCGGTCATCGCATCAAATCCCGTGGCATAGACGATGTCATCCACCTCGAAGTCTTCTCCGGCAGCCCGCACACCGGTGGGCGTGATCGCTTCGATGCCGGTCCCGCGGATGTCCACCAGCCGGACATGCGGCTGGTTGTAGGTCTGGAAGTACTCGGTGTCCACGCACATGCGCTTGCAGCCCATGACCTGGGTCGGGCAGAGCAGTTCGGCCACCTTGGGGTCCTTCACGGTCTCGCGAATGCGCGCGCGCAGGAATTCGGCGCCGATCTCGTTGGCCTTGGCATCGAGCAGCAGATCGCCATAGGCGCCCGTGAAGACCAGACCTCCGGTTTTCCAGCGACGCTCGAACTCGGCCTGCCGCTCGGCCTCAGAAACCGAGAAGACCGATTGATCGTTGCGGGGCAGGGATGACCCGAAGGCGCCTGGCATGCGGCTGTTGCGCTCGCGAAAGGCGGCATAGTCGGACTTGATGCGCGACTCGTACTCGGCATCCAGCGGAGCATTGCGGGCCGGAATCGAGTAATTGGCGGTGCGCTGAAACACCGTCAGCGACCTGGCCTGCCGGGCAATGATGGGAATGCTCTGGATGGCCGAGGAGCCCGTGCCGATGACCGCAACCCGCCGGCCGGTGAAGTCCACCGGCTCATGCGGCCACTGTCCGGTATGAAAGCTGCGGCCGCGAAAGCTGTCCCGCCCTGGAAAGGCCGGCAGGTTGGTCGATGACAGACAGCCCGTGGCCATGACCAGAAATCGGCTGCGCACCGAATCCCCCCGATCGGTACGCACGGCCCATTCGCTCGAAGCCTCATCAAACGCCGCCTCGGTCACGCGGGTCTGAAAGCGCATGTCCTGGCGCAGCTTGTAGCGGTCGGCCACATGGTTGGCATAGGCCAGGATTTCGGGCTGGGGTGCAAAGCGCTCGCTCCAGTGCCACTCCTGCTGCAGGCCGTCGTCGAACTGGTAGGAATACTCCATGCTCTCGACATCGCAGCGCGCACCCGGATAGCGGTTCCAGTACCAGGTGCCGCCCACGCCGTCGCCCGCTTCAAACACCCGGGCCGTGAAACCCAGGCGCCGTGCGGTATGCAGCATGTACATGCCCGCAAAGCCTGCGCCCACGATGACAAGATCAAAGTGGGCTCCTGTCTCGGGGGCCTCACTTCGCTGCACTCGCACAACCTTCACCTGGGTGGCATCCACGCTCATCTCGCTTCTCCTCTCTGTTCTTTTTCAGCGCCGTCCTGAAGAACCACGGCGCTTTCATTTCTCATGCATTACGGTCAATCAGTCACTTCAACGATAGATCAGACTGCCATCGTCCAGATCCACCCGCGGCATGGTGTCCTTTTCGGTGGGGTAGTCCTGTCCGTGGCGCCAGGGGTCACGGTCGCCCTGCCGCGGCAGCAGATGCAGCCCGCGCATGATGTAGCCCGGATTGAAGTTCTCGGGATCGACCCAGGGCTTGAACTGCATGTCCTGATCCTGTTCGCGCAACTGCGGCACGACCAGGCTTGCGCCCTTGTCCTGCATATGGCCGAGCAGCCGACAGACAAAGTCACCGATCAGATCGGCGCGCAGGGTCCAGCTCGCACGAAAATAGCCGAAGATCCAGACCATGTTGGGCACGCCGGTAAACATGGTGCCGTTCCAGGTCACCGTACTGGCAAAGTCCAGGGGTTCGTCATCGACTCGGAAATCGACGTCGCCCAGCACGTTCAGATTGAAGCCGGTGGCCGTCACGATGACGTCGGCCTCGAGGGTCTGCCCTGACTTGAGCAGCAGGCCATCCTGGGTAAAGGTTTCGATCTCATCGGTCACCACAGACGCCTTGCCCTTTTTTACGGCCTGGAAGAGGTCACCGTCGGGAATGAAGGCAATGCGCTGCTTCCAGGGGGCGTAGCGTGGCGAGAAGTGTTTCTCGACATCGAAGTCCTGGCCCAGGAACTGCCGCACACCGGCCATCAGCTCCTTGCGCACCACCTCAGGCTCGCTGGCGCAGCGCCGATGAAAGACCGCGCCATCATGAAGGATCTTGCGGCGCACGATCTCGTGGATCCACTCTTCCTTGATGTCTAGCTCGCGCAGGGTATCGGCCAGCTGGTTGGCATTGCGGCCGGTGATGAAGTAGGTGGGCGAGCGCTGCAGCATGGTCACATGCGCCACCTGGTCGGCGACCGCAGGAACCACCGTGGCCGCCGTGGCGCCCGATCCGATCACCACCACGCGCTTGCCGTTCAGCTCAAGGTCCTCCGGCCATTCCTGCGGATGGACGATCCGGCCCTTGAAATTCTGCATGCCGGGCCATTGCGGCATGTAACCCTTCTGATGCCGGTAGTAGCCCTGGCACATCCACAGGAAGCGCGTGGCCACCTGCAGGGTCTGCCCGGTATCGGATCGCTCGACATCGAGGGTCCACAAGCGTGTCTCGGTGCTCCAGCGGGCCGCCTTGACGGTATGGTGATAGCGGATGTGGCGATCGATGCCGTTCTCGTCAATCACCTCCTG
Organism: Burkholderiaceae bacterium; assembly: GCA_049422085.1. Classification (GTDB taxonomy): domain Bacteria; phylum Pseudomonadota; class Gammaproteobacteria; order Burkholderiales; family Burkholderiaceae_E; genus UBA4615. The sequence goes on from JBMSOD010000235.1 coordinate 3,978, forward strand.
CATGTACTGCAGGATCTTTTCGGCGGTGGCGATCGGTGCGCCCGTCCAGGGCTTGAACCGGTAGCCAAAGGTGTACAGGTCGCTGTCCGAACGGATGCCGGGATAGCGATGGGTGCGCCAGGTGCCGCCAAACTGGCCCTGGGTTTCGAGAATCAGAAAGCGGGTGCCCGGTCGCTGGGTGAGCAGGTGATAGGCGCCGCCAATGCCGGAAATGCCGGCGCCGACAATCAGTACATCAAAGGTCTCGAGCCCGGCCGCATGGGCTGCGGCGCTGCGCTCGGTAGTGGCGGGGGTGCGCTCAGGCGCGATCGCCTCGGTCATGTCAGTCTCCTCCGGAAGCATCCGGATGCAATCAGGGTCGTCAACCCTCAAAGTGTACTGCGC
>JBMSOD010000236.1:0-4345 GCA_049422085.1 Burkholderiaceae bacterium
CCACGACTCCAGCCGGTCTGGGGCAGCGTCTTCATGAATTGGGTCTCCTCGAGGGGTATGCGTCGCTGATGCGATCTGATACGTGTTATATCACGTTGAATCCGGTGCTGCCATTCCCTCGGACCGCGCCGTGAGCGCCGCCGCGATCGGAACCCTGCCGTCATCAAGATCCTTGCGAATCGCGCGGGCCAGCGCACGCGCATCCTGGTCGCAGATGGCTTCCAGGATGGCGGCATGGTTGGCACCGCCCTTCCAGTTGCTGGCATAGCCGGGATACAACAGGCGCAAGGTCGGACCGATCTGCAACCACAGGCCTTCGATCATGGCCACCAGCGTGGGCATGGGTGCGGCGCGATAGATGGCGAAATGAAAGTCCCGGTTGCACGCCAGCACCTGGGGATAGTCGCGCCGCTTCATGGCGGCCAGCAGCCGACGCTGGATCTGCTCGAGACCCTTGACCTGAAGTTTGCCCAGATGGGGCAGCGCCGCGCAGGCTGCAAGAGGCTCGAGCTCTCGGCGGATGGCCACGAGTTCTTCGTACTTGGCGCGCGTGAGCGACGGAACCCGCAGCGTGCGTTGAGGCCCCTGAACCAGAACCGCTTCAGCCGCAAGACGGTTGAGTGCCTCGCGGGCGGGCGTAAAGCCGATGTTCAGTGCCTGCACCAGACCCCGTACCGTCAGTCGTTCTCCGGGAGGCATCGATCCGCTGGCCAGGGCTTCACGGATCTGCGCATAGGCCTGATCGCCCAGAGTGTCGACCCGCACAACCGGCACGAGTCCCTGGGGCGTCCCCGAACGCGAAGAATCTCGTGACGGGCCAGAGGAAGGAGCAGGAGCAGAGCCCGGGTTCAACGTCCGGGTCGTGGACGGGATCGCATTTGGGATCGCGTGTGGGTTCGGATTGGAACCGATTTTCGATCGGGAAGCCATGCCGGGATTCTAGTCGGTAGGATGTTGGCATGATCATCGACTCCCGCTGGCAGGGCCTGCCCACCCTCCTGGTTGACACGCCGCTCGCCCGCTGCGAGATCGGCCTGCAAGGCGCGCAGGTGCTGTCCTTCTTCCCGGCCCATGATGGCCGTGATCTGCTCTGGTGCTCGCCCGTGCGTCTTCAGGCCGGGCGCCCGGTCCGAGGCGGCATTCCGGTGTGCTGGCCCTGGTTCTCCAGGCAGGGGCAGGCGCCCACTGCCGTGCAGCATGGCTTTGCAAGGCGCATGCCCTGGACGCTACGGCAGGCGACCGAAGCCGCGGATGGCGCAGTGCAGGTGGTGCTTGAGCTGGTCGCGCCGCAGGGAGGCTGGCCGCAAAGTGACTGGCCCGCAGCCTGCACGGCCCAATTGCAGCTTGAGATCGGATCGGCCCTCACGGTGCGCCTGATCAGCCGCAATGACAGCGACACCCCGGTCCGCCTGACGCAGGCCCTGCATACCTACCTGCGGGTAGGTGATGTGCATCACACCGCGCTGCATGGGCTTGAGGGCCGGGATTACCTGGACAATCTTCAAGGCCTGGCGCGTTTCACACAGCATGCGCCCTGGCAGTTTGATAAGGCCTGCGACCGCATCTACCTGGATACCGCTAGCGAACATCTGCTCGACGATCCTCTGCTGCAGAGGAAGATCCGCATCACTTCGCAAGGCAGTGGCAGCACCGTGGTCTGGAATGCGGGCGCATCCGGCTATGCCGCCCTGGGCGATGTGCCAGCGCATGCATGGCCAGGCTATCTGTGTGTGGAGGCGGCCAACTGCGAGCCGCACGATCCGATCCTTCTTGAGCCAGGGGCACGCACGGAACTCGTGCAAACCCTGCGGGTGGGCTAAGACCGTCTAGGATGCGGTTCGTCCGCAGGGGCGGCGAGGTCAGCGGTAGACAACCCTCGCGCCTGCGAGGCGCAGTTTGCGTCCTCGCCTGCCGAATCAGCGCGCCCCTAGCACGCCCGTCGCCGCCAGAGCCTGCACCTGCGTGTCGTTGTAGCCCAGGAATCCCTTGAGCACCTGATCGGTGTGCTGGCCAATGGTGTAGGGCACGGGGCCGCGTGGCACGGTGGGCTCACCATCCACCTGAAACGGCGCTGCCGTCACCCGCACCTTGCCGCTCACCGGATGGTCGAGCTCCGGAAAGGCGCCGCGGGCCTTGAGGTGCGGATGCTGGATCACTTCTTCGGGCATCAGCATGGGTACGCCCGGCACTCGACCGGCAGCGAGTTTTTCAACCGCCGCCTCTCGGCTGTCGAATTGCTCCAGCCACTGCGCCATGACCTTGACCAGTTCGCCCCAGTGCTCGCGACGCAGGGCCGAAGTGGCAAAGCGCGGGTCATCTTTCAGATCCGGGCGCCCGAGTACCTCGGTCATGCGCTCCCACATGGCGGGCGCATTGCCCAGCTGCATGGCCACATGCTGGCCGCCCTGCCCTACCGGCAGCACCACCATACCGATACGAGGACGGCGCGGTGCCTCGGCCCCATTGAGCAGCGCCGGAAAGTTGATGTCATCGGCGCAGATCAGGCACTCGAGCATGGAGAGATCGATGTGCGCGCCCTTGCCATATCGAAAGCGCCGCACCAGTGCTGCGCTGATGGCACCAAAGGCCTGGCCACCCGCGAGGACATCTGCAGCCTGAAGATTGGCCGCCTTTGGGGCCAGGGTGCCCGCACGCTCGAGTTCCATCATGCCCGAGAAGGCATTGATCAGATGCGCATAGGCCTGCATGGAGCGCAGGGGGCCGGTCTGACCAAAGCCCGAGATCGAGCAATAGACCAGATCGGGTTTGATGGCCCGCAAGGCCGGCTCATCGAAACCGTACTTGGCCATCACCCCCGGAGAGAAGTTCTCCACCACCACATCGGCACGACGTACCAGATCGAAGACGACTTCCCGCGCCGCCGGATTGGCAAAGTCCAGTGCGATGGACTGCTTGCCGGCATTGATGCGCGCGAAATAGGCGCTGCGGTCGGGACGTGCAGGATCCAGCTGAATACCGGAGTAGCGCACCTCGTCGCCCTCCCCCGGGCGCTCGAGCTTGATGATCGTGGCGCCCAGATCAGCCATGAGCTTGGTGCAATAGGGGCCTGCAAGCACGCGCGTAAAGTCGACCACCACAACGCCTTCGAGCAGGCCGTCCCGGTGTTCTGCGCCCGATGCGGGCTGGGGTGCCAAGGGATTCATCCTGCGTGTCTCCTTAGTCTTTGCGTAAACCCGCAGTGTGGCGCAAAGCCAGGCATTTGCCCCGCCCCCTTGGCCATGGCAGAATCTCGGTCTTTCCGGGAATCGCCGCTGCGTACACACGCCAGCCTGTTGCGACCGACCGGGCGGTTAGCTCAGTGGTAGAGCACTGCCTTCACACGGCAGGGGTCGCAGGTTCGAACCCTGCACCGCCCACCAAAAATCTCTGTCGATCAGCGACTTACAGAGCATCTGGCGCGTGCGCTACCAGCTTGCGTCGAGCGGCGCAGACAAGGGCACGCCGGGCACCCGGATGCCGGCCGGCCGGCCCTTTGCGGTGGCGCCCTGCCAGGAGCGGACATAGACCTCGGGCAGCACCGGTCCATCGGTGCAGGCCAGCCAGAGCCGGAACAGATGGCGCCGGTTCTCGGGCTCGGGGAAGTCCTCGTACGCGGTGCGCGAATGCATGATCCAGTGATTGCTGACGAACTGCATGTCGCCCGGCTGGAAATCCATGTCGAGGTGAATCGCCGGATCGTCGGCCAGCGCGTCCAGCGCGTCACAGGCCGCCTCGAGCTGCGGCGTGAGCCGCGGCACCTCGGGGAAGCGCTGCGCCTTCTTCATGGCACTGCGCACATAGGTAGCGACCATCCCGCCATCGGGCATCGGGTTGAACACCGGGACCGCATACCAGGGCTCGGCGCCCTCGGGCACTTCGCCGCGGCGGTCGCGATAGGCCGGCTTCAACAGTTCGGGCAGCAGCTCGGGATGGCGTCGCAGCATCTCGTTGTAGAGGGTCCAGCTGCTGACCAGACTCGACTTGCCGCCTGCCTTCGACGGTTTCAGACAGAGCAGCGCGACGATGTCGGACGAATCGCAGTGGTACGGCAGGCGCGCAGAGGTCTGGTAGCCGCGATGCTCGGGCCGCGCGTAGTCGGCGCCGATATCCTTCACATGACCGAGGATGTGGCCCATCGCGTTCTGCGACACTGGCTCACCCAGCAGGGTGCCCAGACCGAAGTAGGCGATCGCGCACTGGCGAACGCTCCACCGCTGCACCGGAACCTCTCGGACCAGCAGAAAGCCGCGACCATGCAGAACGGCCGTGCGGATCTGCTCGATCAGGGGCTGAAGGCCTGGAACCTGCAGGTGCTCGGGCCCGATGTCGGCGATGTCGATGCCGG
>JBMSOD010000237.1:0-4322 GCA_049422085.1 Burkholderiaceae bacterium
TTGCGCAGGATGTATTCGTGGATTTCGGCCTTGATCCAGTGCATGGCGAACGACACCAGTCGCACCCCGCGGTCAGGATCGAAGCGTTTGACAGCCTTCATCAGCCCCACATTGCCCTCCTGGATCAGGTCAGCATGAGGCAGGCCGTAGCCGAGGTACTGGCGGGCAATGGAAACCACCAGGCGCAGATGGGAGGCGATCAGGTCTCGGGCGGCATCCAGGTCGGATGTTTCGCGCAGACGGCGTGCAAGAGCCACCTCCTGCTCGGCGCTGAGGATGGGCAGGCGGTTGACGGCGCTGATGTAGGCGTCGAGATGGCCGACCGGGGGGACGGACCACAGGGCGCCCGGCGTCCGGGCTGGAGCGGCAAGTGCTTGGGAGGAGGTCATCGTCGGCTTCCTTTCAGGAGGTCACAAGTCCTCGGTGATCAAATATTAGCACTCCATAGAGGCGAGTGCTAAAGAATGGGGGTCAGATCACAATTTTTTACATCCCGGGTCTGCGCGGATTGTCGCAGCGACGCCCTCAGGGCAAGGCAAGGCAAGGCGAGACGTGGCAAGGCGAGGCGTGGCTGCGCCGGGCTCCAGGCGTGGCTGCGCCGTGCTCCCACAGGGCGCAGTCGCATCCTCTGCTTGGGGCGTTTGCTCCTGACGGCCATGCTGAAGGCTCTGCCATTCGACGTCAGGTTCAGGATGAAAGCCGATTCGCTGACACGCCCCCTCCGACGCGCCCCTGACGCCTTCACCCTGTGTGCGCTGCTGATGTGTGCCGGGCCAACCGCAGCCCAGCCCGTGTCCGAGCCGGCGCTGGCTGAATCGGTGGTGCGCTATGAAACCTCGATGTCCCTGGAGCAGCACGGCAACCTGTACCGGGTTCCCGATCAGGCCAACCCCCGCGCCGGTACCCGTCTCAGGGTCGCGGCTGGCGTGAGCTTCGAGCGGGAGTGGAGCCTCCAGCGCATGGAGGCGAGCGCCCGCGTCAGTCCGACCTGGCGCGTTGACGGTGCCGGCGACGATGCTCTCGACTGGGCCACCCAGGCGCGATGGGACTGGGCAGCGGGTCGCGCTCTTTTCGGTGATCTGGGCGCAACCCTGACCCGGCTGCAGACGCCCTGGGAGGATCTCGGAAGCACCCGGATCAACCATCAGCGGATTGGCAGCGGGCGTTTCCTGGCCGGCCTGCGACTGACCCAGGACTGGTCCCTGATCGCCGCGACAGACGTCTGGAGATCGGACAACACCCTGGCCGAGCGGCGGCCGGCCGATCTGCGACGGAATGCGTGGGAGACCGGTGTGCGTTTCTGGCCCGACAGGGCGCTACAGGTCGATGCGGTCTGGAGGAAGGAAACCGGACGCCCTCAGGCCGACCAGGTGCTCGATGCAGCGGGTCAGCCGCTACCGCAGCCGGTCAGCAATGACTGGGATCAACATGCCGGACTGCTGCGTGCGCGATGGAATCCTGCCGAAAGAAGCCAGTGGCTGGCCCAGATCGGACATCTTCGTCGACAGCACGAGCAACTGCCTCAGCGCGACTTCAGCGGCGTGACCGGTCTGCTCCAGGGGCGCTGGGCCATGACGGGTGCAGTCGACTGGCAAGTGTCGCTGGCCCGCACGATCGATGTGCCCGAACTGCTCTCGGCCAGCTATGTCGATGTCCGTGCCTTCGAATTGCGCCCGCGCTGGCAGGTCAGCGGATTGACCGCCCTCAGCCTTTGGCTGGCTTTGTCCCGTCGCGAGTACTCAGGCGATCCGGCGGTTGCAGTCGGTGCTGCCGAGGAGCGACGGGACCGCTGGCGGGAGGGGGGGCTGCGGCTCGAGGTTGCCCTGCACCGCAGGGTGCTCGCCCACATTGATGTTCGACGCACTCAGCGCAGCTCGAATATCGCGGCATTCGAGTTCGATGACAACACCGTGTCGGCCGGTCTGACGGCCCGGTTCTGAAGGAGGTCGCATGCAGCGCAACAACAAGGGAAGAAAGACGCAGGCGTTCGCCCTGTTCTGGTTCGTTCTGATGGTCTGTCTGACGGGCTTGGGGACAGCGCGGGCGGCCGATGACGACTACCGGCTCGGGCCAGGCGACACGATCCGGATTCTGGTCTTTCAGCATCCCGATCTGACCCTGGAGACGCGCATTCCGGAGTCGGGGATGCTGTCCTATCCCCTGGTGGGCGCGGTGCTCGCAGCCGGGCAGTCGCAGACCGGGCTGGCAGAAACGCTGGCGCAGCGCCTGCGCCAGGGCCGCTTTCTGACCGATCCTCAAGTCTCTGTCCTGATTACGGCCCATCGTAGCCAACAGGTGTCGGTCCTTGGTCAGGTGGCGCGACCAGGGCGCTATCCGATCGAGGTGGGCGGATTGAGACTGAGCGAGGTGCTCGCGCTTGCGGGAGGCATCTCGCCAACGGGGGCAGACAGCGTGGTGCTGATGCGTCGCGAGGGGCAGAGCCGCAATCGGCGTGTGTTCGATCTGGGCCAGCTTGTCGGGCCGGTTGAAGGCGCAGAGGATCCGGTCTTGCGTGCCGAGGACCTGATCTTTGTCGAGCGGGCGCCCCAGTACTACATCTACGGGCAGGTCCAGCGTCCTGGCATGTACGGGGTCGATCGCGGGTTGACCGTTGCACAGGCCATCGCGAAGGGCGGCGGCCTGACACTTCGGGGGACCGACCGGGGCATCCGGCTGCAGCGTCGCCACTCGGACGGACGTCTCCTGGTTCAGGAGGTCCGGCTCGAGGAACCGGTGCAGCCGGATGATCTTCTGATCGTGCGGGAGAGCGTGTTCTGAGGGTGTACGCCGACGGCGCACACGATGCCAAATGGACTGCCACCTGGCGGATCAAGCCCCCCGCCGGTCCGTGGCCCCCGAGTCGTGCTGGCCTCGAGGAACGAAAGTCGACATAATTGTGTCGTAATCGTTTCTTGCGGGAGGGCGTGTGATGGCGCCTTTTGAATTAGGGCGGGGACGCGACCGGGTCGGCCTGTTGCGAGTGCTGCCATGAGCGACGTTGCCGAATTGCACCCTTCGTCCATGGAGGAGCACCTTCGGGCGGTGTTCGCCGATACCGTGAGCTTTGGCGAGAGCGGTGAAGTCGCCTTTCTCGGGCGGCAGCCGATTCTCGACCGTGATCAGCAATTGCTCGGATACGAGCTGTTCTACCGTGCTGATGGCCTGAAAACCCAGGCCACGTTTGCCGATGCGGCGCATGCGAGCCTGGTCGTGATTGCGGCGCTGTTGCAGGACGTCGGATCCGAGCAGGTGCTCGGTGGCAAGACGGCCTTCATCAACATCGAGGCCCGCTCGCTTGATGAGGATGCGGCAATCCAGTTGCTCGAGCCCAAACGTACCGTCCTTGAGCTGCCGACCGACTGCGTCCTCGACCCGGACGCACTGCAAAGGCTTGCTCATTTGCGCAAGGCCGGTTTCGGTGTCGCTCTGGTTGTGGACAGTCTGGCGGCCTTGCGATTGCCTCAGTTCGCTCTGGCCACCCATGTGAAGGTCGATCTGCAGAAGGTCGGCATGGAGGCGATTCCCCGGATGACGCAGCTGCTCAATGCGATGAGCGAGCGGCGCTTCCTGGTGGCCGAGAAGGTTGAAAGTCGCGAGCAGGCGGCGACCTGCCTGGAACTCGGCTTTGATGCCCTGCAGGGGTATTACTTTTCCCGCCCAGAGACCCTCTCGGCACGCAAGCTCGAGCCGGGCAAGGCTGCGGTCATGCAGGCCATCCGCCTGCTGCTGCGAAATGCCGACATCGTCGAGGTTGATCAGGCTCTCAAGCGCGATGTGGCGCTGTCGGTGAAATTGCTGCGCTACATGAACTCCGCGGGCATGGGCCTGTCGCGCAAGATCGATTCGCTCAAATCAGCGATCAACCTGATGGGCTACAGCAAACTGGCGCGTTGGCTTACCCTGCTGCTGGCCACCGCAGACAGCCGGGATCCCACCAGTCAGATCCTGGCACGCACTGCGATCACGCGCGGCAGGCTGATCGAACTGCTGGGCGAGTCCCGGTTTGAATTCTCCCAGCGTGACAACCTCTTCATCACCGGCACCTTTTCGCTGCTGCCAGCGATGCTCATGGTGCCCATGGATGAGGCCATCTCCGATCTTGATCTTCCCGCCGCAGTGGTCGATGCCCTGAAGGAGCGCACCGGACCGATCGGTCCTTATCTGCGCCTGGTCGAAGCCTGCGAGAGCCCCTCGCTGCTTGGGGTCGATGCGCTGTGCAGGGAACTGGGCGTTGCCCCCAAGGCGCTCAACCTGGCCCAGATGCAGGCGGCTGACTGGGTGAGCCGGCTGGGAATCTGAGTCGCCGGCCCGGCATCAGTGAG
>JBMSOD010000238.1:0-4315 GCA_049422085.1 Burkholderiaceae bacterium
CCTTCGAGTTCCTGTACGAGAACGGCGAGTTCTACTTCATCGAGATGAACACCCGGGTGCAGGTGGAGCATCCGGTCACCGAGCTGGTGACCGGCATCGATATTGTCCAGGAGCAGATCCGGATCGCCGCGGGCGAGAAACTGCGCTTCCGGCAGCGGGATGTGCAGATCCGCGGACATGCGATCGAGTGCCGAATCAATGCCGAGGATCCCTTCAAGTTCACCCCCTCACCGGGCCGGATCACGGCCTGGCATCCCCCGGGGGGGCCGGGCATTCGCGTTGATTCGCATGCCTACGCCAATTACTTCGTGCCACCGCATTACGATTCGATGATCGGCAAGGTCATCGCTCATGGGGATACCCGGGAGCAGGCGCTGCGACGCATGCGGATCGCGCTCTCCGAAATGGTGGTCGAAGGCATCCTGACCAACCTGCCCTTGCACCGCGAGCTGTTCACCGATTCGAGCTTTGAGGCGGGAGGCACCTCGATTCATTATCTCGAGTCGAAGCTCGCCCAGCGCAAGCACTGAGCCAGGGTCGGCCTGATCCCGCGCAGCACCAGAACAACCCATCAGGACAATCACATGGCCGGCTGGCACGAACTGGTGATTGAAGTGGGTCGCGACGAGGCCGAGCCCTGGAGCGATGCCCTGCTTGAAGCCGGGGCGCTCTCGGTGCAGGCCGAAGACGCGGACGCTGAATCGCCCGATGAGCAGCCGCTCTATGGCGAGCCAGGCATGCCCGCTGTTGCCACGGCCCGATTGACCGGGTGGCAACGCACCCTGCTCGCGGCCCTGCTTGAAACGACTCAGGATCCCTTGCGACTCCTTGCCGATGCATCGAGCGCGATGGGACGTGCGGTGCCCAGGGTGCATGCCATCCGCAAGATCGATGACCAGGACTGGGTCACGCTGACGCAATCGCAATTCGAACCGATCGAGATCGGCACGCGGCTGCGTATTGCCCCCAGCTGGCATGGCGCGGCCTCTGATGGACGCATCGACATCATCCTGGATCCCGGACTGGCCTTTGGAACGGGCAGCCATCCGACCACCCGGCTTTGCCTTCAATGGCTCGAGCGCCAGGCGCTCGCGGGTTGCAGCGTCATCGACTATGGCTGTGGCTCCGGGATCCTGGCGATCGCAGCCGCGCGATTGGGGGCGGCCGAGGTCATCGGCGTGGACATCGATGAACAGGCCCTGCTGTCGACACGCAGCAACGCCCTGAACAATCAGGTGAGCATCCATGTGCAGGGCACCGATGCGGCGGCGCCATCACCGGCCGATGTGGTGGTCGCCAACATCCTTTCGAGCCCGCTCAAGCTCCTTGCGCCGGTGCTCACAGGGCTCGTTCTGCCGGGTGGCTGGCTGGTGCTCTCGGGGGTGCTGGAGCGCCAGATCGAGGAGGTCAGCGCAGCCTATGAACCCTACATGGCCCTGAGTGCCGTGGACGTCTCGGAGGGCTGGGTCTGCCTGGCAGGCCGACGTTCCCCATGACGCTGGCCACCACCTGCCCCCACTGCAAGACAAGTTTCAAGGTCGTTGCCGATCAGCTCAAGCTGCGCAAGGGGCTGGTGCGCTGCGGTCGTTGCCAGCAGGTCTTCTCGGGGGTCGACGCCCTCACCTACCTCGATGACGCCGGCGAATCGCAAGACACTGCCCCGCTGACAGAAGCGCCCTCGTCCGATCCTTCCGACATCGCGACCGCAGCCTCTCTGCTGACACTGCCAGAGGCAGACTCGCCGTCCGAGCCACCACGCCCGCAGACAGCTGCGGTGTCGGAGCGACCAGCTCTCGAGACTGTCCCCATGTCCGCCCTGCCGACTCCGGAGACCGTTTCCGCGCCAATACCGCTCGCTTCGGATCCCGTGCCCTCTTGGGCACAGCCTGACTCCGATCAGACCTCCGAGCCCGCGCCGCGAACCCGATCCGGCAGGGTCGCCGCCCTGCTCGCGATCCTGGCCTGCCTCGGTCTGCTGGGCCAATCCGTGATCGGCTTGCGACACGAACTGGCCTATCGCGTCCCGGTCCTCGCTCCCCTGCTCGAACAGATGGCTCACGCCCTGAAGCTCGATCTGCATCCGCCGCTCGATGCGTCTTCGCTGTCCATCGAGAGCATCGAGCTTGCCGCAGCCGAGGATCCCTCGAAACTTGCCCTGGAGGCGGTCATTCGCAATCGGAGCGATCGACCGGTGGCCTTTCCTGCCATCGAACTGACCTTGCGGGATACCCAGTCGGTCATGCTTGTTCGCAAGATCATTGAGGCCGAGATCTACACCCGAGGCCCCGAGCGATTGAATGGTCTTGCGGCGCGCTCGGAGCATTCGGAGCGGGGCACTCTCGAACATGACGGTCTCGCTGTTGCGGGATACGTCGCGTTTCTGTTTTATCCCTGAGCGTTTTCGCGCTCAACCTCGCTGGCTATTCTACGCCTTCATCTCTCCCTCCAACACCCCGGCAAGCTCCCATGTCTTCTCGCGTCATGATCAGCGGTTCGATGGCTTACGACACCATCATGGTGTTCGATGGTCACTTCAAGGATCACATCCTCCCTGAGCGCATCCACATGCTCAACGTGTCCTTTTTCACGCCCAGGCTCAAGCGCGAATTCGGTGGCTGTGCAGCCAACATCGCCTACACCCTGCACGGACTCGGTGGCGATGCGCGTGTGCTGGCTTCAGTGGGCCGCGATGGTTACGACTATGTCGAGCGGCTTCGCGGCCTGGGCATGGACGTTTCTCGCATCCTGGTCTGCGACGATCATTACACCGCCCAGGCGTACATCACCACCGATCTGTCGGATAACCAGATCACCGCCTTTCATCCTGGCGCCATGGGTCAGGCCTCTCGGGTGGACGCAAGTGGAGACGCCTGCTGGGCAATCGTCGCCCCCAATGACAAGCTGGCCATGCAGGCCCATGCACAGGCCTTTACGCGCGCCGGCGTGCCCTGGATCTTCGATCCGGGTCAGGCACTGCCCGCCTTTGATGGTGCTGAACTCAGGGCGCTCCTGAAGGACGCCAGTGCGCTGGCCGTCAACGACTATGAATGCCGGATGCTGAGCGAACGCACCGGACTGACCGAAGCCGAACTGGCCGCCCAGGTCCAGGCCATGATCGTCACCAAAGGCGCCGAAGGCTCCGTGCTGCATCGTGATGGCCAGAGTGAGCGGATTGCCCCGGTCTCGATCCGCGAGGCGGTTGATCCCACCGGTTGCGGCGACGCCTACCGGGGCTGTCTGCTCTATGGCCTGTCCCAAGGCCTTGGATGGTCAGCCTCGGTCAAGCTCGGCAGCGTGATGGGGGCCATCAAGATCGAGCATGAAGGCCCGCAGAACCATGTCGTGGATCGTGCGGAAGTGGTCCGACGACACCAGCAGGCCTACGGCATGCCACCCTGGACTGCATGAGCGGATCGCTCTCGAAGGAAGGCTGATCTGCCCCGTCCGGGCTAGCGCAACATGCCTGCAAGAAATGCGGGGTCGATCAGGATCAGCAGGACCTGGAGCAGCAGAAAGAGAACCAGTGGGCTGAGATCGACACCGGCAATCGCTGGCAAACGACGCTGAAAGGGGGCCAGAAGCGGCTCGCTCAGCTGACGGATCGCCGGTGCCATCGGGGCGTGCGGATTGACCCAGGACAGAATGGCCTGCACCACGATCAGACCCATGGCCAGATAGATGGCCGTTCGCGCCAGCCAGAGCACGGTGCCCAGCAGGATTTGACTCGGGTCAGGAAAGCGTCCGGTCCAGAGCAGCACCTGCGCCAGTGTCAGTAGCAATGCGATGAGCGCGGCTGCGGTCACGGCGGCGACATCGCTGGTTCGCGTGGGACGCACCAGACGTTGCAGAGGACGAACCAGCCAGTCGCTGAGCGCATGGATGAACAGGCTCAGCGGATGACGTGGATTCAGGTGCTGACGATGGGCCCAGGCACGGAGCAGGCAGGCCATCGCGAGCAGTCCGCCCAGGGTTTCTATCAGCAACCAGAGAATTCGTGTCATGGCGGAGCGGATTCTCGCACGAAAAAAAACGCGCTCCGAAGAGCGCGTAGTGGCTGGCACAAGGCCTGATCCGATGAATCTTGTTGTCTGAGCTGAAATTCAGTCTCAGGGCTTGTTGCCGGTCGGGAAGGGCCAGGCGGCCGCAGGATTGAGCGGCTTGGCAGCAGCAGGCGCAGGGGCAGCAGCGGCAGGCTTTTCTGCTTTCTTGGCAGGCTTCTTGGCAGCCTTCTTGGCAGCAGGCTTTTTGGCTGCAGGCTTCTTGGCTGCGGTTTTCTTGGCAGCAGCCTTCTTCGCTGCAGGCTTCTTGGCAGCAG
>JBMSOD010000239.1:0-4289 GCA_049422085.1 Burkholderiaceae bacterium
CTCAAGCCGGTCGGCGGCTTCTGTGCCGAAACCGGCGGCGCCATGACCTTGTTCATCGCCTCGACCGCGGGCATCCCGGTGTCGACCACCCACACCATCACCGGCGCCATCGTGGGTGTGGGCACCGCGCAAAGTCCGCATGCGGTCCGCTGGGGGCTGGCCGGCAGCATTGTCTGGGCCTGGATCCTCACCATCCCCGCCTGTGCCCTCATTGCCGCGATCGCCTGGATGCTGGGACGACTGATTTTCTGAGGCCCCGGCGAGCTGCATGCGCCCTGACCCCGCATCACCCCAGCTCTGGCTGGAGTTTCCGCCGATCGACCCCGGTGGCACGCGCCGCCTCCTGATCTTTCTGCATGATCAGGGCAGTTCGCCCGAAGGCTTCGCGCCGGTGGCGATCGCCTGGCAGCTCAAGTTCCCTGGTGCAACCGGCATCATTCTGCAAGGGGCACGACGCTTCTCGGGCGGCAGCGACTGGTTCGATGATCGGATCGATCACCGGGAGAGCCGCATTGAAGCAGCACGCGACCAGGTGGCCGGACGCATCGAGCAACTCCAGCAGTCCAGCGGCCTGGGCCCCGATCGTACGGTCGTGATCGGACATGGCCAGGGGGGACTGCTCGCGCTTGAGCTTGCGCGCACACCGATGGCACCGGCGGCCATCACGGTCGCCTATGGCGCACGCCTGGCCCGCCCGCTACGCGAGGGTGACTGGCTCTCGGGCACGGTGCATCTGATCCACGGCACCTTCGACAGCGTCGTGCCGGCTGTGCACGCCCAGCAGGCCTTCAGGGGAATGCGAGCCCTGGGCGTCAATGCCAGCCTCGACCTGCTGGAGGACGAGGCTCATGGCATTGGACAGGGTCTGGTCAACATCGGCACGCTGCGCGTGATGCAGACCGTCTTCAGGGGCCGAAGCCCCCGGCGACTCAGCGGCTCTGGGCGAGGCCCATCGAGCGGGCGATCACTTCCTTCATGATCTCGTTGGTGCCGCCATAAATGCGCTGCACCCGTGCATCGGTCCAGGCTCGTGCCACCGGGTATTCCTGCATGTAGCCATAGCCTCCATGCAGCTGCACGCATTCATCGATGACCTTGCACTGCAGATCACTGCACCAGTACTTGGCCATTGAGGCGGTGGCGGTATCGAGCTTTTTCTGCATGAGCAGTTCGATGCAGCGGTCGACAAACACCCGCGCCACCTGCAGTTCGGTCTGCATTTCAGCCAGCTTGAACCGGGTGGTATGAAAGCTCGCCACGGTGGTGCCGAACACCTTGCGGTCCTTGGTGTAGGCCAGGGTCTCGTCGAGCACGCCCTGTGCCGCTGCAATGCCCGAGATGGCAATCTGCAGGCGCTCCCAGGGCAGCTCCTGCATCAGGTAAACGAAGCCGCGATTGAGGTCGCCCAGCAGATGGGACTTGGGCACCTTCACGTCGTTGAAGAAGAGCTCGGAGGTGTCCTGGGCCTTCATGCCCGACTTCTTCAGGCGCTTGCCCTTTTCAAAGCCAGCCATGCCACGCTCGACCAGCAGCAGGCTGGTGCCCTTGGCACCGGCCTCGGGGTTGGTCTTGGCCACCACGATCACCAGATCGGCATGCCAGCCATTGGTGATGAAGGTCTTGGAGCCATTGAGGACGAAGTGATCGCCGCGATCGACCGCAGTGGTCTTGATGCCCTGCAGGTCTGAACCCGCCGCAGGCTCGCTCATGGCGATCGCGCCGATCACCTCGCCACGGGCCATGGCCGGCAGGTATTTTTGCTTCTGTTCCTCGGTGCCGTAGGACAGGATGTAGGGCGCCACGATCTCGTTGTGCAGACCAAAGCCCAGGCCGGTGTAGCCCTGGCGCGCAATCTCTTCAAACATGGCCACCGAGTAGAGCTTGTCGGCATCCGAGCCGCCGTACTGCTCGGGCATGGACGGGCACAGCAGGCCGTTTTCACCGGCCTTGAGCCAGACATCGCGATCGACATAGCCCTGCTCTTCCCAGGCAGCATGAAAGGGCGCGACTTCCTTTTCGAGGAAGCGGCGAACGGTGTCGCGATATTGCTCGTGGTCTTCACCAAAGACGGTACGTTCGATGCTCATGATCTCTCCCCTAATGTTGGCGGTCAGCTCAGGCGTTGGCGGTCAGCTCAGGCGGTCATTGTAGGTGCATGGCTGGCTGCAAGACGGCAGATCCATGGCGCAGACCGACGGCCATGGATCGCTTGTGGCGGTTCAAAGACCCTGGAAGGCCTTGCGGGCGCACCCGATCGTGAAATCGACTTCAGCGTCGGAATGGGCCGACGAGAAGAAGAAGGCCTCGACCGGTGAAGGCGGGAAATACACACCCGCCTCGAGCATGCGGTGATAGAAGGCCTTGAAGCGCTCGACATCCTGGGTCATCACTTCGGCATAGCTCTGCGGCGGCGTGGCCATCATGTAGATGCCAGCCATGGTGCCCATCTGCTGCGTCGAAAACACCACCCCTGCCTCGGCCGCGGCATCCCTGAGGCCTTGCAACAGGCGCGACAGCCGCGCGCTCACGGCCTCATAGAACCCGGGCACGCTGATCAGCTCGAGCGTGGCCAGACCTGCAGCCATCGCGATCGGATTGCCCGACAGGGTGCCTGCCTGATACACCGGACCCAGGGGTGCCATCAGGTCCATGATGCGCGCCGGGCCGGCAATCGCGCCCACCGGCATGCCGCCACCGATCACCTTGCCAAAGGCCGTCATGTCGGGCACCACCCCGCTCACCTGCTGCATACCGCCCAGAGCGACCCGGAATCCGGTCATCACTTCATCAAAGATCAGCAGCGCGCCATGCTCGCTACACAAGGTGCGCAGACCCTGCAGAAATCCGGGCTTGGGCAGGATGAGGTTCATGTTGCCGGCGGCCGGCTCGATCATGACGCAGGCCACTTCCTTGGGATGGGCCTCGAGCAGGCTGCGCACGCTGTCCAGATCATTGAACTGCGCCACCAGGGTGTGACGGGCCAGGTCTTCGGGTACGCCCGCCGAACTGGGCTGCCCAAAGGCGAGGGCACCACTGCCGGCCTTGACCAGCAGACTGTCGGCGGTGCCGTGATAGCAGCCCTCGAACTTGATGATCTTGGTACGACCCGTGGCACCACGCGCCAGACGCAGGGCGGACATGGCAGCCTCGGTCCCGGAGCTGGTAAAGCGCACCCGCTCCACATGAGGAAAGAGGGCCGCGAGCTTTTCGGCCAGCTCGGTCTCCATGACATTGGGCGCGCCATAAGACAGGCCGCGCGCTGCGGCTTCGATCACCCGCTCAAGCACCTTCGGATGGGAATGGCCCACGATCATGGGGCCCCAGGAGCCGAGGTAATCGACATAGCGCTTGCCCTCGACATCCCACATGAAGGCGCCCTCGGCCCGGGCAATGAAGCGCGGTGTGCCGCCTACGGCCCGGAAGGCCCGGACGGCCGAGTTGACGCCGCCGACCAGCACCTGTCGGGCACGGTCGAACTCCTGCAGGTTGGTGCGTGTCATGCGAGTGGCTCCCTGAATCTTGTGTTTGCGCTCGTTCGATACACGGTGCTCGAACGATGTCGCGTTTTTAGAACAGCTGCAATGTACCGCGCGAATCTGGGCAACGCCTGCAAGGCAGGCGCGACCGCTTACTTGGCGAACAGTCGCGATGGGTCAGCGAAGGCCTTGAACTCGAGTGCATTGCCCGAGGGGTCGAGAAAGAACATGGTGGCCTGCTCGCCCACCTCGCCCTTGAAGCGGATATGCGGCTCGATGATGAAGCGGATGCCATGCGCCTGGAGCGCATCGGCCATCTTCTGCCAGTCCTGCATGCCAAGCACCACACCGAAGTGGCGCACCGGCACATCATCGCCATCGACGGCACTGGTCTTGCGGTGGCCGGCCTCTTCGGGCGACAGGTGAGCCACGATCTGATGCCCATAGAGATCGAAATCGATCCAGGCCTCGCTGCTGCGACCTTCCGGACAGCCAAGCACACCGCCATAGAACTGACGGGCCGCCTGCAGGTCGTGAACGGGAAAGGCAAGATGAAAGGGCTGGGTGACGGCGTATCCGGACATGGTCGGGCGAGGCGCCAAGGCGCGTTGAATGAGGTGTTGAGGAAGTTCGGGTGGGGCTGCCGTGATCAGCGCTGCCTGGGTCAGTGCTGGGGCAGGATGCGCACTGCACAATACTTCAATTCGGGAATCTTTCCGAACGGATCCAGTGCCGGATTGGTCAGGCGGTTGGCGGCGGCCTCGGCATAGGCAAAGGGCACGAAGACCGCATCGCGGGGCACCCCCGCGTCGG
>JBMSOD010000240.1:0-4270 GCA_049422085.1 Burkholderiaceae bacterium
CCTTCTTGACCGCGTAGTAGTTGATGTCGATCACGTTGTCGAGCATGCGCATCGCCGTCGAAACCGTCTTCTTCAGCTTGGTCTGATCGATCACCTTCTGCCCATCGGGCCCTTCGGTCAGGTGCTGGACGAGATTGACCGAGCCGAGGTTGCACACCGCGATTTCGGAGTCGCTCGTGTTCAGGGTGATTTCGGTGCACAGGTTGCTCGAGTGCACCACGCCCACGTGCTGCTGCGGGCTGCGCACGTTACAGGCATCCTTGAACGTGATCCAGGGATGCCCGGTCTCGAACAGCATGGTGAGCATCTTGCGCCACAGGCTGCGTGCCGGCATGCGCTTGAAGAGCTTGATCTCGCCGCGGTCCGCCTTGGCCTCGTACGCTGTATAGGCCTGCTCGAAGGCCTGACCGAAGAGGTCGTGAAGATCCGGGCAGGTGGACGGGGAGAACAGCGTCCAGTCCTTGTCCTCGATGACCCGCTTCATGAAGAGGTCCGGGATCCAGTTGGCCGTGTTCATGTCGTGGGTGCGCCGCCGGTCGTCACCGGTGTTCTTGCGCAACTCGAGGAACTCCTCGATGTCCAGGTGCCAGCTTTCCAGATAGGAGCACACCGCTCCCTTGCGCTTGCCGCCCTGGTTGACCGCCACCGCGGTGTCGTTGACCACCTTGAGGAAGGGCACCACCCCCTGGCTCTTGCCATTGGTCCCCTTGATGTAGGAGCCCAGCGCGCGCACACGCGACCAGTCATTGCCCAGGCCTCCGGCGAACTTGCTCAGCAGCGCGTTCTCCTTCAGGGCCTCGTAGATGCCGTCCAGGTCGTCGGCCACGGTCGTGAGGTAGCAGCTCGACAACTGCGACCGGCGGGTACCGGAGTTGAACAGCGTGGGCGTGCTGGACATGAAGTCGAAGCTCGACAGAACCTCGTAGAACTCGATGGCGCGGGCCTCGCGGTCGATCTCATTGAGGGATAGGCCCATTGCCACGCGCATGAAGAACGCCTGCGGCATCTCGATGCGGCGCTCGTCCACGTGCAGGAAATAGCGGTCGTACAGTGTTTGCAGGCCGAGATAATCGAACTGCAGGTCACGCTCAGGCTTCAGCGCCGCGCCCAGCCGCGCAAGGTCGAATTGCTGGAGCTTGTCATCGAGCAATTCGGCCTCCACCCCACGGCGGATGAACTGCGGAAAATACTCCGCATACGCTGCCGCCATGTCGCTCGTGTCAGCGTCACGGCCCAGGATCTCGCGCCGGATGGTGTGCATCAGCAGGCGGGCCGTGGCTCGCGTGTACCCCGGCTCGCGCTCCAGCAGGGTGCGTGCCGCCAGGATGGCCGCCTTGAAAACCTCGTCGATCGGGACTCCGTCATAGAGGTTGCGACGTGTCTCGGCGAGGATGGGGCCAGCCTTCACGTCCGCGCCGAGCCCCTCGCAAGCCGCATTCACCAGGGCCTCGAGCGCATCCAGATCCAGCGGCACCCGGCGACCCGCGTCGGTGACCATGAGCTCGGCTTCGCGGACCGCCTGCGGTTGCGCCTGCCGAGCCCGCTCTTGCGCCCGCCTGTCGCGATACAGCACGTAGGCCCGGGCCACCTCATGATGCCCACCTCGCATCAGGCCAAGCTCCACCTGGTCTTGCACATCCTCGATGTGAAAGGTGCCGCCGCCAGGGCGAGACCTCAGAAGGGCGCGCACGACCGCCTCGGTCAATCCATCGACCGTCTCTCGCACACTGGCCGAGGCAGCGCCCTGCGTTCCGTGGACTGCGAGAAAGGCCTTCATGAGGGCCACGGCGATCTTGTGCGGCTCAAAGGACACCACAGACCCGTTGCGCCGGATGATCTGGTACGCGGTATACGCCGACTGGGCCGGCGTCGATGCTGCAGCGATCAGAGAGGCGGGCAAGGACGTCTGTCCGGTGACCGAGGCAGTCTGCATGAATACTCCTTCTGGGCGCGCCGTTACCTTGCCGGCGAAAGGGCCGCACAGCGCGTGCGGCGGGGGGCTGAAAAGTGAGAAACGACCTGCTGCGGCCTTCGCATCGGGTCTGCCAGGATGGCGCGCCCGGCTGCAATGCCAACCGTTGCACACACTATATATGGGGGTCGGAGGCCATTCAACCCACTACGGATAGTGTCACATCGGTGTATGCCCGAGGTTGACGCCGATCGCTCGCCGCTGTTCGCCGTGTAAGCGAGGACTTCACGAGGGGCAGGCGATGCCCCGGTGATCACAGAGGGCCTTCGCCCTCCCCCGCATCCTGCGAGCGCACGCCCAGTCTGGCCATGCGGTAGCGCATCTGGCGCAGCGACAGTCCAAGGCTCGCACCGGCTGCCGTGCGGTTGTAGCGATGACGCTCGAGCGCCCGCAGCAAGACATCGCGCTCTATCCCATCGAGGTAGGCCGTCAGGTCTTTGGGCAATGGTTCGACGCCTGGGCCTGCGGCCACTTCAGGCAGCGCCGGTGGCACCGCCGGCACGGGCGCTGTCGCACCGTCGACCTGGGGAAGGCCCAGGTCTTCAACATCCAGCGTATCGGTGGCTGCCAGGACCAGGGCTCGGTGGAGGAGGTTCTCCAACTCTCGAACGTTGCCGGGAAACCCATACCTCTGGAGCGCTGCCAGGGCCGCCATGGTGAGCTGCGGAGCGGGTGAGACACCCGCCTCCGATGAAATGCGCTGCAGGATCGCCCTGCAGAGCTCCGGCAGGTCGTCCATGCGCTCGCGCAGCGCAGGCAGCACGATGCGTATCACGTTCAGACGGTAGAAGAGATCTTGCCGAAAACGCCCGGCCTGTACCTCCTGCCCCAGATCACGGTGCGTGGCGCTGAGGATTCGAGCGTCAACCGCAACCTCCATGGCGTGGCCAATCGGCCTGACTGCACGCTCCTGGATGACGCGAAGCAACTTGCTCTGCATGGCCAGGGGCAGATCGCCGATCTCGTCAAGGAACAGCGTACCGCCCTGCGCAGCCTGGAAGAACCCTCCTCGATCCTCGGTGGCGCCCGTGAAGGCCCCCTTGCGATAGCCGAAGAACTCCGCTTCGAGCAGAGCCTCCGGGATGGCTCCGCAGTTCACCGCCACGAAGGCGCCGGCGCTGCGTGGCGAGGACAAGTGGATGGCTCGCGCCACAAGTTCCTTGCCGGTGCCGGACTCACCCTGTATGAGGACGGGCGCCATCCCGCGGGCCACCCGCTCGATGAGGGAACGCACCTGGGCCATGGCCGGCGATCCGCCCACCAGGCGGTGTAGCGCCACCCGGTCCTTCACCATCGCCGGGACCTGACGCGTCTCGGGAGGCTTGAGGGCCGCGACTGCAGTGGGGGCGCCCTGGGTTCGGTCATGCGCGGTGGCCGAGGCCACCACAGCACGGAACTGCTTCAAGTCCACGGGCTTGGTCAGGTAGTCATAGGCGCCCGCCTTCAAGGCTTCGACGGCGTTCTCCGCCGAGCCGTAGGCGGTGATGACGATGGTCCGCTCGGACCGTCCGGACAGGTCAAGCCGTTGCAGCAGGTCCAGTCCCGTGCCATCCGGCAGCCGCATGTCGGTGATGACCGCGTCAAATGTGGCTTCGCACAGGGCCTGCCAGGCCTCTTCAACTGAACCCGCCGCCTCGACGTCGTAGCCCTCCCGAACGAGCGTCAGTTCGTACAGGGTTCTCAAGTCAGGCTCATCGTCGACGACGAGCAGGCGGCGAGAAGGGGCGGTCGTCATGGGGCAGGCGTTCGAAAGGCTCCGGGCGAGGCGGGGCTGGCCGCCGGAGCCGGCCGCTGCATCAGCACGACGAAGCTATTGCGATGCCGCTGGGTCACCGGGCGCGCCCGGAACTCGATGGATGCACCATGCCGCTCGCACAATTCGCGGCAAATATACAGCCCGAGTCCCGAGCCCCGACTGCGTGTCGAGAAGAAGGGCGCGCGCGTCGCGGGGCGTCAGCCTGAGGGTGATCGCTCCCGGATCGGCGGAGGCATGTCGCGATGCGTTGTCCAGCAGATTGACCAGTACCCGGCGCAGATGCTCGGCATCGAAGAGCACGGCCAACTCGCCTTCCGGGAGATCCACCTGAATGCGGCTCGAATCGTCAGGCTCGCCGCTGGCCTGACGCCAGTCCGAGACGATGTTGCCTACCTCGGCGGCCGCGTCGATGCGTGGCGGCTCTGCCTCGGTGGATACGGCAGCCTGCAACACATCGTCCACCACCCGCTGCAGACGTCGGGCGTTTTCAGCCACCATGCGCGACAAGCGCTCCTGCGGAGCTGCGAGACTGGACTCCATCA
>JBMSOD010000241.1:0-4233 GCA_049422085.1 Burkholderiaceae bacterium
CTGGCGCGCTCGAGCGAGAAAGATTCAGCGTCTGACCGGCGCCCAGCCGATGGTCGGCCTGCCTGCGCTGGCCCTGATCCTGGGACTCCCGCTGCTGACCTGGGCCCTCATGGGCGCGCCCACGCAGATCGATGTGCCCGAACTGTCGGGTTTCGATTTCACGGGCGGCAAGGTGCTCTCCCCGGAGTTCACCGCACTGCTCATCGGACTATCCACCTATACCGCAGGCTTCATCGCCGAGGTCGTTCGGGCTGGCATCCTGGCAGTGGACCGCGGTCAGGGCGAAGCCGCCATGGCCCTGGGACTGTCACCCGGACAGCGCCTGCGGCTGATCACCCTGCCCCAGGCCCTGCGCGTGATCATTCCGCCCATGACCAGCCAGTACCTGAACCTCACCAAGAACTCCTCGCTGGCGGTGGCCATCGGCTATCCCGATCTGGTGGCGGTGGCCAACACCACCATGAACCAGACCGGCCAGGCGATCGAGGCCATTGCCATCCTGATGGCGGTCTACCTGTCGATCAGTCTGGCCATCTCGCTGTTCATGAACTGGTACAACCACCGCATGCGGTTGGTGGAGCGCTGACATGGGCACCTGGCTTAAAACCCATCTGTTCTCCACACCCGCCAATTCGGCGCTCACGGTCCTGCTGCTCGGGCTGCTGGCCTGGATCGTGCCGCCCGCAGTGCAGTGGCTGTTCATTGATGCCGTCTGGGGCCTGCAGCCTGCGGCGGCCTGCGATGCCGTGCGCGGCCAGGGCGCCTGCTGGGCGGTGGTCTGGAACAAGTTCCGCTTCATGATGTTCGGGGTCTATCCCTTCGAAGAGCAGTGGCGACCTGCACTCGTGATCGTGTTGCTGTGCTCGCTGCTGGTGATCTCCGGGATGCGGCGATTCTGGAAGCCGGCGCTGGTCGTGCCCTGGGTCCTGGGCATCAGTGTGTCCTACTGGCTGATGGCAGGTGGTGCTGGCCTGCTGCCGGTGCGCACCGAACAATGGGGCGGCCTGCCGGTCACGCTCATCCTGTCGATCTTCGGCATCGGCTTCGCGTTCCCGCTGGGCATCGTGCTGGCCCTGGGCCGACGCAGCTCGCTGCCGGTCATACGGTCCTTTTGCGTGATCTACATCGAGGTGGTGCGCGGTGTGCCGCTGATCACCGTGCTTTTCATGGCCAGCGTGATGTTCGCGCTCTTCATGCCCGAAGGATTCAGGATTGACCAGCTGCTGCGGGCCCAGGTGGCCATCATTTTGTTCGTGGCAGCCTATCTGGCCGAAGCGGTTCGCGGCGGTTTGCAGGCCGTACCCAAAGGTCAGTACGAAGCCGCCGAAGCCCTGGGCCTGCCCTACTGGAAAACCATGGGCCTGATCATCCTGCCGCAGGCGCTTCGCATCTCGATTCCACCGGTGGTCAACAGCTTCATTTCGCTGTTCAAGGACACCTCGCTGGTGGTGATCATCGCGATCTACGACTTTGCCTATGCAGTCAAGAAATCGGTCGAGACCGACTTCGCCTGGAAGAAATACTTCATCGAGGCCTTTCTGTTCTCGATCCTCATCTACTGGATTTTCTGCTACGCGATGTCCAAGTACAGCCAGTGGCTCGAACGTGAACTCGCCCGTGGCACGCGTCGCTGATCGGCTGACCCAAGGAAGCCCCCATGTCTGCTAGCGCCCCTCTGTCCATGCCTGCTGCCACTGACTCTGGCAACGGGCCTGCCATCGAAATCTCCGGCCTCAACAAGTGGTATGGCGATTTCCACGTGCTCAAGAACATCGACCTGACTGTGGCCCGCGGTGAAAAAATCGTGGTGTGCGGCCCCTCGGGTTCGGGCAAATCCACCCTGATCCGCTGCATCAATCGCCTGGAGCAGCACCAGAAGGGGCGGATTGTCGTCAACGGCACCGAACTCGATGACGACCTCAAGCACATCGATGCCATCCGTGCCGACGTGGGCATGGTGTTTCAGCAGTTCAATCTGTTTCCGCATCTCACCGTGCTCGACAACTGCACACTGGCGCCGATCTGGGTGCGCAAGATGCCCCGTGCGCAGGCTGAGGCCCGTGCGCTGGAGCTGCTCGATCGCGTGCATATCCGCGAGCAGGCGCCCAAATATCCCGGGCAGCTTTCTGGCGGGCAGCAGCAGCGGGTCGCGATTGCACGCGCCCTGTGCATGAATCCTTCCATCATGCTGTTTGACGAGCCCACCTCGGCTCTCGACCCCGAGATGGTCAAGGAGGTGCTCGACACCATGATCGACCTGGCACGCGAAGGCATGACCATGATCTGCGTGACGCATGAAATGGGTTTCGCGAGGGCGGTCGCCGATCGGGTGATCTTCATGGACCATGGCGAGATCGTCGAGCAGGACACACCCGAGGGCTTCTTCGGCAACCCCAAGAGCGATCGTGGGCGTCAGTTCCTGAGCCAGATTCTCGACCGCTGATTCCTGCCTCGCGTTGCGCGCTTCACCCGCGTCGGGTTTCACCTGGCGTTTTTTGATTCTCACGAGCTCCCGATGCCTCTGACCCTGCTGGTTTCCGACGCCGCCCAGTCCGACGCGGGTGCGCTGATGGCGCAGGTCGCGCAGCAGCGCGCCATTGCCCTGAACTGCCTCACGCCCACGCAACTGAAGGCTGAGCCTCATCGCCTGAGCGAGATCAGCGGTGCGTGGTTTTCACGAGACGTCTTTGCCGCAGCACGCAGCGGTGCGCAGCCAGCGGCCATGAAGGATTTCTTCGCCGTGGTGGATGCGGCGCCGGCACTGAACTGGCTGCATGTGATGTCGGCCGGTGCAGACTTTCCGGAGTACCGGGCCTCGCAGGCCCGGGGGATCCGGATCACCACCTCTTCGGGCGTCACTTCAGTGCCGATCGCGCATACCGTGATGGCGGCCGTGCTGGCGCAGACCCGAGGCTTTCCGGGCTGGCTCGAGGCGCAATCGCGCAAGGTCTGGCAACCCGTACTGGGCGCCGCCTCGCCGCGCGACCTGAGCGAACAGACCGCGGTCATTGTCGGACTGGGTCCGATCGGTCGCGAAGTCGCCCGGCTGATGCGGGCCTTTGGCATGCGGACCGTGGGCGTTCGGCAGCAGGCACTGCCCTGCCCGGATGTGGATCAGACCCTGACCTATGCCGAGATCGATCGCGCGCTGCCTCAGTGCGACTGGCTGGTGCTCGCCTGTCCGTTGTCGGACCTCACCCGCGGACTGCTCGATGCCCGGCGCATCGCACTGCTGCCCGCCCATGCGAGGGTAGTGAATGTCGGTCGGGGGCCCGTGGTTGATGAGGCCGCGCTGGCCGATGCCCTTGCTCACCGTCGCCTGGCCGGTGCCTACCTGGACGTCTTCAGCACCGAGCCGCTGCCGCCGGGCTCCCCGCTCTGGACCCTGCCCAATGTCTGGATCTCGCCCCACAACGCAGCCGCCTCGCTGGGCAATCCGGCACGTGACCGTCAGCTCTTTCTCGACAATCTGGGGCACTGGCTGGCAGGCGAGCCACTGATCAATCTCTCGAGCTAAAACCGCAGTGCAGCGTCCTGCTGCACCCCCTGCAATCCCGCATCACCCCTCACGCCGCATCGCCTGCGCGCCCCCGTCATGCCCTCGACTGCCCTGCCTCCCCTGCGCTCCCTGCTCTTTCTGCCGGCCACCTCCACCGCCCTGCTCGCCAAGGCCACGGATCGGGGCGCCGATGCCCTGATCGTCGACCTGGAAGACTCGGTGCAGGGTGATCGCAAGGCCGAAGCCCGTGCCATGGCTGCTGCGGCAGTCAATGATCTGCATGCGCGCGGCGCGACGGTCCTGGTGCGGGTCAATGCGCTGGAGCCCGATACCGCGGCCGACGTGCAGGCGTTGCCACTGGCCAAGGTCGCCGCGGTCATCCTGCCCAAGGTCGAGGGCCTGGCCGATGTCGAACGGATCGATGCCCTGCTCAAGGCTGGCCATCCTGGCGGGCGGCCGATTGCTGCCCTGATCGAATCACCGCGCGCCATCCTGGCCTGTGCCGAAATTGCCAGCCACCCCTCGCTGTGTGCACTGGTCTTTGGCCCCGAAGACTATGCCGCGGCCCTGGGCACCGCGTCCAACCTGGCCGCCATGGCCTGGCCTGCCAACATGATGGTGACCGCCGCCCATGCCTTCGGCCTGCAGGCCTGGGGCGTCCCCGGTGGGCTGGCCGAAATCCACGACGAGGCCGCCTTTGGTGCGTCGGTGCAGGCAGCGCGCTCCATGGGCTT